>JBBDIV010000037.1:0-7515 GCA_040880225.1 Gemmatimonadota bacterium
CCGGCTGGGGGATCCCGAACACGTCGGCCCGAGCGAGAAAGCGTAACTGGCGAAGGATCCGGGCGGTCTCGCGCAACACGGTCTCGTCGTAACAGTCGCCTTCCCGGAAGAGGAGCTCGCCGCGGAGAAACGACTCCCGCGTACTCACATGGGCCGAGTTTGCCAACTCGTATGCCCAGGTGAGAGGGCTGGCCTCCGGAATGGCCTCCGGATCGAAGATCGAGTGGGTATCGATGAAGATCTCGGAAATCCGTCCGTCCGGGCATGTGTCCTGGGCAGACAACCGGCCGGGCCCGAGGAGGAGGAGAGCAAGCACGAAGATGAGGGGGGTGAGCACAAAGAAGCGGGGGGTGAGCACGAAGAAGCGGGAAGCGAGCCCCATGAGCCCCAACTTCAGTGCGCACACGCGTGCACGTCTCGCCAGCCGTCCACGCGGGGGCGATGTTGGGTCTCGAGGGTGGTGCGAACGGCGCATGGCGTCGGGGCACGGGACAGAGCGGAGGATCACGCTGCAGGTCGGGGACACTCTTTCAGGTACCGTCGGGCAGACCTCGTTGATCCCTCGTCCCCGCCGCGGTCGGGGGGCGACCCCGGTGCAGCGCGGACTGCCCTTCGCTCGGCCTTCCACCACGCCGACATTGAATTGGACGCCCACGAACCGCCCCTGCCGACGTCCCCCCGGACGTCGCCGGTGGACGCACGGTCGAGTTGGGCCCACGTTTATCGGGTTGCCGGTCCATCCACCGGGCTCGATCCCGCACGGAGGTGCTCGTTCGCATGCATGAAGGGACCCCCAGCCGCAACGGCCTGGATCTCCACGGCCTCCAGCCGTCCGCCACCGTCCACTGGAATCTGTCGCGCGCGCAGCTCTGCGAGCAGGCCCTCGCCCGCGAGGAAGGGCAGCTTTCGCATACGGGCTCGTTCGTCGCCGTCACCGCGCCGCACACGGGACGATCCCCCAAAGACCGCTTCATCGTACGTTCCCCTTCGGTGGAGGACACGATCGACTGGGGCGAGATCAATCTGCCCATCTCCCCCCAGCACTACGAGCGCCTGCGGGCGAATGTGACGGCCCACCTGGAGAGCCGCGATCTCTTCGTCCGGGACGCACGAGCCGGCGAGGACCCGCATGTAGGCATCAACGTGCGCGTGATCACCAGCTCGGCATGGCACGACCTGTTCGCGCACAACATGTTCCTCCGGCCACGTGAGGCCGACCGCGTGAAGCAGACACCCGAACTCATCGTCCTCCACGCTCCGGAGCTCGAGGCGACCCCCGAACGCCATGGGACCCGTTCGGGGACCTTTATCGTGGTCAATCTAGACCGGAGAGAGGTCCTCATCGGGGGCACGCGCTACGCCGGCGAGATCAAGAAGTCCGTCTTCTTCTTCCTGAACCACCGTCTTCCCGAGCACGAAGTTCTCCCCATGCATTGTTCGGCGAACATCGGCGACTCGGGCGACGTCGCACTCTTCTTCGGGCTCTCGGGGACGGGGAAGACCACGCTCTCCGCCGACCCCGAGCGGGGACTGATCGGCGACGACGAGCACGGTTGGGGATCGGAGGGAGTGTTCAACTTCGAGGGCGGGTGCTATGCGAAGATGATCCGGCTGTCGCCGAAGGGGGAGCCGGAGATCCATCAGGCCGTGCGCCGGTTCGGAGCGGTGCTGGAGAACGTGGTCCTGGACCCGGATACGCGGGAGGCCGATTTCGACGACGGGTCGATCACCGAGAATACGCGCGGGTCGTACCCCATCCATTTCATTCCGAACGCCGTCGCGCCGAGCCGGGGAGATCATCCCAAGAGCGTTCTCTTTCTTACGGCCGACGCATTCGGTGTCCTACCGCCCATCTCGCGGTTGGACCCGGAACAGGCCATGTATCACTTCCTTTCGGGCTACACGGCGAAGGTGGCGGGAACCGAGCAGGGTGTGACCGAGCCCAGGGCCGTGTTCTCCGCCTGTTTCGGAGCCCCCTTTCTCCCCCGGCACCCCGGGGTCTACGCCAGGATGCTGGGAGACAAGCTGCGTGAGCACGGCAGTCGGGTCTGGCTGGTGAACACGGGCTGGACCGGGGGCCCCTACGGTGTCGGGAGCCGGATCGAGCTCGAGTACACGAGGCACATGGTTCGAGCAGCCCTCCAGGGACTTCTCGATGATGCGGCGACCGTCGAGGACCCGAACTTCGGGGTTCATGTGCCCGTTGAGGTGCCGGGCGTCCCCGACGACCTTCTCGTTCCCCGGCGGACGTGGCAGGACCCTGCCGCCTACGATGAAGCGGCCGCCAGACTGGCGAAGATGTTCGAGGAGAATTTCAAGCAATATACGGACCGGGTCGGCCAAGAAGTAGCGGAGGCGGGGCCCGCCTGAGACCCGCCCACTCGGATTCGGGTCGACAGCGACACATCGCTTTCGGAAGCGAGAATGTCGTCCACGCCCGAGCTTCCAGAAGCGCCGCTTTGTCGAGATGCCGAGAATCCGAATCAGGACCCGAGCATGGCCCAGAAGCGACACTGGCTGATGAAGAGCGAAGAGGATGCCTACTCCATCGACGACCTGAAGCGCGATGGGAAGGCTCCCTGGACCGGGGTCCGCAACTACGAGGCCAGAAACCTCATGCGCGACCAGATGTCTCCGGGGGACCTCATGCTCTACTACCACTCGAATACGAGCCCCCCCGGGGTCGTCGGGATCGCCGAGGTCGCGAGCGAACCCTATCCCGATCCCACGCAGTTCGACGAAGAGCACACCTACCACGATCCGCGCTCGTCCGAGGACGACCCGCGTTGGTGGCTCGTGGATGTGGCGTTCGTGGAGAAGCTCCCTCGCAAGGTCCCTCTCGCCGAGATCAAATCGCGCCCCGACCTGTCCAAGATGGTTCTCGTGAAACGAGCGCGACTCTCGGTCCAACCGGTGGAGGCACGGGAATTCGAGATGGTCCGGGCGATGGCCCGCGAGGGCTGAGAGGCGGCCTACCCCCGGCACCAGGTCGGCGGCGGGTCCCCCCGCGGATCAACTCACGGCCGTAGAGGTTTCCTCGGGTGCAGGACGGGTCGAGGTCGCCCTCTTCCTTTTCTTGCCCGGCCTCGCGCCTTCCGACTCGAGCGCAATCGGGATCACGTCATCCAGCTCCTGAACCAGGTGGAGGGTGAGGGTCTCACGGACCGCCTCGGGGATGTCCTCCAGCGCGGCCTCGTTCTCAGCGGGCAGGATGATCTCGTGGATCCCCGCCCGCACGGCGCCCAGGACCTTCTCCTTGATCCCCCCGATCGGAAGCACCCGGCCGGTCAGGGTGAGCTCACCGGTCATAGCCACATCCCGTCGAACCTTGCGGCCGGACAGAGCCGAAACCAGCGCCGTCGCCATGGTGATCCCGGCAGAAGGTCCATCCTTCGGGATCGCTCCGGCCGGGACGTGGATATGCACTTCGGTTCCCTTGAGGTTCTGCTCCGCGATCCCGTACTCCCTGTAGCGGCTCTTGGCGAAAGTCCAAGCCGCCCGGCCGGACTCTTTCATGACGTCTCCGAGCTGGCCGGTGAGGACGAGTCCCCCTTCTCCGGGCATCACGCTTGCCTCGACGAACATGATGTCGCCCCCCATGGGGGTGTAGAACATCCCGGTCGCCACTCCCACCGCATTTTCGGTACGCATCTTCTCCGGATGGACGCGGGGGCGCCCGAGTAGATCCCGGACCTCGTCCGGCGTCACGGTCGTGCTATCGAACTCGCCGGCTGCGATCTTCCGGGCGACCTTCCTCGCCACCTTGCCCAGAGCGCGCTCGAGCTGACGGACGCCGGCCTCCCGCGTGTACTTCGATATCACGGAGCAGATGGCATCATCCGTGACCAGGAGCTCCTCCTTCTTCAACCCGGCCTGGATGAGCTGGCGCGGAAGGAGGTATCGCTTTGCAATCTCGAGCTTCTCGCGCTCCGTGTAGCCCGAGAAGTCGACCCTTTCCATGCGATCCAGCAGCGGAGCCGGAATACGGTCCACGTAATTGGCGGTCGCGATGAAGAGGACCTCGGACAGGTCGAAGGGAATCCCGAGGTAGTGGTCCGTGAACGTGGAGTTCTGGGCTGGATCCAACACCTCCAGCAGCGCTGAAGACGGATCCCCCTGGAACGACACCCCCAGCTTGTCCACCTCGTCCAGAAGGAATACGGGGTTCTTGGTCTTCACCTGCCGCATGCCCTGGATGATCCTTCCGGGCATCGCACCCACGTAGGTCCGGCGATGGCCCCGGATGTCGGCTTCGTCCCGGGCGCCTCCCAGCGAAATCCGGACGTACTTCCGCCCCAGCGAGCGCGCGATGGATCTGGCAATCGAGGTCTTTCCCACGCCAGGGGGGCCGGTGAACAGAAGGATCGGGCCACGCCCGACCAGATCCTCGTCGTCCTCCAGCCGCGGTGGGCGCCTCGCGGGATCGGGCTCCGAGCCGTCCTCGCCATCCCTCGCCCCGGGATCGGTCCCGGGCTCCTCGACGCCCACCTCCTTCCGCTCGGGGTCCACCACTTCGATTTCCGTGTCGGTGGGTGGGGCGGCGGTGGCGGCGCTGTCCTCCTCCGCCCCCGTCTCCGTCCCCTCGCTACGGGTCTCCTCGGCCTCGAGGGCTCGCTCGGCCTGCAGTTTGCGAACCGCAAGGAACTCGATGATTCGATCCTTCACGTCTTCCAGCCCGTAGTGGTCCTCGTGCAGAATCTCCTGGGCCACCCCGAGGTCGATCTTGTCGTCGGAGCGCTCGCTCCAGGGAAGCTCGGTCACCCACTCGAGAAAGGTCCGGATCACCTGGTATTCGGCTGACTGCGGCGACGTCCGCTCGAGACGCTTGAGCTCACGGTCGACCTCGACACGGGCATCTTCGTCCAGGTCGAGCGCCTCGATCCGCGTCCGCAGCTCCTCCACCTCCTGCTTCTCGTCCTCGTCGCCGAGCTCGCGCTGGATCTGCTTCATCTGCTCTCGCAGGAGCATCTCGCGCTGTCGTTCGCCGAGCTCCTCCTGGACTCTGGCCTGGATCTCCTCCTGGGCCTCGAGCCGGGCCAACTCCCGCTCCACTGCCACGAGGGCACGCCGCATCCGCTCCTCGTCATCGAGAACCTCGAGCAGCTTCTGCTTGTCCGCAGTCGGAAGGTCGAGGTAGAAGGCCACCAGGTCGGCGAAGGATCCTGGCTCGTCCACCCCCTGGATGAGCTGATTCAGAGCCTCGGCGGGGACCCCACGACGGGTTCCGAGCTCGGCGGCCCGATCACGCAGTTCCTTGTCCAGGGCCTGGAAGGCAGGGTCTCCGGGATTACGCGGGGGGAACCGTGTGAGCTCGATCAGCTCCGCCCGGAGCATGCCCTCGCCGGATCCCTCGAAGTGCACGGCTTCCGCTCGATGCTCGCCCTGGACCAGGAGCTGGAGGCCCCCGCGTACCCGGTGGGCCTGGATGACGCGCACGACCGTGCCGACCGGGTAGAGTCGATCCGGGTCGGGCTCGTCCGTATTCTCCCGCTGGGCCACGGCGAAGAGCTGACGATCACCGTCCAACGCGGCCTGGACCGCCTCGACGGTCCCCGCCCTTCCGGCGGAGATCGGAACGGCGACCCCGGGATACACGACGGTGTCCCGAAGCGGAAGAACCGGAAGATTGAAACTTTCACCCATGGATCGATCGCCTTTGATTCCTCGGAGTCTGCGTTGCGGCCAGGATCCTGGAAAGGCCGCGGCCCTATGACCCTCTGCAGGAATCCTGCCACCCTCCACGGCCCCGAACCGTGCCTGTCCGGCGGGAAACTGCCAAAATGACCCGAGTTCGTGCCCCTTTTTCCCGGTTGCCCCCTCCGGTAGCTTCAAGAGCGCGTTGGGCCGTCGGTGCCCGCGACGCGCTGGGGCCCGACCAGGGAGAGCTCCCGCTCCGGCCCGACGATCCTGATGCCGCGAGGAGAACCGAGGTCCAAGTATGAGCGATCCGGCGCCCGCCTCCACCCCTCCCGTCCGCCGCGGCTCCGCGGCGCCCGGGACCTCATCGGGGATCCAACTCGGTTCGATCGCGGGGTTCCGGATCTCGCTGGACTACTCGTGGTTCATCCTGTTCTTCCTCATCCTGGTGTCCTTCACCGCGATCTTTCGCGCGAACGCGCCGGATCTGGAGCGCCTCGAGTACCTCCTCATGGGCTCGGTCGGAACCGTGCTCTTCTTCGCTTCGTTGTTGGCTCACGAGCTCTCCCACTCCTTCGTCGCCAGATGGAAGGGCGTCGAGGTCGAGGGCATCACCCTCTTCATCTTCGGAGGGATGGCGAAGACGAGCCGCGAGGCATCGTCGCCCGGTGACGAGTTCCTCATCGCGGTGGTGGGCCCGATCGCGTCCCTGGTTCTGGCCGCCGGCTTCTATGGTATCGCACTGTCCGCCGGTCCGCTGGGCCTCGGGGTCACGGTCGTGGCGGAGTATCTCGCCATCGTCAACCTGGCGCTCGCCCTCTTCAACCTCCTCCCCGGCTTTCCCCTGGACGGAGGACGCCTCCTCCGCGCGACCCTCTGGCGCACGACCGGGTCCTTCCGGAAGGCAACGCGCCTTGCGTCCCTCGGTGGACGGCTGCTGGGGTGGGCCATCATCGGCCTCGGGGTCTTCTCACTGATCGCGGGTGGCGGCGTGGTCGGGGGCCTCTGGTTCATCTTCATAGGCTGGTTCCTGGGTCAGGCAGCCAAGATGAGCTACCAGCAGGTGCTCCTGCAGGAGCTCATGAGTCCACTCACGGCGCAGGAGGCCATGACACCCGAACCCGAAACGGTCTCCCCCGACCTCCCGCTTGAAGAGCTCGTCCACGACTACTTCCTCCGCCGTCAGTACAACGCGTTCCCGGTGACCCAGGACGGCGTCGTGATCGGGCTCGTAACGCTTGGGCAGGTGAAGAAGCTTCCGAAGGCGAAGTGGAAGGATCGCCGCGTCGTCGATATCATGACACCGCTCGAGGAGACGGCCATCGTTCCGCCCGACACGCCCATGATGTCAGTTCTGCAGCGGATGCGCGAAACCGACGCCGGCCGGGTGCTCGTCGCGAGGGAATGGGAACTTCTCGGCATCATCTCCGCCACCGACATCACCCGCTGGATGGACCGTGTGAGCCTCCTCGAAGGGTCCGAGGGCAACGGAAAGTGAACGACGTGTCCAGGGGCGTACCGCGTAGCTCGGCCGACGACCTCGCCTCCGGGCGAGGGGGATACTCCCGGCCGCGGTCCCGGCAGTGCCCGCGGGGGGAGCGGCGCCCACCTCACGGATCGGCGTGGGTCCTCCTGGGGGTCCTGGGTGGCGGGCTTCTGTTCTGCTTCCCGGCCGCGGCAGCGACCGTCCAGGACACCGGCGCCGGGGACGCGGGAACACTCCCCACCGTTCAGGCCACACCCCGGGGCCTCGGCTCGGACGACCTTCCCCTCCTACTGAACCGGCCACTCCCCGCTGAGGGTCAACGGACGGATGCGCTGGAGCTCCTCGAGGAGGGGATGGAAGCCTGGAACGACGGAGACGAACGCGCCGGAGCC
>JBBDIV010000037.1:7525-33204 GCA_040880225.1 Gemmatimonadota bacterium
GAAGCGGGATGTTGACGGTCCGCCCAGCCGCGTCGCCGGAGCCGATCTGGTCGATACTGCACTCGCGCAGCTCCCGGGCCTCGCTGACTGGCGCCCTCTGGTGCGAGCCGAGCTCCTGGCGCCGACGGGCGATACCGCCGCCGTGCGCATCGCCCTGGCACAGATCGATCCGGAGGGTGAGTACTGGTCGCGCTGGGGGTGGTCCTTCCTCGTCGACGCTCACGAGGAGGCGGGAAGCCCGGAACGGGCCCATGTGCTTGCTCGAGAGGCGGCCCGGACGATGCAGCGAGCCGATCGTGCGGCCGGCGCATGGCTGCGAGCCGGACAACTGGCGCTGGAGGTCGGTGACACCGCCTCCGCCCGCGAGGACCTCCGGACGGCTCTGGATACGGGTCCGCAGAATCCCGCCGCTCGCGCAGCCGCCGGCATCCTCGACCGACTCCCCCCGGACCCGGACGACGACGATCTCCTGCTCGGCGAAGCACTCCTCGCGTCGCGTCTCTGGGAGCGGGCGATGGACCGTCTTCTCCCGCTGCTCGCGGCCGGAGCAATCCCCGGGGGACGGAGTGACGAGATTCGGATCGAGCTGGGACGCGGCCTCATCGAGCTGGGGCGCTACCCGGAAGCCGACCGCATGCTGGCTTCGGTCCTCTCCCGTCCCGACCTCCCACCCGACCTCACCGCGGAAGCGCTCTACTGGCAGGCGGCGGGACACTTCGATCGGGGAGCCGTGCAGGAGGCCGAGGCCGGCTTTCTCCGGCTCGCCGGCGTGGCCCCGGAGACCGATTGGGCCGAGCGCGGCCTCTCCCGGCTACTCGAGCGGGAGTTGGAGACGGGGTTCGGCCCCCGAGCCCGCGGGCTGTTGGACGAGCTCCTGGTGGTGGGAGCGAACGGGTCCGACGCCGTCAGGCAGATCGTGCAGCTCGGGACGACCTACTATCTGGCCGGCGACTACCAGGAGGCACTCGCGGTCTTCCGGAGGCACCTGGAACAGGCGCGGGGGACGGGTGACACCCAGCAGGCACTCTACTGGACCGCGCTCGGGCTCGAACGGATCGGTCGCTCACAGGAGGCGTCGTCCGAGCTCGCGGCCGTACACCGCGCGAACCCTCTCAGCTTCTACGGCGTCATCGCAGGCGAGCGGATCGGGGCCCCGGTCCTTCCCGATGGGCTCGCGGTGGGTCCCCTACCGGTTTCCGGGCTCGAGGTCGAGTTCGAGAATGCCCTCATCCGGCTACGCATGCATCGCCACGTCCCGACCACGGGGTCCTTCGCCTTCGAGTTGGCGCGGCTCACGGAGCATTTCACCTCCGATAGCAGGGAGGCGGCCCACGACTTCGCCGAGGCGCTCATCGACGGAGGGTTCCCGCTCCAGGGGATCGTGCTCGGACGGGAAATCCATGATCGGGAGGGTACCTGGAATCTGAGGCTCCTCAGGATCGTGCACCCCTTCCCCTACCGAGAAACGATCGTACGGGAAGCTCTGGCGCGAGGGCTGGATCCGTTCTTCGTGGCTGGAACGATCCGCCAGGAGTCCATGTTCGACAGCGCCATCCGGAGCAGCGCCGGAGCGGTGGGCCTGATGCAGCTCATGCCCCCGACGGCCCGTGAGCTGGCTCGCTCGCTCGGCGTCCGGTATTCCGAGGACGCCCTCTCGGACCCCGAGGTGAACGCACGGCTGGGGATCGCGTACCTGGCCGACCTCGTAGGGCGCTTCGACGGACGGGCCGAGGACGTGCTTTCCGCATACAACGCCGGACCGAGCCGGATCGTACGCTGGCGCCGCCAGCCCAACTACGGCGACGGAGATGTCTTCGTCGAGCACATCCCGTTCGCGGAAACACGCCAGTACGTGAAGGTGGTGCAGCAGTACACAAGAGTCTATTCGGCGCTCTATGGGTGTGGAGACTTCGAGCCCTGCCTGGGACTTTCCTATCCCGAGGTCGTGGCACGTAGCGCGATCGGAGGCGGGATCCCGCGCAGCGGTCTGGCGCGCGAGTGACGTCCCGTACCTGCCGTCCCGGTAACTTCACTCCCGGCCCGCGCCCCTACATGCGACGGTAGCCCGGACCACTCCCCCCCTCCCTCGGCGTCCAGCGGGGCCCCAGCACGTCCGTCGCCTTGCAGTCGATGCAGTTGGGCGGGTTTACGACCAGCGCATCGCCGTCCCGCTCGTACACCCCAGCCGGGCAGACGTGAGCGTAGAAGTCCGCCATCTCGGGTGTGATCCCCTCTCCCACGACGAGATGCGACGGAATGTCGTCGCGGGTCCGGTTTCCCGACCGGAACACCGCATCGTTCTTGGAGAAGGTGAGGCGACCGTCCGGTTCCGAGCGGGTGGCAGGGCCCCCTTTCGCCCTCGGGACCTCGACATCCTCTTCGACCGAGATCTTCGCTCCGGGAACACGCCCTCCCGTGAGGGTCGCGACGCCCGCCCGGACGGCTCCCCGCAGAAACCCGGACTTGAAGCCGAGTCGCACATTCCTGGTCCGGTGAAGGTCTTTCATGATGAAGGACCGCCGGACAGACTTGCTATACCCGCGCAAGCCCTCCTCGGAGGTATCGTCCGCCTTCAGCGCCGAGAACGCCGCTCGAGCGGCGAGCATCCCGGACTGCACGGCGTAGTGAATACCCTTGAGGCTCGCCACGTCCACGAAGCCCGCCGCGTCCCCCACCACGAGCAGCCCCTCGCCGTGGAGACGTTCCGGCACCGAGTAGAACCCCCCCTCCGGGATCGTCTTCGCGCCCCATTCCACCATCTCGCCACCACCCAGGATCTTCCGGACCATGGGGTGGGTCTTGAATTGCTGGAGGAGCCCATGCACGTCGAGCGCGGCGTGCGGGTAGTCCAGACCCACGACCAGTCCCAGCGAGACCAGGTCGTCCCCCATCGGATAGATCCAGCTCCCGCCGAAGGTGTCGCTGGGGAGGGGCCACCCGAGAGTATGTATGATCCGATCGGGTGGAACGTCCACTTGCCAGAGCTCTTTCACACCGAGTGCATGGATCTGGGGATTGCTGGATCCGATCCCCTGCCATCCCAGCCAGCCCTGGGTCAGATGGCCGCGGTTGCCCTCGGCGAGCACCGTCACTCTCGCCGTGAGATCCATGGCGGGCACGTGCCCCGCGCCCGGGGTCCCATCCCGGTTCAGACCGGACGGGACCGTCCGCACCCCACGGACGCCTCCTCCCGAGGCGAGCAGACCGTCGACCGGGTAGCCGGGAAAGACGTTCACGCCCATCGCGTCCGCCCGCTCCCCCATCCATCGAACGAGCTCGCAGATCGAGGCGGCCTGGTGGCCCTGGTTCCGCATCGTCGGGGGGGTGGGAAGCCGGAGGGCCGAGGCCTCCCGCATCAGGTAGACGCCTTCCCGATCCACGGCACCACGGAATGGGAATTCGTCGAGCTCGAGGTCGGGAAACAGCTCGTGGAAAGGGCCCGGATCCACGACCGCCCCGGACAGGCAATGCTCGCCCAGCTCGGCCGCCTTTTCGAGCACCGCGATCTCGATGAAACCGAGACCTCCTCCATCCTCCTCGTCGGCCGCAACCAGGCGGGCGAGCTCGATCGCACCGGCCAGGCCGGCCGGCCCACCCCCGACGAATACGACGTCCATCGGCACGGCTTCCTCGTTCGGGGCCTCGTGCAGGATGACGCGTTCGGTCGGCGCTGCCGGTTGGGTTCGGGCGGGGTGGATCGGATACGCGGACGCTTCGTTCGCCTCCATGACTCACTCCTGTGCGGCTGTTCGATTGGACACGTATCGGACTCGAGGACGCCGGCCTCCGCTCTTCGGAACCCGGAACGCGCCGGATGGTACCGCGTGCTCCGGCATGGAGACCCGAAGGCTCGCGCACGAGCAATGGCCTTCCGGCCCTCCGACGTCCTCTCGCCATCCGACCGCGCTTACACCCATGCCCGACTCCCGACCATCCACGCTCGGCACCCTGAAGGCGAGCGGCTACGCGTCCCGCTCCGTGAAGGAGGAGATCCGGGGAAATCTCGTCAGGAAGCTGAAGAGCGGCGAGGATCTCTTCCCGGGAATCCGCGGCTACGATGATACGGTCGTACCCCAGATCGTCAACGCTCTCCTCGCCCGGCACGACTTCATCCTGCTCGGCCTGCGGGGCCAGGCGAAGAGCCGGATCCTCAGGGAGCTGGTCCGGTTCCTCGACCGGGAAGTCCCCGCGCTCGAAGGCAGCGAGGTCAACGATGACCCGCTCCGTCCCATCTCCCGGGACGGACGAACTCTCGTCGAGGACGCGGGCGACGACGCTCCCATCACATGGATCCCCCGCGAGGCTCGTTACGTCGAGAAGCTGGCGACACCCGACGTCACGGTCGCCGACCTCATCGGAGACATCGATCCCATCAAGGCCGCCCGCGGAGGTCACCTCCTCTCCGACGAGCTCACGATCCACTATGGTCTGCTCCCGCGGGCAAACCGGGGGATATTTGCTTTGAACGAGCTCCCGGACCTGTCGGGGAAGATCCAGGTCGGGCTCTTCAACATCCTCCAGGAGGGGGACATCCAGATCAAGGGATTCCCGATCCGCCTCGTGCTCGACGTATTGCTGGTGTTTACCGCCAATCCCGAGGACTATACGGCCCGGGGCAAGATCATCACGCCGCTGAAGGACCGGATCGGCGCCGAGATCCGGACGCATTATCCGCGTGAGATCAAGACCGGAATGGAGATCACGCATCAGGAGGCCTGGGCCGATCGCACGGAAGTCCCGGTCGACGTTCCCGACTTCGTGGCCGAGGTCATCGAGCGTCTCGCCTTCCTGGGCCGAGAGGACAAGCGGATCGATCAGCGCTCCGGAGTCAGTCAGCGGATGCCCATCACGGTCCTCGAAGGGGTGATCTCGAACTCCGAACGCAGAGCCTTCCGGCTGGACGAAGACACGGCCGTTCCGCGGATCGGGGACATCTACGCGGCCCTACCGATGATCACGGGGAAGATGGAGCTCGAATACGAAGGCGAGCTCCAGGGAGCCGAGAAGATCGCGCGGGAGCTGATATCGGATGCAGCCCGCGAGACGTTCCATCAGCGGGCCGGTGGGATTGATGTCGAAGGCATCGTGGAGTACTTCGAGACGGGAGGGGCGCTCCAGGTCTCGGACGATGCCGCGGGCCACGCCTGCGTCAAGGGGTTCCAGCAGGTACCCGGACTCCTGGATCTGGTGGAGAAGGTAGGTCTCGCAAGCCCCAGCGCACCGGACGGGGCACGCGCCGCAGCCTGTGAGCTGGTGCTCGAGGCCCTGGTGGCAGACCACAGGATCTCGCGATCGGACGGAGGCTACAGCCGCGCCCGTCACGAGTCGTCCAAGGGAAAAGGCCCCGGCCATGGCTTCCAGGGGTTCGACCCTTTCGAAGCGTGAGTCCCGCCGTCGCGCTCCGCCGGGGCTCGACGCCGGCTGGAGCCACGCTGCGAAGGTCCCTCATCCCTCGTCGGTTTCCCGATGCACCAGGACCGGCAACTCCGCTCCCCGAACGACCTTGTCCGCGACGCTCCCCAGAAGGAGCCGGCCGACCCCGCCCCTCCCGGCCGTAGCCATCGCGATGACGTCGGCCTCCTCCTCCTCCGCGACCTTCAGGATCGCCGCGGCGGCCTGAGCATCGGTGACGACCTTCCCCTCGACCCGGGAACCCGGGGCCCGATCGGTCACCCCGTCCAGGTAGTCCCAGGCCGCCTTCTTCACCAATGCCTGGCTCTCCACCTCGCGAACCACGTGTGGCAGATAGGGTGAGCCACCGGGCATGAAGGGCGCTACGACGCGCAGCAGGATGCACTCGCCCTCGGCCTCTCCGGAGATCAGCGGGGCTGCCGTTTCGAGCATCCGCTCGGCCTCCTCCGATCCGTCCAGGGGGATCAGGAGACGCCGAAAAAGTGCCGGACGCCGGGTGAGGTCGGGACGACCCGAGGCCTCGTCGGGCCGGTCCCCGTCCTCCCCCACACCCTCGTCGCGAGGTCGGATGAGGAGAACGGGGACCGGAGATCGACGTATGAACGCGTCCGCCGCGCTCCCCAGCCATGCCCGCTGGATCGGCCCCCGACCATGCGTGGTCATCACGGCGAGGTCGCAGTCTCGCTCGTGCACATGCCTCGCGAGGGAGTGTGCAATGTTCCCCGAGGGGATCACCGCGTGGGCCAACCCGCCGGCGAAGCCGCCGCTTCGGATCCGCTCCTCGACGTTCGTCAGGTACTCCCGAGCATGCTGCCTGGCGACGTCGAGGAAGTCGTCCCCAACGTCCGGGGGCGGACCGGGCTCACCCCCCGGCACCTCGGGATTCGCAACGGTGGCGAGCTCCAGCGAGGCATCCCACCACTCCGCGAGCTGGATCGCACGTGGCAGGGCCGTTTCTCCGAAGCCCGAGCCGTCCAGTGGCACCAGAATACGTTCGAACATAGAAGACTCCCGTCTGTGTCCGGATGAATCGTTCAGGACGCCGTAGATCCGTCCCGCAGGCCGAGAAAGGATAGGATCCGGGCTTGCGCCGCCGGAAGGGGCAGCCGCTCGAGCTCGGTCGGAGCAACCCATCGGAGAGTCTCGCCAACCCCCCGGAATTCGGGATGGACAGCCTCCGCAGGAGCGGCCCGCTCGACCCGGAACACGAAAGGATGGTAGCGGACCCGAAGGTGCGAGAAGGCGTGGTCGAAGGGCTCCAGCGCGCGCAGGAGCGTCGGTCCGCCCTCAACCGAACCGTCGGCAGTCCCCCCCAGTTCGCCGCTCAGCCGGACGGCGGCCGCCTGCGGGCTCTCCGCCTCCTCCACCGTCACCCCGGGTAGCTCCCATAGCCCTCCCAGAAGGCCGTCGTCGGGACGTCGGCGCATCAGGACCCGTTCCCGCTCTCCAGCTCCGTCTTCAGCTCCGTCTCCGTCTCCAGCTCCGTCTCCGTCTCCAGCTACGACGCCGTCCAAAAGGGCGACTACGGCTTCGGTTGCCCGTCTCACCCGCGACCGGCTCCGTGCTTCGGGGCGGGCTTGCTGGGTCCCCCGGTTCCGGGCCAGGCAGTACTCCGCCACAGGGCAGGTGTCACACCCCGGGGCTCGCGGAGTGCAGATGGTCGACCCGAGCTCCATCAACGCCTGGTTGAACTCCCCCGGACGGTTCGGATCCACCAGGGTCGCGGCCCACCTCCGCAGCCGGGAAGGCGACGGAGCCGGGTCGTCCATCAGCCGTGCCAACACCCGTCGAACGTTGCCGTCCACGGCCGGTGCGGGGATCCCGAAGGCGATCGACGAGACCGCTCCCGCCGTATAGGGTCCCACCCCGGAAAGGGTCCTCAGTTCGTCCGGATCTTCGGGAATGCGTCCCCCGTATCGGGCCTGTACCTCCCGCACCGCCCGGTGGAGGTTTCGGGCACGACTGTAGTAGCCCAGTCCCTGCCAGATCCGCAGCACCTCCTCGGTCCCGGCTTCCGCGAGGGACTCGGCGTTCGGAAACCTCTCCATCCAGCGCTCGAAATAGGGAATCACCGTGTCGACCCGCGTCTGCTGGAGCATCATTTCCGAAACGAGCACCCGGTAGGGGTCGCCGCTGCGTCGCCAGGGGAGATCGCGCCCGAACTCCCCATAGAATTCCAGCATCGCGTTGCGGAACGCCTGGATGTCTGCTCCGAGCGGGTCGAGGGGGGTCAATGGCGCTCCGGTTGTCTTCGACGGAGTTCGAATCGCGGCGAACGAAGGCTGGACCTGGAGCTCTCCACGCCAGCCGCCTCCATTCGCCACCCCCTCCCATGTGCGTATCGGACAAGGTACTCGGCGAACCTCCCGCCCGGAACCGGCATCGGGCCGATCGGTATCAATGCCCCGACCCCCCGGAAGCCTCGCCCCACTCCGTCCTCCGACCCCCCGGGAAGCCAATGAGATTCACGACCTACAGCAAGTACCGAGGCGGTCTGCTCGACGCCCTGAATCTCGAAGCCCTCCTCGAGCGACTCTCCGACTTCCTCCTGGACGGCGGCTTCGCGGGCGGACCGCACTACCACCCCTACTGGGGATGGTCCGGAGACGAGGACACCTCGTCGACGGGGTCCCTCAAAGAGGCGTTGCTTCGCGCGTTGATCGAGAGTGGTCAGCTCACCCCCGAGATGCTCCAGGAAATGAAGGGAAAAGGCGACGGAGACGCCGAGATGCGGGAGAAGATCGCGCAGCTTCTGGACGACCTGGTCCGGAAGATGGTCGATGAAGGCTACATCTCGCTCGAAGATCGTCCTTCCATGCCGGGCACGACTCACGAGATGACCGACCAGGAGGGCCAGATCGACGAGGCACGGGAGGCCGCGAGAGGCGTCGATTTCTCCCTCACGGGCAAGGGCATGGACTTTCTCGGATACCGCGCACTCAGGGAGCTCCTCGCCGGGATGGGCAAATCCTCCATGGGGGCGCACGACACCCCCCACCTCTCCACGGGCGTGGAGACGGGAGGGGAGAGCCGACCCTACGAGTTCGGCGACACGATGAACCTGGACGTCCCTGCGACCTTCGCGAAGGCGATCCAGCGAAACGGGCTCGGGATCCCGCTCGATCTGGAGTACGACGACCTCATGGTCCACCAGGCCGAGTACCGGTCTTCATGTGCGACCGTCCTCATGCTGGACGTCTCGCACTCGATGATTCTCTACGGTGAGGATCGGTTTTCTCCCGCCAAGCGTGTGGCACTCGCACTCTCGCACCTGATCCGGACCCAGTTCCCGGGGGACTCGCTACGCGTCGTGACCTTCGGGGACCGGGCGGAAGAGATTCCGCTCTCTCAGCTCGCGAAAGCCCAGGTCGGGCCCTATCACACGAATACGGCCGAGGGATTCGAAGTCGCTCGCCGGATCCTGCTCTCCCAGAAGAAGGAGATGCGGCAGATCATCATGATCACGGACGGCAAACCGTCGTCCATGACCCTTCCGGATGGCCGGATCTACACCAATTCGGGGGGGCTCGACCCACAGATCCTCCAGCGGACCTATCGGGAGGTGACCGCGTGTCGGAAGGCAGGGATCCTGATCAACACCTTCATGCTCGCCCGCGATCCCTACCTGGTCCGTTTCGTCCAGAAGGTATCGGAGATCGCTCGGGGGAAGGCCTACTTCACCTCGACCATGACGCTGGGCCAATACGTGATGATGGACTTTCTCAAGGGGAAGAGAAAGCGGGTCTAGAAGACTGTTGAAGAAGGAAGAGGGTGTGGAGGCATGGCAGAATCGCGATCGGGTCCCGCGATGATGTGCAGGGGCGCGCCACGTGTTGGTGCAGCGTCGGACGGAGTCGATCAGATGGAGTCGAGTGGGATCGCCTCGTCGATGAGCATGATCGGGATGTCGTCCCGGACGGGGTAGAGCACTCCACCGTCCTCGCGAACCAGCCCCGACTCGAGCGGCTCTTCTACGGACTCGCCCCCGCGGGTCTTCACACGACCTTCCCCGATCGCCGTGTTCAACCGCTCCAGCAGTTTGTCGTCCGCCAGTGCGACGGGCTCCTTGGTCTCGGGGCAGACCAGGATCTCGAGCAGATCTGGGTCCAGCATCGTCGCCGTCCCGTAGATTGGATGTGTGATGAGGTCGGGGACCCTCGCGAGGGCCTGAACCGACCCACCTCCGACCGTCGTTCCACCGACGCCGGCGCAGGTTGCGTACAAGGCCCGACAAGTTAGCATCATCCGGTACATGTAGCGACCGGTATCCGTGCCGAAACGCTCACGTCGGAGCACCCGATCCATGACGAAGTCCGCGCTTCCCTTCCTGATGGCTCTCCTCGTCGCCCTCACGGCGTGTGAGGAGGGCACGGGAGATCCCGACGGCGGGATCACCGCAGGTCCGAGGCCTCCACAGAACCATGCGTGGGTGATCTTCGGAACGGACACCGTCCTGGCCGAGGTGGCCGACGACGAGGAGGAGCGCCAGCAGGGGCTGATGGGCCGTCAAAGTCTCGAGCCCGGCCGGGGAATGCTCTTCGTCTTCGGCGATCAACGGACCCGGTCGTTCTGGATGAGGAACACATACGTGCCGCTCGACATCGCCTTCCTGGATCGATCCCAGGTGATCGTCGACATCCAGCAGATGGAGCCGCTCACGGAGGACTACTACCAGTCGGCCAGGCCGGCGATGTTCGGTCTGGAGGTTCCCCAGGGATGGTTCGCCCAACAGGGCATCGAGGTCGGCGCGGTCGCCGAGATCGTGTATGGACGCCGGTAGACTCTCCTGCCGCGAGCGGGGCCGTTCCGTTTCGATCCTACTCCAGGAAGCTCGCGATGAGGAGTGACAGCAAGAGCGCGAAGCCCAGCGATACCCCCATCGAGGGCAGGGGCTCACGATCGCCGTCGATCACGGATGCACCCAGCCCGACCAGCGCATAGACCCACAGGTTGAAGAGGTCCAGGAGCCCGAGGAACCTCGCCGCCAGCCCCTCCTCCAACATCGGAAAGAAGGCTCCGAGATTGAGGGTGAACTGCGCGCTCTCGGTCCAGATCCGCAAGGGTGCCACGAGCAGGGCCCCCAACGCCGCAACGAGCAGGGCATGGCTCGCCATCGAGAAGTACTGGCGAAACCGACCCTCGTATCCGAACACGAAGAGGAAGAGCAGGCTGTAGAGCCCGGTCGTCAGCACTGCGAGGATCGGCCAGAACACCGCCACCCCGATCGTACCGAACACCCTACCGGTTCGGGCCGCCACCGTCAGATCCACCGGCATGTCGCCGTCGAACTGGGTCATCTGCTCGCGGATCGTCTGCTCCCAGACTTCGATCGGGAGCAGGAGGTTGGAAAGCCCTGCGAGCACGATCCCGAGAGCGAGTGCGTCCCAGGACCGCGGCTCCCTCGCCAGGGTTCGAAACAGACGACCGGGTGCGACGAGCACCTGGACCAGGCGGGTCGGGAGACCGGGAAGGCGATCGTCCGGCAGGCGGTCCGGCTCGAGCTCGGCACGTTCCATCGATCCTCTCAGGCGTCCCGGGGGGTGAACCTTCCTGCATCGAATGTGGGATCGAATCCTGCCGGGTCCGGATGGGGGACGCAATCCCCGGTCCCCCGATGGATCCCGCCCCCCACCCTTGGCCCCGCAACGCGCCAAACGTTATCCTCAAGGTGGAAGTGTGGCTTGCACTCCAGCTACGCGACCGAGCGGCCTCGCCTTCACGCCACAGCGTCCCGAGAGAGCCAGGAATGAGCTTCCGCACCAATCCCGACCGCATCCTGGACCACATCGACCGAGAACGGAACCGGGACGACGGAGGTCGAGACGACTTCTTCCGCGACGCCTCGGCGCGCGAGCTCGGGACGGACGTGCCCGCTCCCGATGCCACCCCTTCCGAGCGGGTCCGGCGCATCTTCGGTCTGATCGAGAAGGCATACACGGCCACGGCGTCCGGCCCGGAGATCCGCAAGCTCGCTCAGCGGTTCCAGACCGTCGGAGACATCTCGAACCACCATGCCCGGGGCGACGTGAGTGTCCAGATCGCCTACCTGGATCACGACCGCGCGGACGACGTCGGGATGACTCCGTTCGAGATCACACCCGGACGGCTGGAGGAGGCCCGGAAGGCCAGCAAGTCGAGTCGTCCCGACGCCAACGCATTGCGAATCCTGCGCGAGGATCTCCGCAACGGAGTGATGGCCGCCTACCGGAAGATCGAGCCTCGTCTACGAGACGCGGTTCGGGAAAGGGCGGACCGCGGTCACATCGCGGTCCGAGTCACGATCGACCTGAGACCCGCCGGCTGAAGGCGTCCCGTCTCCCCTCGAGACGGGACGCTGAGCACCGCTGGCCCGGATGAGCGCCACTCCCCCGAACACCCACGCCGGGACGGTGCCCTCCCGGCACTCCGTCCTCCTGGTCTTCCTCGACGGAATCGGGATCGGATCGGAGGACCCACGGATCAACCCCTTCATCCGTGGCCATCTCCCCGCGCTCACCGAAGCCCTCGGCGGCACGCTCCCAACTCTCCGACGAGCGGAGGTCGACGGTCCTGGGGGCCGATCGTTCCCGATCGATGCCTGCCTCGGCGTCGGAGGGACCCCTCAGAGCGGAACCGGGCAGATCGCACTCCTCACCGGGCGTCACGCGCCTCGCCTGTTCGGCCGTCACTTCGGCCCATGGCCTCCGGTGCGCCTCCGGGCGATCCTGGAGGAGGAAAACGTGCTCGTGCGTGCCGTGCGCGCCGGTGCCCGAGTCGCGTTCGCCAATGCGTACCCCGAAGGCTATCCGGAAGGGCTCGACTCACGGCGGGTCGCGGCGCCTCCGCTCGCGGCGCGTTCCGCCGGTGTTCTCACCAGGCATCAAAGCGCCCTGGTGGCCGGAGACGCCGTCGCGTCGGAGATCATCAACAAACGCTGGATCGAGCATATGGGGTCGGGAGTCGTCCCCACGATCACACCCGCGGAGGCCGGCGCCAATCTGGCACGGATCGCCTCCTTGCACGACCTGACGCTCTACGCTCACTACGAGACGGATGTTGCCGGACACCGGGGTGGGATGGACGGGGCCATCGCAGCGCTGGAGCGGGTCGACCGCTTCCTCGGCGGCGTTCTAGAGCGCATTCCGCCGGAGATCCTCACCCTCGTGGTCAGCGATCACGGCAACATCGAGGACGTGCGCACCGGCCACACCCGCAATCCGGTGCTCGGTCTCGCGCTCGGGGGGGAGGCGAAAGATCTCGAGCCGCCCCGAAGCCTGATCGACGTCGTTGGATTCCTCCTTCATCGGCTCGGGTGTGGGGAGGCGGCATGACGTGCCCCCGAAGAGGGTCGGTGGCTCACCCGCCGGCACGGACGCTCCCCGCCTCAGTGATCGTCGTCGCTTCCCATTCCCGCGCCCACCCGGAGCAGGAAGGTTCCGGGCGTGACCGAGCGTTCCCCCTCAGCAACCGTATCCGTATCCCCGGGTTCCGACGCCCCGACTCGCACGCCCGCCAACCTCGGCACCCTTCTCGTCGAGAGGGGCCACCTCCGGCCGTCGGACCTCGAACGGGCGTTGACGGCACAGCGGAGGACGGGAGAGCGTCTCGGTGAGGCGTTGGTTCGTCTCGGCCTGGCGCGCGAGGAGAACGTCGCCGTGGCGCTGGCGACGCAGCTTGGGCTACCCAGCCGCACGGTCCCGCTGGAGCCCGAAACCGCAGCGACCCGGCTGATCAGCGCGGCATTCGCCCGCGCCCGGGCGGTCGTGCCGCTCGATTGCACCGGGCGTACGCTCCGGGTGGCGGTCGCCGACCCCCTGGACCTCGCCACGGTGGACGACCTCCAGTTCCAGAGCGGCCGTCGGGTTCGAGTGGTCGTGACGACCCGTACCCGGATCCGCGAGGGCCTCGAGGTCGCCTATGAGGCCGAGGTCGCCGAGATCGCTCGCGAGCTCCCGGAAGGACCGAGTGGGACGGCTTCGCCCGCGGGCCCGTCGCTGGCAGCGACTTCCTCCGACGCGCCGCTCGTTCGGCTCGTCGACCTCCTCCTGCGTCGGTCGATCGACGAGCGGGCCAGTGATCTGCACCTCGAGCAGGGACGCGACGAGCTGGTCGTACGACAGCGCGTCGACGGCATCTTGACGAGGGTCACGGAGCTTCCCCCGGCCTCCCGAGCCGCGCTGGTCTCCCGGATCAAGGTCATGGCGGGGATGGACATCTCGATCCGGCGAAAGCCCCAGGATGGAGGGTTCTCGTTCCCCTACGGCGACCGCCGGCTGAACGTGCGGGTCTCGACCCTCCCCGTCGAACGGGGCGAGAAGGTCGTGCTCCGGATCCTCGACCCCCGTGCGACCCCCTCCGGCCTGAACGAGCTCGGCTTCTCCGACCGCGACCTGGATCGGCTTCGCGAGCTGGTCGCGGTCGGGAGCGGAGTCGTCCTCGCTTCGGGGCCCACAGGCAGCGGGAAGAGCTCCACCCTCTTCGGAGCGATGACGGAACTCGACCGCGACGCGATGAACCTGGTCACCCTCGAGGACCCCATCGAGTACAGGGTGCCGGGCGTGAGCCAGGTTCAGGTCCGCCCGCGGGCCGGTCTGGGCTTTCCCACCGTTCTGCGTTCCGTCCTGCGCCAGGATCCAGACGTGATCATGGTGGGCGAGATTCGAGATCGCGAGACCGCCGAGATCGCGATGTCGGCTGCGATCACGGGGCATCTCGTGCTTTCGACCCTTCACACGATCGACGCCCCCTCCGCCATCATACGGCTTCTTCAGATGGGCGTTCAGCCCCATCTCGTAGCCGGCGGTCTCACCGGCGTGGTGGCCCAGAGGCTGGTCCGAAAGTCGTGCAGCGGCTGTGGTGGCGAGCCCACCGGGTGCGGCGATTGCAAGGGCGGATACCGGGGGCGGACCGGGATCTTCCAGGTACTTGCGGTCTCGGATCAGCTCCGCTCCGCCATCGCCCAGCGGGCGGATGCGGGCGAGATCCGCAGGCTCGCGGGTCGGGCCGGAATGGGCACCATGGCCGCCGACGCGCGTCGAAAGGTGGCCGAGCGGATCACGACCCAGCACGAGGTCTCCAGGGTTTTGAGCGAATCGCCGTCCCACATCCGCTCCTGCCGGCGCTGCGGCACCACCCTTCCCGACGATGCCGCCGGATGCCCCGGCTGCGGAGCCCCGTCGGCTCGGATCTGCAGTTGTGGGCGGGGTCTGCGCAGGCCATGGAGGTTTTGCCCTCACTGTCTGCGCAGGGCTCCCCCGAGCACCGGATAGCCCCCCGTGTACACGCCACCCGGAGGCCGTGCGGCCGGGCCCTTCCTTGCCACCGGGTCTTCGCGGGCTCTACCTTTTTTCGGGCCGCCGGGCCACGCCCGAGCCCACCGCTGCGCCACTTCTTCTTCCGTGCTCAGGCGAGCCCCCCTTGAGGATTCCGATTCCGTCGAGTTTCCGCGCTCGGGTCTTCCTCGTCCTGGCCGTCGTCTCCCTCATCCCCACGGTGACGGCGCTGGGCGCGGGCGTGCTCGCTCTGCGCGAGGTCGTCTCTTCGACCGGGAGCGCGGGAGCCTGGGAGCAGGTCGCCCAGTCGGGACGCACGCTTTTCGATCAGATCGAGGATCAGGACGCGACCACACCTGGCCTGGCAGTGGCCGCCGAACAACACGAGGCGGCCCTCGCGGAGTCCGTCCGGTTCTCCAGGCTCTATGCCTTCCTCGGAGAACGCGTTCTGGCTCTCCTTCCGTTTTTCGCGCTTCTCCTCCTTCTTCTGATTGCCTCGCTCGCGCTGCTCACGGCGAACTGGTTCTCCCGCGGCTTCTCCAGACCGGTGGACGAGTTGGTCGCCTCGACCCGCTCCCTCGCCACCGGAACCCCCATCCCGGAGGACCGATCGGGATCGAGGCCGGGAGAGATCCGCGAATTCGCTCAGCTCCGGGAGGCGCTGCGATCCAGCGCCCTGGAGCTGCGGGACGCCCGGCAGCGCGAGATCGAGCGGACGAGGATGCAGAGCTGGTCGGACATGGCGCGCATGGTCGCGCACGAGCTGAAGAACCCGCTCACCCCGATGCGGATGGCGGCCGAACGTGTCGCACGCTCCGACGAACCCGCACTGGCGTCCGCGGGCGAGGTCCTCCGGGACGAGATCCAGCGACTAGACGAGCTGGCGCGGAGCTTCGCTCAGTTCGGCCGTCCACCGGAGGGCCCGATGTCGAAGATCGATCTGACCGAGCTGATCTCGTCGCTCGGCGCTCGCCTGGATACGGATCGTGCACCGATCGAGATCGAGACTCCCGAACACCCGGTCGAGGTGACCGGCCATCTTCAACCTCTCGAGCGGGTGATCCGGAATCTGGTTGCGAATGCGCAGGACGCTACCGAAGAGGCCGGGCGGGAAGGTGAGCCCACACCGATCCGTATTCTCCTCCGGCAGCTGGAGGCGGCGGTGGAGATTCGCGTTCTGGATCGCGGTGCCGGGATCGCAGCGGACATTCTCCCCCGGATCTGGGAGCCCGAGTTTACGGCGAAGCGTCACGGGACGGGACTGGGACTCCCGATGGTCCGCCAGGTGGTCGAGGCACACGGAGGATCCGTGCGCGCCGAGAACCGCGAGGGCGGCGGTGCCGAGTTTACCGTGCGATTGCCCTACCTTCCAGCCGGAGAACCCTCGTGACCGCTACGACGATGGAGTCGGCCCCGTGACCATCCTCATCGTCGACGACGAAGCCAACCTGCGTCGCATGCTGCGAGCGCTTCTCGAGGAGGAAAGCTACGGGGTGATCGAAGCGGGAAGTGCGGAGGAAGGACTTCGGTTGGTCGAAGAGCATCGGCCCGAAACGATTCTCCTCGACCTCGTCCTTCCCGGAGAATCAGGGCTCGACGCCCTCCCTCGATTCCGCGAGGCCTTGCCCGATGCGCAGGTCGTCATGATGAGCGGCGAGGCCACGCTCTCGGATGCTGCGAGGGCCACGCGCGAGGGCGCATTCCACTTCCTGGAGAAACCCCTCGGACCCGAGGCCGTGTTGGCCACGGTTCGGAGCGCACGGGAAGTCAGCCGGGCTCGCGATCTCTCTCGTGCTCTCCAGGAGGAGCTCGGTCCCGGCACTCGGCTGATCGGATCGAGTCCGCCGATGGAGCGGGTGCGGGAGACGATCCGAAAGGTGGCGCCCACGGACAGTCGCGTGCTCATCCTCGGGGAGAGCGGCACGGGCAAGGAGCTCGCAGCGGCTGCGATCCATGCTCTCTCGTCCCGCAAGAACGAGCCCTTCGTGCGTGTAAACAGCGCGGCGATCCCACGGGACCTGGTGGAGAGTGAGATGTTCGGACACGAGCGCGGCGCGTTCACGGGTGCCGAGAGTCGCCGCCGGGGCCGGTTCGAGCTGGCGGACGGAGGCACGCTCTTCCTGGACGAGGTGGGCGACCTGGGCGCGGGAGCACAGAGCAAGCTTCTCCGGGCCCTCGAAAGCGGCACGATCGAACGGCTCGGCGGGAGCACGTCGATCGAGGTGGATGTCCGGGTGCTGGCTGCCACGAATCGGGATCTCCAGAAGGACGTGGAGGAGGGTCGCTTTCGCGAGGACCTCCTCTTCCGCCTCGAGGTCGTTCCCCTTCGCATGCCTCCTCTCCGGGAGCATCCGGAGGATCTTCCCGCCCTCGTGGAGCACATTGTACAGCGATTGCGACGCAAGCAGGGTCTTTCGCCGCCCGAGCTCACGGAAGACGCGATGACGGCCCTGGCCGTGCACTCCTGGCCCGGCAATGTTCGAGAGTTGCTGAACCTCGTGGAACGCCTCGCGATCCTCCACTCCGGCGGACGCGTCGAAGCCGACGACGTGCGCCACCACCTGAGCAGTCGACAGCGAGGCCTTGCCACCTCGGCCTATCGTCCAGACGACTCCCGCACGCTCAGGGAGCGGCTGGACGACTTCGAGGCCGAGCTGATCCGGAGCGCCATCGTGGATGCGGGAGAGAACCTGGCAGAGGCCGCCCGCCGGTTGCGCACCGACCGCGCGAATCTCTACCGACGAATGAAGCGTCTGGGGCTGAAGGACGGCCCCTGAGCCGCGGTCCCGCCGCCCGGCGGTGGCAATGGCTCCCGGGGCCCGGGCTTCGGACTCGGCGTCCGGACCCTGGACGCCGGGCTAGGACCCCGAACGACGCCGGTGGATCCGGCAGGATCCCTGCGCCGAGCATGATCGTATCACATTTTCCGTGTACCGCAGGAGGCGGACTTGGCAACTCGGAGCGCACGGCAGGCCACATCCCACTCGCCCGCCCTGGTCCTCTGCTGGGTGATCCTGGCCCTGACGGCCACGGAAGCAACGGCCCAGGTCCAGGAGATCGAGGGTCCTCTCATCCCGGAAACCGAAGCGAGCATACTCGGGTTCCTGAACGATCCCAACGTCCTCCGGCTCCCGGGTGGAAGCCGCGTCCCCGCCGGCTCGGAGATCGTCGGCGATGTCGCCGTGCTCGGAGGGTCCCTCGAGCTGGGCGGGGAGGTCTCCGGTCGGCTGCTCATCGTGAACGGCGATCTCACCCTTCTTCCCGGTAGCGCCGTCGGGGAGGAGGTGACGGTGGTCGGAGGGATCCTCACCGGGGCAGACGGGGCCGACCTGGATGCTGGTGCCGTTGTGTACCAGGCGCCGCTTCGATATCGGATCGATCGAGGACGGATCGAGGCCATGCCCGGGGACGATCTTTCCCGGGGCTTTCTCCAGACGGACCTCGGGTTCGGACAGGCCCGACTGGGCCTCCGTGCAGGTGCGGGCTACAACCGCGTCGAGGGCCTGCCGGTCCGATTCGGGCCCGTCCTCCGCACCGCGGGCTCCAATCCTCTGACCCTCGAAGCGTTCGCGATCTGGCGATCGGTATCGGGACTGAACCTCGAGACCGACCGGCTCGGCTACTTCCTTCGCCTCAGGCAGGCGGTAGGGGGCAGGGGAATCGCGGCGATCGGGGCCACGGCGCACGACGAGGTCATCGCGATCGAGGACCAGGGGATCTCCGACCTCGAGGCCTCTCTGGCCACTTTCCTGCTGCGGGATGACTTCCGGGACTACTATCAGCGAGAGGGGTGGAGCGCCTTCGCCACGCTCCAACCCCAACGCACGCCGGTCGAGATCGCCCTCACGTTCCGGCAGGAGGACCACCGGACGGCCCCCATCCGGGACCCGTGGACGCTCAGGAGCGAAGACCGACCGTGGCGAGCACTTCCGCTCGCGGCGGAGGGTCGGGTGCAGACGGTCGAGGCCTCGCTGCAGTGGGACACCCGCAACGACCCCGTATCCCCCTCCGACGGCTGGCTCCTGGACCTGGACCTGCGACGTCAGGTGGGGGGCACGCTCCAGCTCCCTCCCTCGGCCTCCGCGCCACCGGACGACGATCCTCTCCCTCCCCTGGAAGAGGCCGCCGATCTACCTCGGTTCACACGTGGCCTTCTGGACGTGCGGCGGTACGCTCGCATGGGGCCAACGTCGCGACTGAGCCTCCGTGGGGTGTTCGCGGGCAGCCTGGACGACAATCCGCTGCCCCCCCAGTACCAGTTCGCTCTGGGAGGCGAGGGAAGTCTTCCGGGTCATCGACGGTTCTCGGTGGGCTGCTCCGCGCGATCCACGCTTCGGATCGCTCGTACCGGGGAGGCGGACCGCGACGGTCGGACGCCGGAGGCCGTGTATCCGGCCTACGGATGCGACCGCATGCTCCTCTTCCAGGTCGAGTTCCAGAGCTCACTCCCGGTCTCCTGGAATCCTCTGCCCGAAGACTGGCAGGACTCCGAGCTCTCACCCCTCCTCGACTTCCAGCCCATCTGGGCGCTCTTCCTGGATGCCGGGCGGGGATGGGCGCGGGGGGACCTGGGCTCGGAGGTGCTTCGTCCCGATAGTTCGACGCGCGCCGACGTAGGGGTGGGCCTGTTCCTCGGGCCACTCGGTCTCTACTGGTCCTACCCGCTGAACGAGCAGGACCGAGGTGTGAACTTCTTCGTTCGTCTCCAGAAACGGTTCTGAGGGCGGGCCTCCGGTGAAACGCACCACGCCCCGCCACCGGCGATCGGCGCTGCTGCCTCGTAGCTGGCGATCCGCGCTGCTGGCCGCCGCGTTGGTCCTGGTTCCGCTCTCTGGAGCACGCGGCCAGGACCGTCCGCTCCTTGGCCTCGAGGTCCGGGAGACGGACGGTCGCGTCGACATCCGGATCGGGGACATCTTCGGGGGCGGAGGCATCCGCGAGTCCCTCGCGTCCGGGCTGCCGGTCCGGGTCGAACTGATCACCGAGCTCTGGCGCGATCGTTTCTTCGATTCACAGGAAGGTCGCTCCGAGTGGCGCGCCACCATCTGGTACGATCCGCTCGCCGGCACCTATCGGATCGAGACCGCGGATCCACCTGTCGCGTTGGTGACCTCACCGGAAGCGGCGCTGGAGATCCTCCGCTCGCGGGTACGAGCCGACCTCGATCCGGGCTCGCCGGGTCGCTACTACTATCTGGGGCGCATCCAGATCGAGACGCTCTCTCTCTCCGATCTCGAGGAGCTGCGGCATTGGCTTCAGGGCGAGCTTGCGCCGGCAATCGACGGCGATGAGGAGGTCGGGGGAGCGCTGGGCCGGGGGATCCGACGCCTCTTCGTGCGTGCGCTGGGGCTACCCGCGCTTCGGGCTCAGGCCCGTTCGGACCCGTTCGACTGGGAAGGGTAGGCTCGGCCAGGATGGGGTAGAAGGCTGTTGAAGAAGGGGAGCGCGCCGTCCGGTCAGAACTCCTGAACGACTGGTCGGACCAGGGTCCCGAAGGACATGCCTCTCTCCGTGAGGGCCCGGATCCGGTCCCGATCTGGCTCCACTCCGATGCCCGCTCCGGGGTGCGGACGGAGCCGCCCCTCGTCGAGCTCGAAGGCCGGAATCACGATATCGTGCTCCCAGTAGCGCGCGGACGCCGAGAGATCCGCGGCGTGGGTGAACCCGGGGAGGGTCGCCAGCGCGAGCGCGTGCGCCCTGCCGATCCCGGTCTCCAGCATGCCGCCACACCGGACGCCCACCTCCCGTTCGCGGCAGATCTCGAGAATGCTCCGAGCGGGCCCGAGCCCACCCACTCGTCCCGGCTTGACGCTCACGACCCCGCAGGCCCGCAGCTCGAGAGCCGTCCTCGCATCGTCCGCGCTCTCTATCGACTCGTCCAGGCACACCGGAGTGGCAATCTGTTCCTGCAGGCGGGCATGCCCCACCAGGTCGTCCGGAGGAAACGGTTGCTCCACCAACTCGAGCGTCAGCTCGTCCAGTGCCTCGAACACCGGGAGGTCGGCGAGCGAAAAGGCACCGTTCGCATCGACCATGAGGGGAACCGTCGGAAATCGCTCCCGAACCGCTCGCACGATCTCGACGTCCCAGCCCGGCGCGATCTTCAGCTTCACGCTCGCGTAGCCCGCGTCGAGTTGGCGTTCCACCCGATCCAGGAGCTCCGGGAGGTCCGAATGGATCCCAAGACTCACACCCACCGGGACGCCCTCGCCCGTGCCTCCAATCAGCTCCCACAGGGAAACGCCCAGTTCCCGGGCCTGCAGGTCCCACGCCGCCATCTCCGCGGTGGCGCGGGCCATGGGGTGTCCACGGATCCAGCCCATGCAGGCCTGGAGGTCCTCCGGACCGAGAATCTCCGTTCCGATCAGCTTCGGGAGTATGAACTCGGAGAGGATGTGCCAGGCCGACGTGGTCGTCTCTGCCGTGTAGGAGGGGGTCTCCCCGGCAACGCACTCGGCCCAGCCCTCCCCACCTTCCTCCCCCTCGGCCCGCAGGAGGAGTAATCTGCGTTCACGTCGCGACTCCACGCTCGAAGCGAAGGCCTCCCGCAGGCGGACCTTGATCTCGATGAGCTCGAAACCCTCTATCCTCACGACGCCCGCGCCAGCTCCTCGAACACCTCGTCCACCTGCTGCCACCCGATTCGCAGGAGAAACGTGTTGTTCCGCCCGTAGGACTTGTCTCCGAGCAGGAAGAAGTTCGGCTCCGGGCTCTTGAGGGTCTCCACCCCGTGGCTCTCCTCGGTCAGGCAGTCTCCCCCATCAGCTCCGAGGAGCGCGGCCGAGAGCTTCATGGGACCACTCGTGGCGTAGCATTCGTGAACCTGAAGCTGACGGTAGAGGGTGTGATCACCAACCCCGCCCGTGAGTGCCAGAATCCGGTCCACCTCCACTTCCTCCCGCGTGCCGTCGTCCCGTCGTAGCGAAACCCCCACCGAGCCGTTGTCCCGTCGCAGCGAATCCACGACCACGCCGGTGCGCGCTTCGATCGTTCGGGACGAGCCGCGCAGCAACTCGCCGGCCACCGTCGACAGCTCGCGCCGGCCGGGGAGAGGATCATCCTCCACGGCACCCAGGTCGGGCTCGTCGCGACGGAGCGCCCAGATCACCTTCGTTCCCACCCGGGCCTCTCCGATCTCAGCCAGATCCCTCGCCGCCGTCTGGGCCGAATGTCCGGAGCCCACGAGGAGCACGGTGCGACCTTTCCACGGCTCCGCATCGGCGCGGAAGTCGGGGATTCGCCTACCGATTCGATCCTCCACCGAGGTCTCCCCGGGAGCGGGGATCCCCGCGTCCCCGAGGGTGTTGGGGTTCCCATACTTCCCCGTGCAGTCCAGAACCACATCGGCGTGTTCCACCCACTCTCGTCCTCCTGGACTCCTGAGGAGGATCCTGAACGGCCGCCGAGCCCGCTCGGGAGCGGCAATCTCCTCATGCTTCAAGACGCCTTCCCGTCCCACCGCGACGACCCGTGTGTCCAATCTCAGATGCTCGGCGACCGGAGATCGTCGCCAGAGAGGGTCCAGTACGCGGTCGACCAGCTCCCGCCCGGTGGGTGAAGACTCCTCGTCCACATCGAGCACGAGATCGAGGTCTGCAAGGGCTCTGCGCATGCGCTGCGATACGTTCATCCGCCAGGGCGAGAAGAGCCGCACATGACCCCAGTCCCTGACGTGGGCAGCAGGTCGGCTACCGGCCTCGTAGATCGTGACCCCGTATCCCGACTCGTTTGCAGCGAGCGCTGCTTCGAGTCCGATCGGGCCCGCGCCGAGCACCGCCACCCGGAGGCGTGGTCCCGAAGATCCGTTCATCGTAGTCCGTCCTGTTCGCGAGTGGTCTTTCATGCCGGAAGGGTCGGGAGCTTCAACACCCTTCGTACTGCGAATCACCAGGACCGTCCGGGGGTTCCTCATCCGGCCGCGACACTATCCGCTCCCGCAGGTGCCAACTCGGGCAGGAGCAACAGCCGAGCGAGGAGTGCGGCTCGCTCCGGCATCCGATCGATCTCGAGATACTCATGCAGGGCATGCGCCCCGTCGCCGACCGCGCCCAACCCGTCCAGGGTAGCTGTATAGAGGCTCGTGGTGTTCCCGTCCGATCCACCCCCCGACATCCCCTCCTCCAGCTCGAGACCGAGCTCCGCACCCACTTCCACCGCCGCGTGCCAGAGGGCTCGATTTCGCGGCGTGGGCTCCATCGGGGGCCGGTCCATCGATCCTCGGATCTCCAGCTCGGTGCCCGGTGTGGTGGGCCTTGTCTGGGCCAGCTCTCGGATTCGCTCCTCTATCCAGCGGGCGTCCTCCAGCGTGCGTACCCGGACATCCACCGAAGCGGTGGCCGCCGGAGCCACCACGTTGGGGCGGAGGCCCCCGCTGATCTCACCCACGTTCACGGTCACCCCACGTTCCAGGTCGGAGAGGCGGTAGAGGGTCTGAACGAGGTGCGAGAGCTCGTGGATCGCGCTGGCTCCTTCGCCCGGGGCCAGCCCGGTGTGCGCGCTCCGCCCGGTGACACGCACCTCGAAGTGACCGCTTCCCCGACGGGAGGTCTTGAGCTTCCCGGACGGTTCGAGCGCCGGTTCGAGAACGAACGCCCGGGAGGCACGCCGGGCCAGACGCCGAACCCGGCGCGTGGATTCCCGGCTCCCGGTCTCCTCGTCGGAGTTCAGGAACACGACGGGGGTCAGGGTAGGCTCGAGCCGGAATACACGGAGCGCACGCAGGGCGAAGATGAGCTGCGTCAGACCTCCCTTCATGTCGAACACACCGGGGCCGAGCACCCGCCCCTCCTTCTCGGTGGCGGGCATGTGCTCCAGCGTCCCTACGGGCCAGACGGTATCCACGTGCCCGAGGACGAGCTGGATCGGTCGTCCGGAACGCCGCTCTCCCGGCCGGGCGTAGAGTTGGCCGCCACTGGCCTCCCCCGACAGCCGCCGCGTCTGGTATCCGAGGGCCTCCATCTCTCGATGGAGCAGCTCGAACATTGCATGTTGCGTCGCGGGCAGCGTCGTGGGGCTCTCCAGACGCGCCATATCCATGACGAGGCGGACCATCGCCCGCTCTTGTTCCCGGAGCCAGGTCAGAATCTCGATCCCCGGGGCGCCGAGCGCTCCCCCCGGGTCCGACGTGTGCGACGAGCCCGACTTCACCGCTGAAATCCCGCAGGGAAGGGAAATGCGTGGGTTTCGGAGATCCTGGCGTAGCGTCCGGGCGCGAGATAGGCCAGCAGGGGCCACGCCCGGATCAGATCCTCGTCCTCCACTTCGGACGCCCGCAGGGCGTCGGGGTGCGCCCTGGCGGCCACGATCCGCCCCACGATGAGGCTCCCCCGTCCAAACCCGTCGATAATCCGGTCCGTCTCGCACTCCAGAGCCAGATGCGCCTCCCGCAGAACGACCCCGTCGACCCGCTCGGCGGGCGCGGTGGGTAGCGCGGACAGCCCGGGCGTCGGTTCGTTCTCTCCTTCGCGGGGGGTGGCAGTCAGGCTCGTCACGACAGCCTGATCCGGCCGTGGATAGCTCACCGTGAACGCTCCGTGCTCACGGGCGTTCCTGTAGGTCCCGTGGTCCGGGGTACAGACGAAGCCGTAGTGTTCCTCCCACCCGAGGGGGGTAGCCATGTGTTTCGGGGCAAGATCGTATCCGTCCCCTTCCTTGGTCCCGACCACGACCAGGGGAGCCACCGTGAACACCCGGCTCCACACCGTCGCCGGGTCGAGGGAAGCCCCAGGAGCCCCCTCGGGCTCGGCGGAGTTCGTCATCCAGATCCTCCTTCATGGGTGGTGGTGGAACGATCCGCGCCCTGGGGGTCCGCACCGTAGAACCCCGCTCGACGGTAGCTCTCGTCCAGCACCTCGACCGGGTGCGCCACTCTCAAGGTAGAGCCCGCCATGCGAAGCCCCGCACCGATCTGCATCGCGCACCCGGGGTTGCCGGTCACGAGCAGGTGGGCTTCGGTGCTCAGGACAGAGGCCACCTTGTCGTGCCCGATCCTCCCTCCGAGGTCCGGGTGCGTGATGCCGTAGATCCCCGCGCCTCCACAGCACTCCTCCCCGTTGGGGACGGAGATCACCTCGACCCCAGGAATCGAGCGCAGAAGCTGGAAGGGGGCCGAGCCGACCCTCTGCGCATGGAGAAGATGGCAGGGCGGATCGTACGCCACCCGGAGCGGCAGGCGAGCACCGGTGCGTGGTCCATGGCCCGCTGCGCAGAGCAGCTCGGAGACGTCACGCACCCGGGATGTGAACCAATCCTCGTCCTCCAGTCGGAGACCTCGGTTCGCTCCGTCCGCATCCGCCCGGATCGACCCCGGCGGGCTCGCCGGGGCTCCGTGGTTCAGCAGGTGCCCGTAGTCCTTCATCGCGGCGCCGCAACCCGCTGCGTTCGCGACGATCCAGTCCATCTCCCGGCCGCGGAACGAACGCATGTTTCGCCGCGCCATCCCGCGAGCTTCGTCCAACCGACCGGCATGGGCATGGAGTGCACCGCAGCAGCCCTGGTCGGGGACCTCGACCACCTCGAATCCGTTCGCGATCAGCACCCTCCGGGTGGCGTCGTTGACCCGCGCGAAGAGATGGGCCTGCACGCAGCCCGTGAGGAGTCCAACCCGCTCGGCTCCGCCGGTCCGCGGACTCCGTTCTCCTGCCGGGCCCGATCGGCCATCTTCTCCTCCCGGGTCGACCGCCGGCACCGCGGTCCCGCTCGAACCACTCCTTCCATCCACGGAACGCACGGTCGAGCCGGGCCGCCAGGACCGCGACGCATCGAGCATGCTCAGCGCGGTCCTGACCTGCCGAAGTGACTTCCACGCCGGCAGGCCTCCCACCAGGACGGCGGGCACCCGGCTCCACCGCAGCAGTCGGCTCGCCGCCATCCAGACCCGCAGGAGGAACGGCGAGGCGATCATCGCCAGGAGCATCCGCACGGGCCAACCCGCCGGCCTCGCCTGGACCGCCACCTCCCGAGCCCGCTCGAGCAGAAAGCCGTACTCGACGCCGGACGGGCACACCGTCTCACACG
>JBBDIV010000038.1:0-1020 GCA_040880225.1 Gemmatimonadota bacterium
CTACGCAAGCGGGCGGAGAAGAAGGGCAAGCAACTCTCGTCCGTTGCCGCCGCAAAGGTCGAGGAACTCACGCCCAAGGATGAGAAGAGCGGCAAGAAGGGGATTTTTGCGGTCATCGTCGCCGCGCTCGCAGGAGGCGCGTTCGCGCTCGTGTTGATCGAGGTGGACGGATCACCCGCTCAGGTCGAAGATCGACTGGACACCCTTCGGGCACTGGGAAGGCGGGTCTTCAGACCGGGGGTCACGGCGTCCGACCCGACCTCCATCGAACGGCTATGGAGCATCCGACGCGGAGCGAGCCCCACGATCGCCCGGAAGGCCGGAAGCGGATTGATCTCCACGCAGTTCATCGAGGACTGTGTCGTCCCCCCAGCGCGTCTCCACGGATATCTGGAGGGCCTGGAGGAGATCCTGGAGGCCACCAACTTCGACGCGATCGTGTTCGGCCATGCGGGAGACGGGAACGTCCACGTGAATCCTCTGCTCGACGTCGAGGCGGGGGATTGCATCGAGAGGGTCCGGCGGGTGCTCGGCGAGGTTACGGATCTCGTGTCCTCGCTGGACGGAACCCTGAGCGGCGAGCACGGGGACGGGCGGCTTCGCACGCCACTTCTCTCCCGCGTATGGGCTCCCCATCTGACACGGGCGTTCGAGCAGGTCAAGGAGCGGGTCGATCCCAGGTCCATTCTCAATCCAGGAGTGATCTGTCCTCTTCCGGGTCAGGACCCGCTCGAGGGATTCTCACCACGACAACGGGTCCATCCCGGCTGAACGCCTTCCGGTCGGTGCCGGACCGGGCGACCGGCCGAGTTCATCCCGGTCGATTCCACCCCGGCCCGGACGACGACAACGCCCGCCCCGCACATGAACCAGATCCGTTCGAGGAATGCTGGATTCCCCGGGCGCCCGAGAAATGCGACTTCGCAGGGCGTGGGAAGCGAATCCGCCGAGGTGGAAGCCGGAGCCGATCGCCTGGAAGGCTGTTGAAGAAGGGGAGCACACCGTGCACTCCTTCTTCAA
>JBBDIV010000039.1:0-1022 GCA_040880225.1 Gemmatimonadota bacterium
CCCGTGCGAGAGACCGTTCTGATCGGGGAGGGTCAGGGTGAGGGTGACCGAGTTTCCGCGGTCGTTGTAGCGAACTTCGTCCATCAGCTCGCGCATCAGGAAGATGCCGCGGCCGCCGTCACGCTGCAGATTTCGCGCGATCGTGGGATCCGGTACAGTTCGGGGGTCGAACCCGGGCCCTTCATCCGTGATCCGTGCCGTCAGGCGAGCACCTTCGACGAACACCTCCACGTGGACCTGCTTGGAAGGATCACTTCCGTTCCCATAGATCATCGCATTGGCAAGCGCCTCACAGAGGCTGACACGGAAGTTCAACCGGAGCTTCCGTTCAACCTCGGCACACGTGGTGCAGCGGGAAATCACGAACTCCACGGTCTCCTCGATGCATTGGAGATCGTTGGGGAGCTCGAAGACGAGCTGTCGCTCCATGACTCGTACCTCCCTCGGCGGGTTTCGGCGGCAACGGGAGGGCTCACGACCCGCCTCGTTCCTTCGGGACCCTACCTGAACCTTGTCAGAACCCCGACAATCCGTCCTCCCGATTGTCCGCGATCCGGAACAGCGTGTCCAGCTTGGTGAGCTCGAAGAGGGTACGGAGATCCTCGTTCAGGCTGGAAAGCCGGAGCTCACCGCCCTGTTCACGGATCTTCTTCGAAAGGCTTACCAGGACGCCGAGCCCGGATGAATCGATGTAGCCTGTACTCGTGAAGTCGATGAGGAACTTCCGCTCCCCGTTCTCGACCTCGTCGAGGACCTTCTGCTTCAATTCCTGTCGGTTCCCGACGATGAGTTGACCGTCCACGTCGACGACGGTGACGTCTCCTTCACGATTCAGAGTAAAAGCCATGAGATCTCCAGCAGACCGGACACCTGGTGCTTTGCCCGGTACGGGATGGGACGGAATCCAGACGCTATGCCAAAAAAGCTACCCAAAACCGGTTCAAGGAAGCAAGACGGGCGAACTCGGGGCGCGAGCCGGCGTCCGGCCGGCCCCCCATCCTTCCGCCCGACGTCACCCCGGT
>JBBDIV010000039.1:1032-31676 GCA_040880225.1 Gemmatimonadota bacterium
CATCGAACCGCTCCCGGAGCCTTCGCAGAACCGGGGGCGAGACGAACGCGGAGACGTCCCCCCCCAGGCGCGCTACCTCCCGGACCAGCGACGCGGAAAGGAAGGAGAGGCGCGCATCGGGAGTGAGGAAGATGAACTCCAGATCCGGATGGAGCTCTCGATTCATCTGCGCCATCTGGAACTCGTACTCGAAGTCTGAGACGGCTCGAAGCCCTCGTACCACGAGGGTCGCGTCGCGCTTCCGGGCAAAATCCACCAGCAGGCCGCTGAACGACACGCACTCGATCCTGGAGTCTCCGGCGAACACCTCGCGGATCATCTCGAGACGCTCCTCCAGGCTGAACGCAGGTGTCTTCTCATGTGTGGAGCTTTCGGCCACGGCCACCACGAGACGATCGGCCACGCGCAGGGTACGGCGGGCAATGTCCTCGTGTCCCAGGGTCACGGGGTCGAAGGAGCCGGGATAGAGGGCGACGACGCGGCGGGACTCACTCATTCAGGGGTCTCCCAGATGGACAGGGTCGTATCACCATAGGTGCGCTGGCGAAGTCCGGGAAGTTCGGGCATCGTCTCCTTCGAATGATGCTCGACCCACAGCTCGCGAGCAAAGGGGCTTCGGGACATCTGTTCGAACAAGCGGCGCGCGTATCCGCGGCCGTAGGGCGGGTCGGCGAGAGCCAGGTCGAACTCGACCTTGGCGGGACGGCCGAGAAAGGAGAACACGTCTGCGCCCACCACCCGGGTCCTGTCTCCCGCACCCAGAGTCTGGATGTTGCGTCGCAGAGCCTTCAGGGCGCTCCGACTCTTCTCGACGAACACGGCCTCACATGCGCCCCGGGACAGCGTCTCCAGTCCCAGCGCCCCGGATCCCGCGAAGAGATCGAGCACCCGGGCATCGACCATCGCGCCTCCCAGGGCGGACATCCAGGCCTCCCGGATCCGATCGGTCGTGGGACGGACTTCGCGGCCGGGTGGGGCCTGGATCCGATGCCCCTTCCACTCTCCGGCGATAATCCTCACAGGTCGCCATCGGCTTCGCTCGGGCGCACGTCGATCACGCGGGCTTGAAGCGCCCGAACCCCCCGATACTCGTTCTCCCGCAGTTGGAAGAGTGCGTCGATCCGGTGACCGAGCCGTTCCGGGGGCACGCGCCGGGCTAGACCGAAGCCGATCGCCTCGAGCTGGTGACCCCCGTCCGCAAGACGGAGCTTCAGGTGTCCGCTCCCCACCTCCCTGGGACGGCCCACCAGCTCGAGTCCGCGGGCACAGAACACGGGACGAGGATTCCCGATTCCGAAGGGGCCCAGGTACCGGAGGAGCCGATGAAGGTCGTCGTTGGCGGCGGCCAGCGGCAAGGTGAGGTCCCCGCTCACACGGGGGCGTGGCACCTTCCCACCGAGCTGCTTCCGCACGTGGGTGTTGAAGGCCTCCCGGAAGGCGGGGAGCTGCACCATTTCCAGATCGAGTCCCGCGGCTTGGCGGTGCCCGCCGAAGCGGGTGAGGTGATCCGCTCCGGCCCGAATCGCGTCCAGGACGTGCACCCCGGGGATCGACCGTGCACTCCCCCGGCCCGTGTCGCCCTCGAACGTCACCAGAACCACGGGGCGATGGATGCGTTCGACGAGGCGGGAAGCGACGATCCCGATGACCCCGGGATGCCACCCCTCGCCCGCAAGCACGACCCCGAAATCCCGGCCGGGATCGAACACCCCCGCCAGACGCGCCAGGGCGTCGTCGAGGGTCGCCCGGTCCTCCTCCTTGCGCCGGGTATTGGCCTCTTCGAGGTGTCGGGCCAGGCGGCCGGCCTCCTGCGCATCCTCGGTGAGGAGGAGTCGGAGCGCCACATCGGCATCGTCGACCCGCCCCGCCGCGTTGATCCGGGGAGCGAGGACGAAGCCGACCCGGCCCGCGTCGATCTCGGCATGGCCTTCCAGCTTGGACTCCCGGAGGAGGGCCCGGAGCCCGGGCTTGGTTGTTCGAGCGAGGTAGCGGAGTCCGAATCGCGTCAGCGTGCGATTCTCCCCCCGGAGGGGCACGAGATCCGCTATCGTGGCCAGTGCGACGAGATCTAGGTGGGGCCAGAGCTCCTTTGCGGGGATGCCGGCGGCGCGGGCCAGCCCCTGACAGAGCTTGAAGACCACCCCCGTTCCCGACAGGTCCGAGAAAGGATAGTCGCAGTCGTGCCGGTTCGGATTCACCACCGCGACCGCCGGAGGAAGCCGCGCCCCCGGCGCGTGATGATCGGTAACGATCACGTCGAGCCCCATCGAGATCGCCTCTTCGACGGCACCGTGGGCCAGGATCCCCGAGTCGCAGGTCACGAGGAGGGACGCTCCGGTCCGTTCGGCCGCCCGGAGCCCCGCGGGCCCCAGATCGTAGCCGTCCTTCACCCGGTGTGGCACGAAAGGGACGGCCGAGCCGCCGAGCCGGCGAATCCAGAGTGTAAGAAGGGCGGCCGCACAGACTCCGTCGACGTCGTAGTCCCCGTGAACGAGCACGGTTTCACCCCTACTCACGGCCTGGCCGATCCGAGACACGGCCCGGTCGAGATCCTTCAGGTCACCGGGGGGGTGGAGGTCGTCGAGTCGGGGGCGCAAGAATTGCTTGGCCGACTCGGGATCCATGACCCGCCGGGCCACGAGGAGCCCGCAGAGGGACGGGGGAAGCGAGAGCTCCCGTGCCAGGAGCCCGACCGCTTCCGGGTCCGGCTCGGTGGGAAGGGTCCACTCGGGAACGGGCGGAGGTGGAAGTGTCACCTCCCGAAACGGACCCCGGGTCACTCCAGGTCCACCTCGTCCTCGCTCTCCTCGCCCGGGGCCTCGCCCTCGACCGCGGCTGCTTCCCCGTCGACCTCCCCACTCTCTTGATCGGCCGTTGCCGAGGTCCGGAGCGGCGTATCCAGTTCCTCATCGAAGACGGGCTCCGGCTCCGAGGTGAGGATCACTCCGCATGCCTCGCAACGGATCAGGTCCGCGCGTTGACGGATCTCGTTCTGAAGCTGCAGGGGAATCATGCCGTAGCAGTGGCCACAGGCGCCGTCGTCGGTGAGTGGAGCGACCACGACGGCGCGCCCCGACTGATGGAACGCTTCATAGACCCTCCGCTCCTGGTCGCCCACGTTCTCGAGCACCTGCCTTCGGCGTGCCTGCAGCGCGTCGAGCCGTTCGTCGTAGGCCCGGCGGTCCTCGAGCAGAGACTTCTGCTTGGGCTCGACCTCCGCCCGCGCTCGGTCGGCGGCCTCTCCCAGCTCTTCCGCCTGCTCCTCCGTTCGGTGGATCTGGTCCATCAGCTGGAGAGCTTCCTGTTCATCGCCCTCGATCGCCTTCTTGATGAGGTCGAGCTCGGTCCGTACGGCCGCCTCCTCCCGGAGATTCGACACCCGGGTCAGGCGCTGATCCATCTTCTCCGCCCTGGCACGTTTGTCGTCCGCGGCACGCTCCAGCCGCCGGGCGTCCACGTTCATCTGAGCCAGACGATCCTGCACCTGTTTGAGGTCCGACTCCAGCGCCACGGCCGGATCCTCGATCTCGCCCAGTCGCTCGTCGAAGGTGGATAGCTCGCGCTCGATCTCGCGAATTCGCTCATCCAACTTCTGAACCTCTCTGAGCGAGCCCATCATCGTATCGGTCATCCGTTCACCCGTTGGTCGTCTTCGCCAATTCCGACGGGGCCTTCCCGTCGGACCACGTTCCATCTTCCTTTCCGCTCGCGCCGAAGCTGTCCCAGCTCCTCGAGCAGCCTTCGCTTCTCATCCTCGGAGTCGGCCGATCGAAGATCGCGCTCGAGCGCGGTCTGTCTCGCCTGCAACGGTCGGTCCTGAAGCGTCGCGAGCGTATCCGCGAACGCCTGCTCGGTGTGCTCGACGTCCTCGGGATCCCCGAGGAGCCCCTCGAGCATCCGGGCGGCCTCGGGTGACAGACCCTCCGGCGGTGCACGCAGTTCCGGATCGGCCACCAGCGCCTCGAAGATCGCGCGGTACACCGGGTCGTGGAACTCCTCCGGCCCGATCCGCTCGAGCGCACGATCCAACCATCCCCTCGCTCGTAGGAGCACGAGAAGGAGTTGGCGTTCCGCGCCGAGCCGCGACATCCGACCGCGGGTCGTGTCCCTGCCCGACGCTCGGTGCCCGGGCGATCTCTGTCGAGGCCGCGAGACCGCTTCCGCCCTCTGCGCCCGCGAAGCCCGCTCGATCTCCTGGTCGAGCGTCCCGCGACGCACCCCGGTCCGCTCCGCGACGCGCGCGACATAAATGTCGCGGAGAGCGGGGTCTCGCGTCGCACGGAGCGTGGGCAACAACTTGTCTACAGCCTCGCGTTTCCGATCGACGGACTCGAAATACCCCCGCTCGTCCAGAAGCTGGAGCTTGCGGTCCAGGATGTCGACGGCATGGTCGAGATGGTGGTTGAGCGCGTCCGACCCCTCGGCGCGAACCACACTGTCCGGATCCTCGCCGGGGGGAAACGTCACGACCGAGGGGTGGATTCCGTGGGCCAGGAGGACATCGGCCGCCCGGAAGGTCGCGCGCAGTCCCGCCTCGTCGGAGTCGAAAAGGATGAATACCCGCCGGGTGTATCGGGTGAGGAGGCGCGCGTGGTTCTCGGTGAGGGCGGTTCCCAGCGTGGCCACTGCGTGCTCGATGCCGTACGCCCCAAGCGCGACGACATCCATGTACCCTTCCACGAGTAGGGCGGCCCCCTCCCTGCGGATGACGTTGCGGTTCCAGCCCAGGGCGTAAAGAACATCACCTTTGTGGTACGCCTCCGACTCCGGAGAGTTGAGGTACTTCGGAACTCCCTTCTCCACCGGACCCGGCACCCGCCCCCCGAATGCGACCACCCGCCCCCGCACGGACTCGATCGGAAAGATGATGCGATTGCGGAAACGGTCGTAGGGATCGGCAGCGCGCTGGGACGTGGTCAGGAGGCCGATCTCGAGAAGGAGGTCCTCCGGGATCTCGTGCTTCCGGGCTGCGTCCCTGAGCCCACGCCACTCGTCCGGCGCGTACCCCAGCCCGAACCGCTCGCGCGTGGACTGGTCGATCCCGCGTGCCTCGAGGTATTCCCGGGCGGGGGCGCCGACCTCGGGATCCGCGATCTGCTCCTGGAACCAGGCTCTCGCGAACGCGTTCGCCTCGTAGTGCGGACGCAGCGGATCTTCGTGCTCGCCCTCTCCCTTCGTGACCTCACGGACCTCGACCCCGAATCGCTGGCCGAGATGCTTCACCGTGTCCAGAAACTCCATCCCCGTGCGCTTCATCAGGAATGTAAAGACGTCTCCGGACTCTCCGCAGCCGAAGCATTTGTAGAAGCCCTTGTCCGGAACCACATAGAACGATGGGGTCCGGTCGTCGTGAAAGGGACACCTCCCCTTCCACTCCTTCCCCGAGCGCTTGAGCTCGACGGACTCCCCCACGACCGCGACGAGGTCGGCCCTCGCACGCACCTCGTCGACTACGTGGTCCGGAATCATGAGCTCCGCGCCTGGTCGGGTGTCATCTGATCTCCACGACCGTCACCCCGGCCCCTCCTTCCCCCGGCCGACCCGGCCGAAAGGACTCGATCCGGGGGTCCGATTCGAGCATCTCGTGGACCCGGGCACGCACGGCCCCGGTCCCCTTTCCGTGGATGACCCTCAGCCCGGACAGGTTCTCGACCACGGCTGCGTCCAGCGCCCGACCGAATGCGAGGTCCACTTCGTCGACGCGGAGGCCCCGGAGGTCGATCTCGTGTCGGGCCGTGAACTCGGGCGCCGACCACGACCTGCCCGGGCGGGCCGCCACCGAACCGCGGGTGGACTCGGCCGGTTCCGTCGGTCCCGGTGCGACCGACTGGACCTCGCTTCGGGGCACCTCCAACCGCAGGCCACCCACCTCGATGGTGACTCGTTCGTCCCGTAGCTCCCGGACGATCCCCCGGGTCCCGCTCCCCCGAACCTTCACGCGGTCGCCTTCCGCGAATGATTCGATCGACGGTCCCGGGGACGTGGGTCGCCGCTCGGGCGCCCTCTGCCGCTGCGCCTCCACCGCCTCCTCGACCCGTCGACGTGCACGGGTCGCCACGTCGCCTTCGTCACCGTCGGGAGAAGCGCGGACCTCGCGGATGGCGGCCTCGACTTCGCCCCGCGCCTCGAGGAGGATATCCCGCGCCTGCTCTCGGGCCCTCCGCTCGAGGGAACGCTCCCTCTCCTCGATCCGGGCCTCCCGGGCCTCGACGTCGGCCCTGATCTCCACAGCCTCGTACCTCGCGGTCTCGGCCCCCTGGACGGCATCGGCGAGTTCGCGCTCCCTTTTCTCCAGATTCTCGAGGAGCGCCTCCATCTTCAACTCGCTCGAATCGACATACGACTCCGCCCGGTCGAGCACCTCGTTCGGGAGCCCGAGCCTCCGCGCGATCGCGAGGCCGAAGCTCCGACCCGGTCGGCCCTTCTGGAACTGATATGTGGGGGCGATCCGGTCCGAGTCGAAGAGAAGGGACGCGTTCACGATGCCGCTCCCCTCCCCGTCCAGTCGTTTGAGCGCCCCCAGGTGCGAGGTAACCAGCGCGCGCGCGCCTCGCTCGACGAGAAGCTCGAGCATGGCCCGGGCCAGAGCGGCTCCCTCGTTGGGGTCCGTTCCCGTCCCCAACTCGTCCATGAGCACCAGCGCGCCCGGACCCGCACCGGCAAGGATCTCACGCGCGTTCGCAAGGTGGGCCGAAAAGGTGGACAAGGACTCGGCGATCGACTGCTCGTCGCCGATATCGGCGAAGACGTCGCGGGCGATGGGCAGACGAGTCCCGGCCTCGACGGGAGGGATCACCCCGGCCTGTGCAAGCAGGTGGATGAGTCCCACCGCCTTGAGAAGTACCGTCTTCCCTCCCGTGTTCGGTCCCGAGACGACGACCACGCGCTCATCCCCGTTCAGTTGGAGAAAGAACGGTACGACGTCGACCCCTTGCTCGATAAGGAGTGGATGGCGACCGGCCACGATCTCGAGGCGGCCGTCGTCGCTCGAGCCCAGGTCCGGCGCGACCCCGCCCCAGGCGCGCGCCGTGAGAGCCCGCGCCCATCGGGTGTCGAAATCCACCTGTGCCTCGAATCCGTCCCGCAGCTCGGCAATCGACGGTCGGATGAGCAAGGTCGCCTCGGCGAGGATGCGCTGGACTTCCGCAGATTCGTCCCGCTCGAGCTCGTGCAGCTCATTCATGAGGCGGATCGCGAGCGGAGGCTCGACGAAAAGGGTCGCGCCCGTGGCCGATTCGCCACGAATGATGCCACCCACGTGCGACCTGCCCTCCCGGCGGATCGGCACCACATAGCGGCCGTCGCGCACGGAGACCGAGGCTCCCTCCACCCGATAGCTATCAGGCAGCTCGCCGAGGTACTGCTCGAGCTTGCGGACGACCGCGCTCCGTGCCGAACGCAGGCTTCGTCGAACGGCACGGAGCTCGTGGCTCGCACCGTCCCGAACCTCTCCTTCCTCGTCCACGGTGCCGTCGATCTCCTCCTCGAGGTCCTGATTCTCGGGAAGGCGAGGAAGTAGAGCGCGTAGGGTCTGGAGCGGAACGGGATCTCCCGCCGACTCGGCGATGTCGTCGATGGCTCGGGTGAGACCTGCAGCGAGCTCGCGCGATGCCTGCAGGAGCCTGCGGACGCTCAGGAGTTCGGTGGGGCCGAGCGCGGAGCCCTCGACGCCGAGCGTTTCGAGCGCATCCCGCGCATCGGGGATCGGTGGAGGTGCCCAATCCGGACGGGCTTCGAGAACCAAGCGGGCCTCGGCCACCCGGGCCAGCTCGGCGCGGATTCGCTCGCGATCCGTTCCCGGCGCCAGTGCGAGGATGCGGTCGCGAGCCATCGGGCTTCCAGCCCGTGCCGCGACCGCGTCGAGCGCCCGCCCGAATTCGAGCACGGACAGGGCATGGGCGTTCATCTGCAGGACGCTCCCCCGTGGAACCGGAGCCCAGGGTCCGATCCGTGGGGAAGACGAGAATTCACCCGGCGAGCTCCTCCCGAACGATCCGGTTTGCGTCCTTGCCGTCGAAACGCCCCCGGATACGGGGCATGAGCTTTCCCATGATCGGACCCATCTCCGCAGGTCCGTCGTCGATCAACTCCCGAACGATCCTCCGGACCTCCGCCTCGTCCATGGCGGGGGGAAGGAACTCCTGGAGAATCGCGGCCTCCGACTCCTCCTTATCCGCAAGCTCGTCGCGCTGACCCGACCGCATCTGTTCCGCGGAATCCTGCCGCTGCTTGATCGCCCGCGCGAGGACCATCCGGACCATTTCGTCGTCCGCCTCGCCTCCCTCCTCGATCTCGCGATTGCGAATATCGGAGAGAGCCGTCGACAGCACGACCGTCCGTGCACGGTCGCGATCCTTTCGCGCCCGATTCAGTGCGTCTCGAATCTCGTCGCGCAGCTTGGTTTCCAGAGGGTCTTCCAGAGGGTGCAGGTGAGCGGTCCGGCGATGGCGGCTGCGCCTGGAACCGCAGGAGACCGGCTTGTTCGAAAGCTACCCGGGCCCCCGACGGGGGTCAACGCGGTTCCCGGTATGCCATCGGTCAGCCCGGAGGCCAGGAAAGCGCACGTCCGGCCAGTAGGTGCACGTGCCAGTGGTCGACGCTCTGTCCCCCATCCTTCCCTACGTTCGTGACCAGCCGGTATCCGTTGGCCGCGAACCCCTCCCGACGCGCGATCTCCGCAGACGCGAGCAGGACACGACCGGCCAACTCGGCGTCTCCAGGATCGAGGTCGTCGACGGAGGAAATGTGACGCCGGGGGATCACGAGGACGTGCCGGGGCGCCTGCGGGTCCAGATCCTCGAACGCGACGACTTCGTCGTCCCGTTGCACGATCTGGGAGGGCACCTCGTCCCGGGCGATCCTGCAGAATATGCAGGAACTCGATTCGATCTCGTTCATGTCTGCTTTTCTCCCTGGTCGTGGACACGTCGATCCTGGACGCCCCGGTCGTCGAGATCCCGACCATGGACGTCCTGGCCGTGGAACTCCGGTAGCCGGGACCCATAGGGCCATGGACGGGCCCCCGCGTCCCCCGTACGGTTTCTCCTCCCTGACCGTTCCACATCAACATGGAGTCGATCCTTGGATCGCATTCGCCGCACCGTCGAGGCCATTCTCGAGCGCCATCCCGCCCCCGCAATCTCCTCGAAAGAGCTCCGCGAGGCACTGAGCCGGGAGCTGACCCACACCGTTCCCGACGACGATCGCCTGCTACGATCGCTCGAGTCGGGCTCGGACGCGGTCCGGGTGGTATGGCGGCCCCGACGCAAGTGGCGACAGCAACTCGGACCTCGGGCCTGGGTCGTGGGCCTCGCCGCCGGCCGTCGGCGACCCACTCGATTTCCATCCCCGCTGCGCCGCCTCACGTCGACCCTCAGGACCGTCGGCCGCCACGTGGAGGCGACCTCGATCCGGACGTGGGCGAGATGGACTCGCATGATGGAGGAGGAGGGGCAGGTGCGAGCCGCGCTGCGCAATCGGCTCGGGAGTGCACCGAGACGCGCTCGCTCGGCTCAGCCGTCCGGGTCGCCGGACGAGCCCTCACCACGGAACGCACCACTCCACCACTGATCTTCCCTTTCCTCAGCGTTCAGACGGAAGCCGGCAGCGCGCGCGTCCCGGAGAACATCCGCAGACTCGGAGTCGAGGATGCCACTCAGAATGAGCCATCCTCCATCGACGAGGCCAGATCGGAACCCGGGAAGGAGAGGCTTGAGAACACCGCTCTCGATGTTCGAGACGATCCCATCGAATAGGGGCCGATCCGGAAGAAACTCCGGGCCGATCCGGAGCTCCCGGACTTGGATCCGGTCGGCCACGCGGTTCGCTTCCGCGTTCTCGCGGGCGATCGTGCAAGACCAGGCGTCCATCTCCACGGCCAGAACCTGGTCCGCTCCCAACAGGACCGCCGCGATCGACAAGATCCCCGACCCCGCCCCGATGTCGGCGATCCGTTGTCCGGCCTCGACCCATCGGTCCAGAAGCCGCAGGCACCCTCGGGTCGTGGGGTGCTCGGCCGTCCCAAACGCCATGCCGGGATCCAGGATGATCACCAGGTCACCGGGACGGGAGTCCGGCTCCTTCCAGGTTGGGGTGACCACCAGTCGGCTCGTTACCCGGCGGGGCTCCAGGCCCTGGCGCCAGAGCTCGCTCCAGTCTTCGTGAGGTTGCCAGGAGTACGTGCAGCCCCTCAGCCCACCCGCACCATGCGCCGACACGATGCTCTCGACTCGTTCCAGCAGCTCGTCACGATCCTCTTCAGCAGCGGGAACATAGATGCGAAGCACATCCCGGGTTTCCTCTACCCCCCCCACCCCGATCATCGCGAGTTCCTGGATGAGAAGGCCCGATATCTCGAGATCTTCCGGGTTCGGCACCTCCACCACGAGCCACCGCTCCGGCGCCCGGGCCGAATTCATCCGCTACCGCCCGTGTGCACTATGAGGTGAACGCCTCTCGGACCCGGGACCAGAATCCGCGGCCCTCCATCCTGCTCTCGTCGACCGACTCCGGAGCGGGATCCTCGAGCTGGCGGAGTCGCCCGAGGAGCTCTTCCTGCTCCGAGGAGAGCTCCGTCGGAGTCCAGACCCGTATCCGTGCCACCAGGTCGCCTCGCCGTCCGCCCTGCAGATCGGGCACGCCCTGGCCCTTGATCCGGATCGCTTGTCCGCTCTGGATGCCCGCCGGAATCTCGACGAGCGTCGGATCATCGACGGTCGGAACCTCGACCTCCGCACCCAGCGCCGCCTGCGCGAAGGTGACGATCACGTCGGTCACGAGGTTCTTTCCATCGCGCACGAACCGCTCGTCCTGCTCGATATCGAGCAGGACCATGACGTCCCCTCGGCGTCCTCCGCGGGGGCCGGCATTCCCCTGACCCCGGAGCGTGATGTAGTTCTCCGACGTGACTCCGGCGGGGACCTCCACTTCGATCTCACGTTCCTCGCGGACGCGGCCTTCGCCGTGACAGGTCGAGCACGGATTGCGGATCAGGGTGCCCTCCCCGCGACACGTCCGGCAGGTCGTGACCGAGACAAACTGGCCGAAGACCGATCGCTGCGCCACCCGCTCCTCTCCCGTCCCACCGCAGGCGCGACACGTCTCGACATCGGAGGGATCGGCCGCACCTCGACCGTCACAGGTATCGCACGTCACCAGCAGGGAGAGGCGGATCTTCCGCGTCGCTCCGTGTACGACGTCCGAGAGTGTGATGGGGAGCTGAACCCGGAGGGTTTCGCCCCGGTTGCTCTTACGCCGGCCCTCGCCCCGACGCCGCCCGAAGATCTCCTCGAAGCCGGCTCCACCACCGAAATCGCGCATGAAGATCTCGATCGCGTCGTGGAGATCGAAGCCCTCCTGGAACCCACCGCTCGCGCCGCTTCGAGCGCCTTCCTTCCCGAACCGATCGTACCTGGCACGGCGGTCTGGATCCTTCAGGACCTCGTACGCCTCCGAAATCTCCTTGAAACGCTCTTCGGCTTCGACGGATCCATCGTTCTGGTCCGGATGGTATCGCATTGCGAGCTTCCGGTACGCCTTCTTGATCTGCTCGGCGCCGGCGTCCCGGGACACACCCAGGGTCTCGTAGTAGTCAGACATCACGCTCGGGGTGGATTTGCTGAAGGGGCACGAAGTCCATCACGCCAGGAACTGGTTCACGAGCGACGAGGTGTGCTCGACGATCGCACATACTTTCTCGTAGGGCATCCGAGTCGGTCCGATCACCCCGATCACACCCTTGAGCCCGCCTACACGGTACTCGGCCGTGACGAGAGTGAACTCCGAGAGCTCCTCCTCGAGGTTTTCGCCTCCGATCGTGATCTGGATGCCGCCCTGATGGGATCGACTTCCCAGAACAGACGCAAGCAGATCCTTCTGCTCGGTCAACTCCATCAGTCCCTTGAGGCGCTCACCGCTGGTGAATTCCGGCTGAGACGCAAGTACGCTCGCCTGCCCCAGGTGGATCGAAGAGGAGTCGATCTCGGGAAACGAAAAGAGCTCGCCACCGGACTGCATGAAGATGTTCAGGATCTCCTCGGCCTTCGGATCGCCGTCGGGAGCTGCGTCGCGAATCCTCACGCTCACGGTATCGCGGATTTCTCTGAGGGTCAGGCCCGCGAGTCGCTCGTTCAGGAGAACGGTCAGCGTCACGAGTGTATCCTCTGGAACCTCGCAGGGAAGATCGATGAAGAGGGTTCGAACCAGCCCGCTCCGCACCTGGGCCACGAGCAGAACCTTCGTCGACGACACCTGGACCAGCTCCAGCCGTTCGAGTACCGCGGTCGAGAGCTTCGGTGCAGCCGCCACGCCGAGTTCCTGGGAGAGGAGGCCGAGCGCACGGGTGGCTTGACGCACCAGCCGTTCCAGGGCGGAGGTCCCGCCGGGATCGAGCTCCGACACGAGGCGCTCCTTCTCCTCATCGGTCAGAGACGCGGGCTGCATGAACTGTTCGACGAAGGCCCGGTAGGCGAGATCCGTCGGGACCCGGCCCGCGGAGGCATGTGGATGAAACAGATACCCCCGCTCCTCCAGATCACTCATCGTGTTCCGCACGGTGGCGGGTGAAACACCGAGGTCGAAGCGCCGAGTGACGCTGCGGCTCCCGGCGGGCTCCGCCGTTTCCACATATGTGCGCACGACGGCTTCGAGCACCCGCCGCTCTCGCGTGGAGAGCGAGGCGTCCCGGTCACCGCTTTCGATCGTCTCTCGAGCCCGATCCTTCATATCGAACACAGGGGTCTGGGGGAAGATGTGGGTCGGCAGCCTACTAAAGCCCGGAAAAAGGCGCTTCCCTCTTCGCCTCCGTCCGGGCCAGATCCACCGCGAGTTCGTCCAGTCGCAGCCAGCCCCGGGGAGTCAGACGGAGGCGATCGGATCCCTCCAGCGCGAGTCCGCGCTCCACCCAGCCTCGGTGCAGCCTCCGGGCCTCCGGACCGAGCGCACCGAACTCGACCCCTTCGGCGCTACGCAGGCGGAACCAGAGGGCTTCGATCTGCTCGTCCTCCGCCTGGTCCGCTTCGCTTCCGGCCATGGGAAGCTCCCCGAGCATGACCGAGCCTAGGTATCCCATCCAATCTCTCAAGTTCCAGCTCCGATGGCCACCCAGGCGGCTGTGCGCACCGGGGCCAAGCCCCAGCCACGGTCCACCGTCCAGCACCGCCCGAGCATGGGCCGAATCATGCTTAGGAAGGGCGAACGAGGTCATCTCGTAAGGTGCGTATCCGGCCGCGTCCAGGGCGTCGGCGAGGCCGAGGTACTGGTCGGCGCGCAGGTCTCCCGAAGCCATCTCGAGACGGCCCGACGCGACTTCCCGACCGAGCGTCGTGTCCGGCTCTGCCGTCAGCTCGTAGAGCGAGACATGCGGGACTCCCCGGTCTACTGCCTGCCTTAGGGTGTCGAGAGGATCGGGGTCGATCTCCGGGGGAAGCCCGAAGAGGAGATCGACGCTCCAGCTCTCGAGCCCGGACGCCGCACAGCGGTCCATGGCACGGTAGCCCTCCTCCACCCCATGGGCGCGCCCCAGAAACGCCAGAGCGTCGCTCCGAAGGCTCTGGAGCCCCACACTCACCCGGGTCACACCGGCGTCCATCCATCCCTCCAGGAGATCGGGAGTGACGTCCTCCGGATTCGCCTCGGCAGTCCACTCCCGGATCGATCCCAGGCGGGACCGCCCCACGATCGCCTGCACCCCCGCCATCGCTCCGATTCCGAGAAGTGACGGAGTTCCACCGCCAACCAGAAGGGTCTCCACCCGATCCAGGAGCACGCCTCTCGCCTCCCAGATCGCGCACTCCCGCCGCAACGCATCGGCCCAACGCTCCGGATCCGGAGGGTTCCCCGGCGTGACTGCAAAGTCGCAGTAGGGACAAAGCCTCCGGCAGAACGGGACATGGAGGTACAGGTGAGGGACGGAGCCCCGGCTCAGCAACGGTCCCGACACGTCCACCCACCTCCCTCGCGGCATGCCACCCCGTCCAGCTCGAGCCGGGTCAGCGCAGCGAGGACCCGCTGGGCGGGAATCCCGAGTTCCCCGACGAGCGCGGCGACCGGCCGAGGTGTAGGCTCCAGGATCGAGCAGACTTTGAACCGGTCCGATGTAGCCGGGCAGCCGACCTCATCCGTGCCCGGCGGCCCCGCTTTCACGGACCCGCTCGCACCGGTGGGACGCGATGGTTCGGTGGCTGGGGACGTCCGGGATGCGGACGCCGTGGGGCTCGGGTCCCACTCACCCCTTCCCGCCCCCCACCCCATTACCTCGAGAAGCTCCCTGGCCCGGACCAGCACGTGTGCTCCATCGCGAAGCAGTGCGTTCACCCCCTCGGACTGCCGGCGCTCGACCGAGCCCGGCACGGCGAACACCTCGCGACCCAGGTCGAGCGCATGTTCGACTGTGATGAGCGCCCCGCTTCGGCGGGCCGCCTGTACAACCACCACCCCGGCGGAAAGGGCAGCGAGGATACGATTCCTCCTCGGGAAGTGGAACGGTCGAGCGGGCTCCCCGGGCGGGAATTCGCTCACGATCAACCCCCGCTCGAGGATCTCGTTGAACAGCCCACTGTTGGCCTTCGGATAGGAACGATCCGGTCCCGATCCGAGCACCGCCACCGTGCCTCCGCGCCCTTCCAGAGCACCGCGGTGCGCCGCTCCGTCGATTCCCAGCGCCATACCGCTGACCACGGTCACCCCTGCGGCAGACAGTTCGCGACCGAGCCGCTCCGCGGTGCGCCTTCCCGTCGCCGTCGCGCGGCGCGATCCCACGATCGCGATCGCGGGCCGGTCGAGAAGCTCGAGGGATCCGCGAAGGAAGAGCACCGCAGGGGGATCGGCGAGAGGAAGCAGCACGGCGGGATACCGCTCGTCCCCCCGGCCGACAATCCGGATACCCATCTCCCGGCACTGGTCCAGGATGTCGTCGACCGTCGTCCATCCCTGTCCACCCTGGAGCGCATCTGCCCCGCGCCTACCGAGGACCTCGGCGAGCCGGCGTTCGGGAAGACCGAGGACCGTCCGTGCCGTTCCATGGTTCTCGAGCGCCCGTGCCAGTCGGCGATCTCCGACGCCTGGAAGGAGGCGCAAGAAGAGTAGACTCCGGACCTCCTGCTCTCTCTTCACAGCTCCTCTTCCGCCCGCTCCCACCAGTCCAGTTCGCTTCCAGGCGCGTGCGAGCTTCCTTCCTCGTCCCTCTCTCCCGCGGGGGCCGAGGCCGACCCCTCGTCCCGGGTCGCCGGGTCCTGGCCGCTGGCCGGAGGAGTCGCTGCGCCGCCCGTAGCGCTCGGCCCGTGGCTGGTGGCGCGCTCTTCGTCGTTCGTCCAGTTCCCTTCGCCGGGTCGCACATCCGAGCGGGTCTCGGCTTCCCGCACCCGCCGCCAGAGCGACTCGAGCACGGAATCGATGCCGGCCCTCGTGGCGGAGGACATCGGAAAACATCCCCAGGCTCCGTCAGTAGTGAGATCCGGGAGCGGCGATCCCGTCGGCTTGAGATCCGACTTGGTCAGGAGGACACAGTGGGGACGATGCGCCAGCTCGTCGGAGTACCGGACCAGTTCTTCACGCAGCCGGTCGTAGGTGCCCTGCGCATCCTCGTCGTCGACCGGAATCAAGAAGGCGAGCGTCCTGGTCCGCTCGATGTGGCGCAGGAACTGATGCCCGAGTCCTCTTCCTTCGTGCGCCCCCTCGATGATTCCGGGAATGTCGGCGATCACGAACGACCGGAAGTCCGGCAACTCCACGACACCCAGATTGGGCGTGAGCGTCGTGAAGGGATACGCCGCCACCTTGGGGCGGGCCGCGGACACCACCGAGAGAAAGGTCGATTTCCCTGCATTCGGCTCGCCCACCAGTCCCACATCTGCAATGAGCTTCAAGGTCAACTCGATCCGCCTCCGTTCTCCCTCCTCACCCGGCTCCCAGTGGCGGGGAGCCTGACGGGTGGCCGTCGCGAAGCGTGCGTTGCCGCGACCACCACGCCCCCCGCGCGCGGCGATGATCCGATCTCCCTCGGAAAGCAGCTCTCCGAGCACCTCTCCACTTTCTAGATCCTTCACGATCGTTCCGGGAGGAACGCGAAGCTCGACGTCCTCCCCCTGACGCCCCGTCCGGTTGCTGCCTTCGCCGTGGGCTCCGCGGGGAGCCCGGTACTCCGAGCGATACCGGAAGTCGAGCAGCGTCGAGAGCTGAGGATCACAGACGAGGACGACATCCCCGCCGTCCCCACCGTCCCCGCCGGAGGGCCCCCCACGAGGGGTTCCGGACTCGCGGCGGAACGCATCGGCGCCGGAACCACCCGTCCCACCTTCGACTTCGATCTTTACCGTATCGACGAACATCTGAACTCACTCGTTGCGGTCGGGGATGGGGTTCGATCCCCCAGCGTTCGTGATTCGACCGAAGACCCGTCGGGATACCTCCCGGGAACGCCTACGCGCGTCTTTCGACATGAATTCGTCGGCGATGTCGAGGGCCGCCTGCACGACCTCCGGCGGCCATCCGAGCCGTAGGCAACCCCTCACGTGCGAGTAAAGCTGGACGGGCACATCGTGGACCGACAGAAGCGCCACGATGCACAACTCCCGAACGCCGAGATCCAGTCCCTCCCGACCCAGCACCTTTCCGTACCCCTCAGCTACCATCCAGCGGTCCATGTCCGGATGGAATGTCGCGATGTTTCTTCTCAGCGCGGAGTACTGATCCCCGTAGATCTTGCGACACACAGCCTCGCCCTTCTCGGGCCAGCCCCTTGGGTCGTCCCCGGACGCTCGCGGAGGGGGACGGCCGGAGCATTCGCGCCAGAGGGCGAGCGCGTTCAGGGCCGCCGGGAACCCGAGGAAGAGGTACGACTGGACCAGCACCTCTTCGATCTCGTCCCCGCGCGCCCACACGGCCGCCTCATTCAGCGCGTTCCGCAAGGCCGGGACCTCGCGGGACGCAAGCGCCGCACTCACGCGCACCAGGGCGCGGTCGCCCCGCTCGAGCGAAGGCCTCAAACGTCCTCCTCGATGGTGAATTCCGCCTCGAGGACCGCCGCCGACTCCCCCTCACGCGCTGTGGCATCTCCTTCGGCTCCGGATCGCCGAGCCGCCCGACCCGCCTGCCGTCTCAATCCACGACCGCGGCGTCGATACGGTGGCGGGATTCGACGACGCCTCCCCGACGAAGCACCACCTGGGTCCTCACAAGGTGCCGGTCCGGCCTGGGCGTCCCCATGGCCACACGAGGCCGAATCCCATCCAAAGCGGCATGGCGGCAAGGTCGGCGACGACCTGGAAGTCAAGTGGAGATCGCGCCACGGGAGACGTCTCTCCCCGCATCGGAGGAGCAGGGAGGGTGGAAGAGGTCGCGCCCCTCCGGTTCAGCGCGGCCCTCCGGCCGGCGACGCTGCGCGGGCCGCGTCCGGGATCGGGACTCCCGCGCCCGAGAAGAGGTCCTCGGGGGTGGTCGCACCGCGGAGGAGATCGATCGCGGTCTGGAGCGGCTCGTCATACTGCATCCGCCTCCGAAATCCCTCCAGATCCCCCCAGCCCTGCCCCGCGATCTCAGTTTCGAGTTGCAGCTCGACGAAGCGGCGAGCCCGCTCGAAGGTGTCGCGGTCCGCGGTGAACCCCTCCTGCTCCGACAGTAGCGTATAGAGTGCGTCGAGCTCGGCTTCGCCGACATCGAAGTCGGGACCGATTCTCTCGTTTTCCCGAAGATACTGGACGGCGTAGTTGAACACTCCGACGGAGTAGACCCCCGCCTCCTCGAAAAGCCGACGCACTGCGGCCTGCTCATCCGTGGTGAGGGTATCCATGGGAATCAGGAGGTCGGGGACGATTCCGCCCCCACCGTAGAGGGTCCGTCCAGCAGCCGAAGTAACCGTGGGCCGACCGGCCGTGTCGGGCGGGATGGCGTATTGGCCCATGACGGTGATGGGAAGGTGTTCTTCCTCGACGAGGGGGTCTGGACCCGCCTCGTCGAGCGGGTTCTCGACCCGGTCGATCGAACGTCCCAACGGTGTGTACCACCGCGCGGTGGTGAGCTTCAACACGTGCCCACCGGAGATCGGGAAGAGGCTCTGCACGGATCCCTTTCCAAACGTGCTGGTCCCGAGAAGGAGCGCGCGATCGTGATCCTGAAGCGCGCCCGCCACGATTTCGGACGCGGAAGCGCTCCCTCGGTCCACGAGCACGGCGACCGGCATCCCTTCGTACCGATCCGGCTGCGAAGCTCTCAGGACCCCGTTCGGTCCGCCGTTGGGACCGCGGGTCTCAACCACGTCTGCGCCTGACTCCAGGAACAGATCGGCAACCCCTACACCCTGGTCGAGCACTCCGCCGGGGTTCCCACGGAGATCGAGGACGATCGAGGTGGCCCCCTCCGCCCTCAGCGAGTCCACGGCCTCCCGGATCTCAGTCGTCGAACTCTGACTGAACATGCCGAGCGGTACGTATCCCACGTCTCGCTCGAGTAGCGTGGCGTAGGGTACGGACCGAAGCTGGATCTCCTGCCGCGTCAATGTGAACCGGATCGGGGAGTCCACTCCCGGCCGCTCGATGGTGACCTCGACGTCGCTTCCCTCCGGCCCTCGCAGGATCTGCACCGCCTCTTCCACGGACCACCCTCGCGTCGACTCCTCGCCGACCCGCGTGATCCGGTCTCCGGCCCGGATGCCGGCTCGCGCCCCCGGGGTGCCCGGAAGCGGACTCACGACCGTGATGAAGTCTTCGCGCTCCGCAATCTGGAGGCCGACGCCCCCGTAGTCCCCTTCGGTCTGGATCCGAAAATCCTCGTAGGCCGTCGGGTCGAGCAGGGACGTGTTCGGGTCTCCCAGTCCTTCGAGAATCCCCTGGATCGCGTACTGGTACAGGGTTTCCCGATCGACGTCCTCCACGTACTGGCTCGACACGTAGTCCACCACATCGTCGAAGAGTCGGCCCCGCTCGTTGCTTCCCTGTTCCTGCGCCATCCCGTGCTGGAGAAACCAGCCACCAATGACGAGGGCCAGGAACAGGATGATGCCGGGCCCGATCGGGGAGTTACGTCTGGGTCTCATTCCAAGTTCACGGGTCACGCGGGATCAGGAGTCTCCCAGGCGGCCCTTCGCCGCCCAGGTCTGGTTCTCAACCCCGCGCGGTCGCGAAGGGTTCCGGAAAGCGCGACTCGAGAAGCTCGCGAATTCGGCGGTGCACTTCCTCAGGCCGATCCGTCGCGTCGACCACGGCCATCCGCTCCTCTTCGGCCGCCAGCTCCGCATACGCGGCTCCGACCCTGTCGTGGAACCCAGCGCCGGCCGCTTCGATCCGATCGGAGTACTTGCCCGACGAAAGCTGGCGCGCCCGGCCCGTATTGGCCGGCAGAGATAGGACCACCGTGAGGTCGGGATGCAGTCCTCCCGTAGCGAATTCGTTCAGCTCGCGAACCTGCTCAACCCCCAGCTCCCGGCCAACTCCCTGGTACGCGAAGGTGGAAAGCTCGAATCGATCCGCGAGCATTACGCGTCCGTCTGCCAACGTGGGACGCACGATCGTCCGCACGAATGCGGCCCGAGCCGAGAGCATCAGGAGGAGCTCGGTCTCGGCGGGCATGTCGGCGCCGCGGGGGTCGAGAAGCACCTCCCGGATCGCCTCGCCCACCGCGGTTCCCCCGGGCTCCCGGGCCAGGCGGTGCGGAATACCGACCTCTTCCATCCAGTCCACGAGCAGCCGCGCCTGCGTGCTCTTGCCGGCACCCTCGACGCCTTCCAGGACCAGGAAGAGGCCTCGCTCAATCACCCTCGTAATACTCCAGTCCCAGGTGCGTCAGGGGCTCCTCACCGCCCAGCCAGCGAAGGGTGTTCTTCAGCTTCCGATGCTGGATGAAGAGATCATGCTCGGGGTAGAGCCCCGGGGCGGTTTGTGGGCTCTTGAAATAGAATGACAACCACTCCTGGATCCCGCCCAGGCCCGAGCGGCCGGCCAGGTCGAGAAAGAGGACGAGATCGAGCACGATGGGTGCGGCCAGGATGGAGTCCCGGCACAGGAAGTCCACCTTGATCTGCATCGGATAGCCCATCCACCCGACGATGTCGATGTTGTCCCAACCTTCCTTGTTGTCGCCCCGCGGAGGATAGTAGTTGATCCGAACCTTGTGGTAGAGGTCGCCGTAGAGCTCGGGATAGAGGTCCGGCTGCAGGAGTTCCTCCAGCACCCCAAGCTTGGACTCTTCCTTGGTCTTGAACGAGTCCGGATCGTCGAGCACGGCCCCGTCGCGGTTGCCCAGGATGTTGGTCGAGAACCACCCCTCGATGCCGAGCATCCGTGCCTTGAAGCCCGGCGCGAGGATCGTCTTCATCAGGGTCTGTCCGGTCTTGAAGTCCTTCCCCGCGATCGGGACCCCCCGATCGTTCGCGGCAGCCTCGAGCGCCGGCACGTCGGCTGATAGATTCGGGGCGCCGTTCGCGTACGGGACCCCCTCCATGATCGCTGCGTAGGCGTAGATCATGCTCGGTGCGATCGCCGGGTCGTTCGCCCTCATAGCCGCCTCGAAGGATTCCAACGTCTCGTGCGCCGGACCCGATCGAAGAAAGACCTCGGTCGACCCGCACCAGACCATCACCATCCGGTCGCAGTCGTGCTTCTTCGAGAAGTTCCGGATGTCGGCCCGAAGCTGTTCGGCCATGTCCCACTTCGTCTCCCCGGTCTTCACGTTGGAGCCGTCGAGCCGGCGCACGTAGTCCTTGTGAAAGACTGCGGACATGGGTTCGATCGATTCCAGGAACTCCCGGATCGGATCGAGGTGTCGACCTTCCAGCACCCCGGCGGTGACGGCGCTTTCATATCCGTTCTCGGGAATGGGATCCCATGCGCCGAAGACGAGGTCGTCCAACCCGGCCAGGGGCAGGAAGTCCTTGATGAGGGGGGTCCGGTTGTCCGTGCGCTTCCCCAGACGGATCGTCTGCAACTGCGTCAACGATCCGATGGGTCTGGCGTGGCCCTGCCTGGCAGCCTCGACACCGGCTACGAAAGTCGTCGCGACGGCGCCGAACCCGGGAAGCAGGACCCCGAGTCGCCCTTCAGCCGACTGAATTTCCGGTCGTTCGATCACTTGGCATTCTCCGAAATTTTACGATTCGCGGCGCTCGGCGTCGCCGAATCCAACGGAACGCCTCCCGCGCGGTGATAGACCCAGACCATCCGCTGGACGGCCGTGATGATGGTCGTTGCTGCAAGGATGATCAACACGATCCGAAGGACCAGACCTTCCCACATGAGGCCGAAGAACAAGCAGGCTCCTCCGAGGAGAAGCACCCGTTCGGCGCGCTGCATGAACCCGACCGAGCAGTCGAGGCCGAGGGCCTCCGCCTTGGCGCGGGTATAGCTCACCATGAGAGACCCCCCCATGGCGAGCGCGATCACGTAGACCATCCAGACGTCCGCCAGCTCCCTGCCGTACTGGTTGTAGAGCGACAGCAGCCCGAGGAACACGACGATCTCGCTGATCCGGTCGAGGGTCGAGTCGTAGAACGACCCGAACTTCGAAGCCAGATCGCTCGTCCGTGCGACCTGTCCGTCGAAGATGTCCAAAACACCGCCGAGCAGGACGAGGAAGCCGGCCCACCGCACGTGGTCCAGGTGGAACAGAAGCCCGGCCGCGACGGTCACCGCGAACCCGAAGGTCGTGATGAGATTGGGGTGGATCCTCCATCGGACCAATGCCTCGACGACCGGATCTATGATCCGATAGACGGGTCCCTTGAACGCCTTCAGCGAGGGCATCGTCGCGGGCTCAGGACGGAAGGATGATCCGACTGGAAGCGCCGTCCTGGATCCCCTTGGCGATGGTGTCGTTCACCTTTCCCAGCACCTTGTCGAAGTTGGCCTGCGTGGCCGCGAGCTTCTGATAGGTAGGACGCACCTGGAGGTCCTCGGCAAGGGTCTCGTACTTTTCGCGCGCTTCATCGTCGGGCTCCTGACCGCTCCGGAGCTTGCCCACGATCTCGGCCTCGACCTTCTCCAGCTCATTGCGGAGCTCGACCAGCTCGCGGTCCTCGTCCGCCTCCGCGGCCGCGTTCTTGAGCGCCTGGTATTCATCCGTGCGACCCAGGGCCTGTCCCAGCTCCTTCGCCATCTCTTCAATCTTGGACATCGCTTCGAACCTTCGTCGGAATGCTCGCCGTGTCACCGCGAGGCTCTCTCGCAGCCGTCTCTCCACTCGGACCGGTCCGAGACCGTTCCCGGTTGCTTCCGTTCACTCCCCACCGCACCATCACCATGCGTTCGCGTCGGGACATGTCCCGCAGGATCTCGGGCTCACTGAATCCCCCGGCCGTCCGGATCAATTCCGCGACCTCGCGCGCCTGCTCTGCACCGAATTCGATCGCCAGCAGGCCTCCCGGACTCAGGACGCTCCCGGCCCCGGCCACCAGGTCCCGAATCACGCCCAGACCATTGGACTCCGCGACGAGTGCGTCGCGCGGCTCCCATTCCCTAACCTCGGGATCGAGCCGTGCGAACTCCGCCCCCGTCACATAGGGCGGATTCGAAACGACCACGTCGAATCTCTCTCCGTCCCGCACCGGGACGAACCCTGCACCCTCGCGGAATTCGATCATCCCGTCGAGGCCCGTTTCCACTGCATTCTCACGCGCCAACTCGAGAGCCGATGCCGAAACGTCCGTGGCGACGATAGCATCGAACGGACCTTCCGAGGCCAACGCCAGGGCGATCGCTCCGCTTCCGGTTCCGATGTCCAGCGCCCGAAACCCTCCACGTCGGGTCGCGTCCATCCGATCCAGGACAGCTCCGACGAGCTCCTCGGTCTCCGACCTCGGGATCAATCCGCGTTCATCCGTTCTCAGTTCGAGCTCGCGAAAGCCGGTCCGGCCAAGAATGTACTGCAAGGGCCTCCGGCGGGCTCGCTCGACCAGAAGGGGGCGGAAGCGCTCGAGCTCCGACGGCTCCACCGGGCGATCGAAGTGGAGGTAGAGCTGGAGCCGATCCATGCCGAGCCCGTTCGCGAGCAGGTACTCGGCGTCCAGCCTCGCCTCCGGAGCACCCTTCTCGGCGAGGTATCGGGTGCTCCACCGGAGAAGTCGCAACACGGTCCAGGGGGTGCCGTCCGGGGGAGGATCCACGGGGTCCGAGAAGCGTGGTCCGCCACCGGTCAGTTCTCCGCCGCGAGCCATTCCTCCTCCTCGGCCAGTCGCAGCGCATCCAGGAACTCGGTCAGATCCCCTCCAAGAACCTCGTCCAGGCGGTGGGAGGTCAACCCGATGCGATGGTCGGTGACCCGGTTCTGAGGAAAGTTGTACGTACGGATCTTGGCCGAGCGATCTCCGGTCCCGATTTGCGCGTTCCGCTCCCGCGACCGTTCCGTTTGACGCTGAGCGACTTCGCGATCGAGGAGCCGGCTTCGAAGGACCTTCAGGGCCTTGGCCTTGTTCTTGTGCTGGGACTTCTCGTCCTGGCACGTGACGACCAGGCCGGTGGGCCCGTGGGTGATCCGGACGGCGGAGTCGGTGGTGTTCACGGACTGGCCCCCCGGACCCGACGAGCGAAAGACGTCGACCCGGAGATCCGCAGGGTCCAGATTCACGTCCACATCCTCGGCTTCCGGAAGAACGGCGACCGTCGCGGCGGAGGTATGGATTCGTCCCTGGCTCTCGGTTTCGGGAACCCGTTGCACGCGGTGGACCCCCGACTCGAAGCGAAGCATGCCGTAGGCACCGGACCCACGCACCATCATGATGGCCTCCTTCACGGATCCGGGGATCCCTTCGGACAGGTTCAAGAGCTCGACCCGCAGCCCCTCCCTCTCGGCGAACCGGCGGTACATGCGCAGGAGGTCGGCGGCGAACAGCCCCGCCTCGTCGCCACCGGTTCCCGCACGGATCTCGACCACGGCATCGCGTTCCGCCAGGGGATCCCGGGGAATCAGAAGCCGCCGAGCTCGCCCGACCATCGCCCCGATGCGTCCTTGAAGGGTCTCGGTCTCCTCTCGGGCGAGCTGGCGCAGCGCCTCGTCGTCCGCTTCGCGTGCGAGCTCCCGAGCTCCGCTCAGCTCCTGGGTGGCCTCCTCCAGTTCATGCGCGAGATCGACGACGGGCTCCAGCTCCGACCGTTCACGTCCCAGCTTCCGGAGGAGGTCGGGATCCCGCGAGACTTCGGGCTCGGAGAGCCGGACGTTCACGATCCGGAAACGCTCCGTGGCATCTTCGAGTCTGCGCGCGAGGCGTTCATCGAGGGCAGAGAACTTCACCGGGAGGCCGGAGCGGAGACTGGAAGGTGCGGCGCGGAAGGGGAACCGGCGTAGCGGTTCGGGACGGCGCCGTCAGGATTCGTCGGACTGCCTGTACTTGCGGTTGAAACGCTCGACACGGCCCGCTGTGTCGACCAGCTTCTGCTTACCGGTGTAGAACGGATGACAGACCGAGCAGATCTCGACGCTGAGCTGATCCGATGTGGACCGAGTCTCGATGACATTCCCGCACGAACAGACGACCTGGGCCGCCTTGTACTCGGGATGGATTCCTGATTTCATGATCCTTCTCCCGCTCCCGGAGTGACGATGGGACGAACTCGCCCACTTTCCACAATAGACTTTGAAATATAGGGGCGGCCCGAGGCGGGTTCAACCCGCTTCCGAGCCGCCCCATCTACTGCCCGAACCGACCGGGGGGATCGTATCCCTGGTCTCGAACGGACCCGACGTCAATCCATCCAGTTGTGCAACCGCCGCTCGATCTCTTCCTTGTGCCCCGTCTCGTCGACGATCATATCTTCGATCTGGATCTTGAGCGCGGTCAGCCCCAGGTGTTCCGCCTGCTTCGTCCGGGCCTCATATCGCTCGATCGTCTCCGATTCCGCCTTGTGCGCGATCTCGAACATCTCCCGGTTGTCCCGGGTGAGCTCCACGGGGAGCGGCTCCGTGGTCGGCATGCCCCCCAGCGCGACGATCTTGTCGGCGAGGAGCCGTGCATGGTCGAGCTCGTCGGGGATCTCCGCCTCGAAGAACTCGCGAATCTCGTTCCGGTATGGTCCCGAGGCGAGGCTCGCAAACAGCCGGTAGGTGATCACCGCCTGGAATTCGGCAGCCAGATCGTAGTTCAGATCCTTCAACAATTGCTCCTTGGTCGTCGCCATAGGATGTCTCTCCTCCTCGCGGGTCGTGTTTTTTGCGTACATCTCGGACAGTTCGGACGCGGTCCCGACCTTCCACGGGCAGCCCCTCCAACCGACTGCAGCACCGCAGGGTCCCGGCGACTCCGGGCGTAACGGCGGAGGGCGGGCCGGCCGTTTTCGAATTACCCGTGACCTCCCGTAGAGGTCAGGTCGCTCGAAGCGCCACGTCCCGCGTCCGCCCGGACGGGGATCGGGAGCGGCCGCCTGCAAGGAGTCCGAGAAGCAGGAGTGCGGCGAACGGACCCGCGAGATCACCGGTCCGGACATACATCGGCACCACCGAGCTGCCGGACGGGTTCACGAGATCGAACCCCTCTCCACCCGGCGGAAGAGCCCGGGTGATCCGTCCCGTCGGGGCCACCACCAGCAGCTCGCCCCCGAGCGGAGAGCGCACGGCACCCATTCGCGTCTCGATCGCACGGAGCACGAGGTGCGCCCGATGCTGATGATGGGCGGCCGACAACCCGCCCGGGAGGCGGGGCGAATACCAGGCATCGTTCGTGGGGTTCACGAGGAGATCCGCACCGGCGCGTCGCAGTGCCCGGACATCCGAAGAGAAGGCGGACTCGAAGCAGACGGCGAACGCGAGTCCGACGCCCCCGAGATCCAGGACGGAACCCGGCTCTCCCGGCACCAGCCCCGGCCGTTCGACTCCCGGGACCAATCGTCGCTTCCCATGGACGATCCGGGAACCGCGGGAATCCTCCAGAAGCACGATCGCGTTCTCGCGACCTCGGGCGCCCACGACGTGGGCTCCGGCAAGAAGCGGCATGCCGAGGGTCCGAGCGACTTTCATCAGTTCTTCCTCGACCTCGCCATCCATCGTGGATCCAAAGGGCGCCTCCGGAAGCAGGGCGACGACAGGACGAAGGGAGGGCTCCATGAGTGACACGGCCTCCCCGGCATCCTCCGCCATCCGGGTGAGAGCCCGGGACACCTGGAGGTCTCGTCGCTCGGGATCGAGAAGCACGGTCCGGTCGAGCGTCATGCGACCGACGAGGATGGCGGGAAGGGCTTCGAGCTCCAGCGTCGCCGTCCGGATTGTACCCGCCGAGGAAGGCAGGAGGAAGGCGAGAAGCGCCACACCGGACCATCCCGCCCCCAACCGCGCGCTCGGCGCCCTGGCCGCGACCACGAATATGCCGTTCACGGTCGCGATCCAGAGCCCCAGACCCCGGACCCCGACCCATTCGGCGACGCTCGCGACCTCCGGAGCCGGAGCGAGCGCGAGCCCGAGGGGAGTCCAGGGAACGGCGAGCGGGCCTGCGGCGGCCAGGAACCACTCCACCGTGACCCAGATCGCGGGGAGGATCAGGACGGGGGCGCTGGACCCCCGAGACCGGCGTCGGAGAAGCTCCCAGAGGAGCACCCCCTGGAGGCCGGCGACCCCCACCAGCACGAACACACCGAGCGAGCCGATCAGCCATCCGAGCGGTACGATCCCGGACATCGTGAAGGGGACCCAGTGAAGGAGGAGGCCGTAGAACCCCGCTCCGAACCCTACTCCCGCCCAGCTGGCGTCGGCCCGTGTCACGCCCTCTCGTGCCAACGTGAACGCCAGCGGCACGAGGGCGACGAAGACGAGCGGCCAGAGGTGGAATGGCGGCAGGGAGAGTGCCGCCAGGACCCCCGAGACCAGGCCCGAGATCCGAGGGGTCACGCCTCCTCCCGGGCCCCCGACCGGCCGGCCGGCATCGGGACCCGGGCTACCCTTCGCTCGGGGAGGGGGACCCGAACATCACCTGGCCCCCGACCCGGAACTGGAGGTAGCTTAGATCTTCGAGCCACTCGAATCGTGTCTCCCCCACCAGCCGAAAGCGCGGACCCAGGGGCACCTCGATCCCGCCGTGCAGGTTCGCTCCGGCCCGGACGGAGTCGAGAAGGTCGTCGACGAAGGTACCATCGATCGCATCCCCCGATCCCCGCAGGACGTGCGCGCTCGCGCCGGCTCCAGTGTAGGTCAGCAACCCGAAGGGCACGCTCCAGAGGAAGTGCGCATCGCCCGAGAGCGCGAGGTCCGACCACGAAATCACTCCGAGAGAGACGTCCGTCGTCTCGCCGGTCTGGTCGAGTACGAGGGCCTCGAGGCTTTCCTCGAACCCCCTCACCCGACCCTGCTCCAGCCGGGACGACCATCGGTTCACTCCCATCACGACCCGGACTCCGGGTCCGACGAAACCGAGGTCCACACGTCCACCGTACGAGGTCGTCGACTCCACTTTGGACGAGGACACGTGACCCACGTCGAGCATGACGCCCCGGAAGGCGAGGTTCTCGTAGTCGAATTCGGCGAGCCCCTGACCGGCCGCGGGTGACGCAGCCCAGAAAAGAGCGAGTCCGACGACGACGCCATGGAAGGCGAATCCGGTTCCGAGCTCCCAACGTCGGATCATGCTACGGCCTCTGCCGCCTCGCGGGCGGCCTCAAGGGTGAACTCCAGCTCGGTATCCCCGTGGCGGATCGACAGGAATCCAGCCTCGAACGGAGAGGGAGCCAGGAACACGCCCCGGGAAAGCATTTCCCGGTGGAAGCGACCGAACCGATCCACGTCGGCGGTCTGCGCATCTTCGAAGCACCGTACCGGCCCACGGTGGAAGAAGAGTCCGAACATCGAACCGATGGCTCGGCCCGACGCCGCCAGCCCGACACCCGAGAGAATCTCGCAGAGGCCGCTGACGAGACGGTGCGCCCGTGCTTCCAGCTCGTCGAACGGATCGTTCGCTTCGAGCCAATCGAGCTGTGCGTTCCCCGCGGCCATGGCGAGTGGATTCCCGGAAAGCGTGCCGGCCTGATAGACCGGCCCCGACGGCGCGACCATCTCCATGATGTCGCGGCGACCTCCGAAGGCCCCGACCGGCAATCCTCCGCCGATCACCTTGCCGAGCGTCGTCAGATCGGGGACGACTCCAAAGCGCCCCTGCGCTCCACCCAGCCCAACTCGGAACCCCGTCATGACCTCGTCGAAAACAAGCAGGGCCCCGTGTCGCTCGGTCAGCTTCCGGAGTCGCTCGAGAAACCCGGGCTCCGGGGGAATCAGCCCCGCGTTTCCCATGACGGGCTCGAGAAACACGGCAGCAAGCTCGTCTCCGCTGCGGTCGAAGAGGGTATCGAGTGCGTCCGGGTCGTTGAACGGAAGGAGCGCGGTATCCCTGACGGCACTCTCCGGCACGCCCGGAGAGTTCGGGAGCCCGAGCGTGGCCACGCCACTCCCAGCGGCCACCAGGAAGGGATCCGCGTGGCCATGATAGCAGCCGGAGAACTTCAGAAAGCGAGTGCGTCCCGTGAAGGCCCGAGCAAGCCGGAGCGCACTCATCGTGGCCTCCGTGCCCGAGTTGACCAGGCGGACCATCTCTATCCCGGGCACGAGCCGGACCAACCGCTCGGCCAGCTCGACTTCAGCCTCCGTGGGAGCGCCGAAGCTGGTCCCCTGTGGAAGCTGGCGCTCCATCGCCTCGACGACCGCCGGATGCCCATGCCCGAGGATCAGGGGTCCCCAGGAGAGCACGTAGTCGACGTAGCGCCGTCCCTCGGTGTCGACGAGGTAGGCCCCCTCTCCCCGCGCGACGAAGAACGGCTCGCCTCCGACCGACCCGAACGAGCGAACCGGTGAGTTCACCCCTCCGGGGAGGACCCGCTGTGCCCGTGCCCACGCAGCCGCACGCCTTCCTGGCTGCCTCTCGAGGGGCGGGCCGGAGCTCGAGCCCTTCGGGGTTCCTGGCGTCACGATGCGACACGCCCGATCAGATCGTACTCGAGGGCATCGACGATCTCGACCTCCACGAACTCCCCGGGCTCGGGCAAGGCTTCCGTGCCGGACGGCTCCAGGATTCGCGTGACGCCGTCCACATCCACCGCCTGCCCCCGGGTCCGGCCCTCCGCAACGTACTCGGGATCGTCGTCGACCCGTCGGTCCACGAGGAGCGTTTCGCGCCGTCCGATCATCTCATCATTGGTGTCGAAGGAGATCTCACGTTGAAGATCGAGCAGGGTCTCCAGCCGGTCCCGCTTCTCGGCATCCGACAGGTGGCCCTCCATCTGCGCCGCGGGCGTGCCCTCCTCGAGCGAGTACGGAAAGGCCCCGAGCCGCTCGAACCGGATCTCCCGAAGCAGGTCGAGCATCTCCTCGAACTCCTGTTCGGTCTCCCCGGGAAAGCCCACGATCACGGTCGTTCGCAGGACGAGGTCCGGCACGGCGTCGCGGAGCCGATCGATGCGTTCGCGGATCGTCTTCTGCCGCTCAGGCCGGCGCATCCGCTTCAGCATGGAGTCGCTCCCGTGCTGGATCGGCATGTCGAGATACGGAACGATCCGGGGCTCCGATGCGATCAGATCCACCAGTTCTCCAGTGATCCCGGACGGGTACATGTAGAACAGCCGGTACCAGGGGAGATCCGATCCCGCGAGGAGAGCCCGGAGAAGATCGGGAAGCAGCGGGGTGGATCGCGCCACGCCGCCGGGCCCCGCATCCTGAACCGCGCGCCGCCTCAGATCGCGACCATACCAGGTCGTGTCCTGCGAGATGACGTTGAGCTCCCGTACACCTCGTGTCTCCAGCTCCTTCGCCTCGCGGACGAGCTCCTCGACCGAGGCGGAACGGTGCAGACCGCGCATGTGGGGGATCGCACAGAAAGCACACGTGTGGTCGCAGCCCTCCGAGATCTTCAGAAACGAGGTGTGGGGCGTATCCGTGGTGAGAATCCGGAGGGGAATCTCCATGGTGGAGGTCCCGGTCTCCCGGAGCTCGGTCAGAATCCCGCGCCTCCTCAGCTCGGGGATCAATTCGGGCATCTCGGTCAGCCCCATGAACAGATCCACCTCCGGGATCTGCTCGCGGAGATCCTCGGCGTAGCGCTGTACCAGACACCCGACCGCTACCACGGCTCCAACCGATCCCCGGTCCTTGAGTGCGCATGCCTCGAGGATGGTGTCGACCGACTCCTCCTTCGCCGAATCGATGAAACCACAGGTGTTCACGATCACCACGTCGGATCCTTCGATCCGCGAGGAGACCCGGGCTCCGTGGCCGACGAGGGCCGCCAGCATCCGCTCGGAATCCACGGTATTCTTGTCGCAACCCAGCGTGATCAGGCCGATCCGCGGTCCATCGGGAGTGCCGATCGGCTCGATGTGGAGGTCCACCGGGGCCGCATCTCGCCCCACTCCGGGACGTACCGGGCCCGAAGACACGGGGAAGACGGGAAGCTCGCGCGTCCGTACCCGACCGCTCATCGGCGGATCACCTGGACGTCAGGAGGAGGATCGAACCGGAAGCGAGCCCGGGAGAGATCGGGATCCAGACGCATGCCCGAGAGCTCGACCGTGCGGATCGACTCCGACTCCTCGAGGATCTCGAGTTTCCGGATGAGATCGCTCTCCGGGTCGATCCAGATCCGGGCGCGCCGATATGGCGAAGACACCCGAGGGGTGAGGTTGAGGACGTTCATCTCGATCCCGTCGATCACGTCTGTCCCCTCGAGCTCCGCGTCGTAGCGCTCTCCGGGCTCGGCGAGA
>JBBDIV010000040.1:0-4938 GCA_040880225.1 Gemmatimonadota bacterium
CACCGCATGACCCAGGGCCGGACCGCCCGGGAGATCCTCCCCGAGGCGGTCGTTCAGGTCCTCGAAGAGTTCCGACGTGGCTTCACCCTCGACCTCCACCTCTGGCGAGAGGATCAGAGCGGGGTTGCCCGGCACCTCTATCCGTCGGAAGACGGTGGGGAGGCGCCTCGGCCCGATTCGGTGCTCCTCTCGGTGCCCACCCGCGAAGGTACCGAAATGACTCTCGAGGTTCGGGGCGCCGCCGATTCGACCAGGCGCAACGCCGCCAACGCTCTGCGTGCCTCACTCGAGCACCTCTACGACTATGCCGAGGAGGTCCGGTTCTTCACCTATGAGGTCTCGGAGCGCTACGAGGAGATCAACCTCCTCTACTCGATCTCGGAGATTCTGGGGTCCCTGCTCCAGCTCCGCGAGGCTGCGCGTCTGATCCTGTCGGAGGTGTGCGATGTGATGGGGGCGCGACGAGGTTCTCTGTGGGTGCTCGAGCCCGACGAGGAGAAGCTCGTGCTGGTGGCATCCGTAGGGGCGGACGGGCTGGAAGGCCCGATCCTCCGGGAGGATCGGACCGCGGTGACGGCACAGGTGTTCCGCGAGGGCCGCCCGCTGATCCTGACGGCCGACCGTTTCCCCGACGACGGCGTCGCTCCGGGGGCCGCTCCCACGACGGGCGAGTCCGTGCTCTCGGTGCCGATCCGGTACACTCCGCCCACCGGCGAGACACGCACGGTCGGGGTGATCAATCTGATCGGGCGTCGGCGCGGAGGGCGGTTCACCGCCTCGGATCAGAAGCTCCTCGCGGCGATCGCGAGCCAGGTCGGCGCGGCGCTCGAGAACAATCGGCTGATTCGAGAGAGCCTCGAGCGTGAGAGGGTGACACGCGAGTTGGAGCTCGCACACGATCTGCAGATGAAGCTTCTTCCTACGGCGGAGGGCTTCGATCCGGAGAGGGTGGCCGCCCGTGTCGAGCCCGCCGAGTCGGTGGGCGGGGACTTCTATCAGTTCTTCCGCCTGAGCGGGGGGCGCTACGGTCTCATGATCGGTGACGTGTCCAGTCACGGCTTTCCCGCCGCCCTCATCATGGCGCTCTCCATGAGCGCCGCGACCATCTACGCCTCCGAGGTACAGTCGCCGGCGAAGGTTCTCCAGGGGATGGGCAAGGCGCTCATGGATGAACTCGAGACGACCGAAATGTATCTCACGCTCTTCTATGCGGTCGTCGATCCGCAGCGGAAGGAGCTCGTGTACGCGAACGCGGGGCACCCTCACGCATTCGTGGTTCGGGGGGACGGCACGACCGAACGACTCCTTGCGCTCGATCCGCCCATGGGGATCGCCGGGACGGTCCAGTACGGCGAGAAGACGGCACCGTGGAGCGCGGCCGAGGATCTCCTCTTTCTTTTCACGGACGGGCTCTCCGACGACCTCGTCGCGGACTCCAGGATCGCTGGCGAGGAACGGGTGTTGGCGCAGGCGGTGTGCCTGAGGGATCGGCCCCTCGGCGAGATCGTGGAAGCCCTTTTCGCCCTGGAGCGGGAAGCCGGAGTCGCGACCGGTGACGACCGGACGGCGCTCCTGTTCCGGGCGTAGGGAGTCCGATCGCATTCGTCCCATGGCCGGAGATTCGGTGAGCCGGTTCAGACCCAAGCGCGCTCTCGGACAGAACTTCCTCGTGGATCGGGGGATCCGGGATCGCATCCTGGAGGCTCTCGCGGTCGAAGAAGGGGACACCGTGCTGGAGATCGGCCCGGGCAGTGGGGCGCTCACGGGCGGACTCGCTCGGAAGGTGGGGCGAGCGGGAGCTCGACTGGTCCTGGTCGAGTTGGACGACGATCTCGCCGAGGGTTGGGTGCGAACCTTCGCGGACGATCCTCGCGTGGAGGTCCTCCATCGCGACATCCTGGATGTCGCGATGGAGGAGATTGCCCCTGGGCCCCGCGGCCTCACCGTGATCGGAAACATTCCCTACAACATCACGACTCCCATTCTCTTCCATCTCCTCGAGCGCCCGCGCCCGCGTGAGATCATCCTCATGGTGCAGCGAGAGGTGGCGGATCGGATTCTCGCCCCGGCGGGAGGCGGCAGCTACGGGGCTCTCAGCGTGGGCGTCCGTTCCGTTGCTGATGTCGAGGCCGTTCTTCCGGTCCCGGCGTCCGCCTTTCGACCTCGCCCGAAGGTGGATTCCACGGTCATCCGCCTTCGGCCGCACGATCCGTCGCGGTTGGACGAAATCGAAGAGGCGCGACTGCGCGATCTGACACGGGCGCTCTTCCAGTGGCGTCGCAAGCAGCTCCGGAAGATCCTCCGTGACCATCCCGCGTTGGGCCTGGACGCCGTGGAGATCGAAGAAGTCCTCCTTGCCGGAGGGGCCCGGCGTACGGATCGACCCGAGACGGTGGATCCCCGAGGATTCGTCGCAATGGCTCGTGCGATGCCCGTTCGAGGGCACTCCGATCCGCCCTGACTCGACCGCCTGCGACAGCCTTTCCCTTTTCTCGGTGGCGTTCTAGCTTTCTTGTGACGGATTTCACAAAGCTCATCCTCCGCATATCCTTTCGTGCCTCCTCGTTCCCAGAAGGTCTCCGAATCCGCCATCCGACGGCTCTCCGTGTACCTGAGGGTCCTGGACGAGCTGGAGCGCGAAGCGGAGACGACCGTCTCGAGCCAGGCGCTCGCGAACCGCGCCGGTACCACGGCGGCGCAGGTGCGAAAAGACCTCTCGCTCTTCGGATCCTTCGGGAAACGTGGACTCGGCTACGCCGTCCCACCACTTCGGCGGCATCTCCGAAGCATCCTCGGACTCTCGGGAAGCTGGAAGGTCGCGCTGATCGGGGCGGGTCGGATCGGTGCGGCCCTCTTCGAGTATCCTCACTTTCGTGAACAGGGCTTCGAGATCGTCGCGGTTGTCGACCAGGATCCCGCGAAGGTCGGGTCGGTGTGGAATGACGTTACGATCCAGCCCGCCGATCAGCTCGAGTCCGTGCTTCGGAGCGCGGGGATCGAGATTGTGATCCTGACGGTCCCGGGACCGGCGGCACAGGCCGTGGCCGATGCCGTGGTCGCGTCCGGGGTCCGCGGGATTCTGAACTTTGCTCCCGTGCAACTTCGCGTACCGGACGATGTCAAGGTGAACGACGTCAACATGACCGTCGAGTTGGAGGCCCTTTCCTTTGCCCTCAAGCCCGATGCGGCCGACCGGCGCGCGAAGGGCTGAGGGCACCGTCATGTCCCGATCCCTTTCGCTGTTGGAAGAGGCTGCCGAGCGGTTGGCGGCCGGGCCGAGCCATACTCTCGAGCTTGCGCGCGCTGTCCTCGCTCTTCGCGGAAACGAATCTGCGGCATCGAAAGCGGTGTTCACGCTCCTGGGTCGGGACCCCCGCTTCCTGGTGGACGGAGAGGGGTACTGGCGGTTGGACCCCGAACAGGTCCCGCCCGGACGTTCACTCCGCCGTGGCCGGTATGCGGTCGTGGACGTCGAGACCACCGGGGGAGGGAGCCGCGGGGCGGATCGAGTCACGGAGGTGGCCATCGTCCACGTGGAGGACGGCATCGTAGGGAAGTCTTTCAAGACCCTGGTGAATCCGGGTCGTCCGATCCCTCCCCGGATCCAGGGCTTCACGGGGATCACGGACCGGATGGTGGCGTCAGCGCCGCCGTTCGAGGGCGTCGCCGACGAGGTGCGAGCGTGGCTGGACGACCGGGTGTTCGTCGCGCACAACGTGTCGTTCGACTGGGGGTTCATCACACGCGAGCTCGTGCGGACCACCGGCCATGGCCTCGACAGCGAGCGCCTTTGCACCGTCCGGCTGGGACGACTCCTGCTCCCGAGACTTCGGAGTCATGGCCTGGACTCGCTCACCACGCACTACCGGATTCCGGTCGAGCAGCGTCATCGCGCGTTCGGCGACGCGTTGGCCACGGCCCGACTCCTCCTGGAGCTTCTGAGGGCTGCAGAGGGCGGCGGGATCTCGGACTGGACCGGCCTCGAGAACGCGCTTCAGCGCAGAAATCCCCGGGCTCGCGGTCGATCCCGCCCAGGGAGTGGAGACAACCGATGACGAACACCCCGATCGAGCTTCCCCCCCGCCGGGTCCGCGACATCGGCGACCTGCGCATCCACACCATCGAGGCGGGCCTGCAGAGGTTGGATGGGGGCGCGATGTTCGGTGTCGTTCCCAAGCCGCTCTGGGAGCGCCGGATTCCGGCGGACGAGAGAAATCGCATTCCGCTCGCGCTCCGGTGCCTCCTGGTCGAGACCCCGGACACCCTCCTGTTGATCGATACGGGCATCGGAAACAAGGAGGACGAGAAGTTCCGCGACATCTATGGGGTGGAGAATGCGGGTGATCCCACCCGTCTGGAGGACGCGATCCGGGAGGCCGGGTTCCTGCCGGAGGACATCGGGATCGTGATCCTGACGCATCTTCATTTCGACCATGCCGGAGGGGCGACGAAGGTTCGCGAGGACGGCGAGATCGTGCCGTCCTTTCCTGACGCGACCCATGTCGTTCAGCGGGGTGAGCTGGAGTTCGCACAGCGGGAGAACGAACGGATCCGGGCCAGCTACATCGGGCGGAACTACGAGGCCATCACGGACGCCGGCCTGTGGACTCTGATCGACGGAGAGGCGGAGCTGGTTCCCGGCGTGCGCGTCCTGCCCACGCCGGGTCACACCCCGCATCACCAGTCGGTCCTGATCCAATCTGCGGGCGAAATCGCATTCTACGCGGCAGACCTGTGCCCCACGGCCGCGCACGTCCCGCTTCCCTGGATCATGGGGTACGACCTCGAGCCCCTCGTCACTCTGGAGAGCAAGCGTGCTCTCTGGCAGAGGGCGCACGACGAGGAGTGGCTCATCGTCTTCGAGCACGAGCCCGTGCATGTATGGGGGCGCCTCGGAGAAGACCGACGAACCATCCGGGAGGTACCATGACCGATCCT
>JBBDIV010000041.1:0-4627 GCA_040880225.1 Gemmatimonadota bacterium
CGTGGAGAAGCCCGTTCGACACTTTCGTTCTCTGAGGGATCTCGAGCCCGACGATCTGCGCGCATTGATCGAGCATGCGTTGCGCCTCAAGTCGGGAAGCGAGGCGGTCGGTCGCCCGCTGGAGGGTCGGACTCTCGCGATGATCTTCAGGAAGCGTTCCACCAGGACTCGCGTCTCGTTCGCCGCCGGGATCTCCCAACTGGGAGGTGTCGGCATCGGTCTGTCCGACGAGGAGAGCCATCTCGGTCGGGGCGAGGCCCTCGCGGATACGGCGCGCGTGTTGTCTCGCTACGTGGATGGGATCCTGATCCGCACCTTTGCGCAGACGGAGATCGAAGAGTTGGCGCACCACGGGTCCGTTCCGGTAATCAATGGCCTGACGGATCTGCTGCATCCCTGTCAGTTGCTCGCCGATCTGTTGACGCTTCGCGAGGAGTTCGGACCGGAGCTCGAGGAGCTGCGGATCGCCTGGATCGGCGACGGGAACAACATGGCCAACTCCTGGCTCAACGCGGCGACCATGTTGGGGTTCGAGCTCCGGCTGGCCGTGCCGGAAGGGTACGACCCCGACCCGGATATCCTCGCTGGAGCCAGAGCAGGAGGCTCCGTGCTTCTGACCCGTGACCCCGAGGAGGCGGCCGACGGGGCACATGCGGTGTGCACGGACACATGGGCTTCCATGGGAAAGGAGGCCGAAGCCAAGGAACGATTGCAGAGCTTCGCTGGATTCCAGGTGGCTCCCGAGACGATGGAAATCGCTCGGCCCGACGCGATCTTTCTCCACTGCCTACCCGCGCACCGTGGCGAGGAGGTCGCCGAGGAGGTGATCGACGGGCCGCGCTCCCGGGTGTTCGACGAGGCCGAGAACAGACTTCATGCACAGAAGGCACTACTGATCCGCCTGCTGAAATGACGCAAGCCGTGAAAAGGACTCCGTTGCATCCGGAACATCTCCGTCTGGGCGGGAAGATGGTCCCTTTCGCCGGATTCGAGCTTCCCGTCCACTACCCGGCCGGTATCCATGCCGAGCATCATGCCGTCCGGACTGCGGCTGGGCTCTTCGACGTCTCGCACATGGGCGAGATCGAGGTGTCGGGTCGTAAGGCGGCGGACCGGGTCCAGTGGCTGACCGTGAACGACGTGGCGCTGCTCGAGGACGGGCAGGTGCAGTATTCGATGATGTGCACGGAGTCGGGAGGGGTCGTTGACGATCTCCTGGTCTGTCGGATGTCCGACTCCAGGTACCTCCTGGTCGTGAACGCGGTCAACCGGGACACCGATCTGGCCTGGGTGCGCTCGCAGGCCCACGGGTTCGAGGTCGAGGTGCACGATCGGTCCGATCAGACCGCATTGCTGGCACTGCAGGGTCCCGCGTCGGCCGATATCCTGGGGCGGTTGAGCTCGATCGACCCGGGAACCCTCCGCGCGTTTCGCTTCGTCCGGGCCCAGGTGGCTGAAAGGAGGGCACTGATTTCGAGGACCGGCTATACGGGTGAGGACGGCTTCGAGCTCTATCTGGAGACCGACGATGCGATCCCGGTGTGGAATGCGCTGCTCGACGCCGGATCCGATCTGCGGATCCTTCCCTGCGGGTTGGGTGCTCGGGACACGCTGAGGCTCGAGGCGGGCCTGCCTCTGCACGGCGCCGAGCTCGATGGGGGACACTCGCCCCTCGAAGCCGGGTTGGGCTGGGTCGTGAAGCTCGATCGGGAGTCCTTCCTCGGAAAGGACGCGCTCGTAGAGCAGAAGAAAGAGGGGGTGGATCGGAAGCTGGTAGGCATCCGACTGGAGAAACGGGGCTTTCCCCGGTCGGGATACCCGGTCGTTTCGGAGGGCTCGGAGGTGGGAACGGTGTCCTCGGGGACTCTGAGCCCCACCCTGGAGGTGGGTATCGCCATCGCCTGGGTCAGGGCTCGTTTCGGAGAGGTCGGAACGTCGCTGGCGATTCGGATTCGGGATCGGGATGTACCCGGGCGGGTTGTCGAGCTTCCGTTCTATCGGCGCCCGGGAGACCGTCGGTGAACGAGACCGTCCGTCGCCCGATCCGCTGCGGAGTGCTCACAGTGAGCGACCGCATCTCGCGATCCGAGGGGGAGGATCGCAGCGGGCCGATCATCGTCGCGTGGTGCGAGGCGCAGGGACACGAGGTGGCCTGCCGGGCGGTAGTCGCGGACGGGACGGCCAATCTCGTACCGATTCTGGCGGAGTGGGCGGACCGGCGGGAGCTGGACGTGTTGATCACCACCGGGGGTACGGGGTTCACCTCCCGCGACCGGACGCCGGAGGCCACCCGCGCCGTCTCCGAGCGGACCGCGGTCGGGCTGGCCGAGGCGCTGCGGAGGAGGGGTGTGTCCGCGACCCCGTTCGCCGTCCTCTCCCGAGGCGAGGTCGGCATCCGAGGTGCCTGTCTGATCGTGAACCTTCCCGGTAGTCCCGCTGGCGTTCGCGACGGCCTCGAGGTGCTCGAACCCCTTCTCGTGCATGGTTCGAACCTCCTGGGCGGAGTCCGTGACTCGCACGCTCGGCCGGAGTCCGGAGCGGCCCCGAGCGGACCGGAAAACGGAACGTGAGTCGCGACGCCGTATGAGCATGCGCGTTCTGGTCACGACCCACGGGCTTCCGGTTGCGGGACGGTTGCGGGACGCCTTCGAGGCGGAGGGCTACGAGGTGGATCTCGTGACGGACCCGGACGAAGTCGCCCCCGAGCGCGAGCCCCGGCTTCTGATCCTCACCGCGGGAGGCGGAGACCACGATCCAGGGGTATGGGTGTCCCTCGCCCGGGATACGCTGGACATCCCATTCTTCACGCTTCTGGGTGGCTCCGATGCCGCCGAACGCGGGCAGGGGAGGGGGGCCGATGAGGTCTTCGAGCCCGACCCCGATCCGGACGAGGTCGTTCTCCTCGCGCACCGAACCATCGAGCGGCGCCGGCTGCAACGCGTGACGGGAATCGTGGGCGAGTCCGACGAGATTCGAGAGATCCTGGAGCGTGTGGTCCAGATCGCTCCCGTGGACTCCACGGCTCTGATCACCGGCGAATCCGGAACCGGCAAGGAGCTGGTCGCACGAGGTATTCACGCGCTCTCCCCGCGTCGTCACAAGCGGTTCCTGGCCGTGAATGTTGCCGCGCTGCCCGAAACCCTCCTCGAATCGGAGCTGTTCGGCCATGAGAAGGGTGCGTTCACCGGAGCGATCGACTCTCGCCGAGGATTTTTCGAACTCGCGGATCGGGGCACGCTCTTTCTGGACGAAATCGGTGAGATGCCGCTTTCCACCCAGACCAAGCTGCTCCGGGTTCTAGAGCAGCGCGAGTTCCTCAGGGTCGGTGGCGAGCAGGCGATCACGGTCGACGTTCGGATCATCGCAGCTACGAACCAGGAGCTGCGAGCGCTCGTCCCGGAGGGTCGATTCCGGCGGGATCTTTACTATCGACTGAACATCCTCGGGATCGAGCTGCCGCCGCTCCGCGAACGGAGGAGCGACATCCCGCTCCTGGTTCAGCACTTCGTCCGCGAACTCGTACAGAAGCTGGATCGTGCGTTCCCCGGTCTATCGGATGATGCGATGGAGCTCCTCGTCCGGTATGATTGGCCCGGGAACGTGCGTGAGCTCCGCAACCTCGTGGAGAGCATGGTTGTCCTGGCGCCCGGCAAGCCCATCGGGCCCCAGGATCTTCCTCGCGAGATCCGCTTTCCTCGGGAGGAGCAGCGACTTCTACCGGCGCCCATCGGGCGTTCAATCGAACGGGTGCCGTCGGGTCGAGCGGCAGATGATGACGATGAGGTCAGTGAGGGGCGGCGTGTGCGGCCTGAGCTCGAGTTTCTCTTTCGCACCCTCGTGGATCTCCGCATGGATGTGGATCAACTTCGGAGGGAGTTCGAGATCTACCGCGACGAGGTCGACGAGAAGCTGGACGAACCGGGCCGGATCCCCATCGCGCTTCCGTCGTCCTTCCCGGACGAAGACAGGGCCGATCAGCCGGGGAGCGCACAGAGTGGAGTCCGGCCCGACTCCGGGGACCTCGCAACCCCGGTCCCCGGCCCGTCCGATGGTGAGGAAGGCGGCGAGCTTCGACGTCGGGATTCTTCCCCATCCAGGAGTGCAGACGAAGTGGTTTTCCGGCCCGGTATGACGATGGAGGATCTGGAACGCGAGGCGATCCGGACCGTGCTACGGGAGGTGGGAGGGAATCGGCGCAAGGCCGCGGACAGTCTGGGTATCGGCGAGCGGACGCTGTATCGCAAGATCCGGAAGTACGACCTCGACGAATAGGCAACCGTCGCGGGGATGGAGGGTCCGAGAGACCAGGGCCGTCTCAGTTCGTGCCCGGGGCCCGGGATCGGAGCCGGGCCCGCTCCCTCTGGACGGTCGGAAGGATCTGCTGCCACTCCCGGCTCCGGATCTCCTGATACTCCACTTCGAGGGTGCGCTCGAGGTCGACGTCGCGGGGGAACGCGTACACGGCCATGAGGACCCGCTGTGGTTGGAGGACTCGAGAGTCCCATCCGGGTGTCACGGCCCGGATCTCGGCCGGACGGTAGCGCAGCCCACGGTTCACCAGGTTGAGTGCCTCGGGCTCGAAGGCCACTTCGGTGGATTCCGAGAAGAGCGAGACCAGGAAGAGCTG
>JBBDIV010000042.1:0-29682 GCA_040880225.1 Gemmatimonadota bacterium
GGGCCGGACGACCCGAGTCGTCCGTACCGCATTGCCCCGAACGGGTATCGGACGGGGTCCATAATCGCAACCGAGTCGACCATGCCAACGTACGAGTACCGCTGCCCGAAGGGCCACGAGTTCGAACTCTTCCAGCGGATGTCCGACGAACCCGGGGCTGAATGTCCCGAATGCGGTGCCGAGGCCGAGCGAATGCTCTCGGCGGGAGCCGGCTTCCTCTTCAAGGGGGAAGGCTTCTACATCACCGATTACAGATCCGACACCTACCGGGAAGCGGCGAAGAAGGAGAGCAGCGAGGGGTCGACCGAAGCCCCTTCGGCCTCGAATAAGAAGAAGCCCGACGGGAAGTCCCAGGGCTCCGGGACATCCAAATCGGATGGTGGGAGCACGACCAGTTCCTCCGCGCCGGACTGAGGCCGGCGATGCCACAGGAAACCGTCCGCGCACTCCTGGAGGAAGCGCTCCGCGAGTTGGGCATCGACGATGCCGACATCCAGCTCGAGCGCCCCCGGGACCCTTCGCACGGGGACGTTGCCACGAACGTCGCGATGACGCTCGCCTCCAGGTTGAAACGTCCTCCCCGGGCGATTGCGGAGGAGATCGCGGCCCGGATCCCGGTCGGAGACTCGGGGATCGAAGCGGTCGAGGTCGCCGGACCCGGGTTCCTGAACTTCCGCATGACGACAGACGCCGCGGGCGAGCTCCTCCTGGACGTGTTGGAATCGGACGAGCGGTTCGGGCGTTCGGACACAGGGGGTGGGGCGCCGGTGATCATCGAGTTCGTTTCGGCGAATCCGACCGGACTCCTGCATGTGGGGCATGGCCGTCAGGCCGCGCTCGGAGACGCCATCGCGTCGCTCTTCGAGTGGCGAGGTTGGGCCGCCCACCGCGAGTTCTACTACAACGACTCCGGTCGTCAGATCGATCGATTGACCGCAAGCGTCCGGGCGCGCTACGAGCAGGTGTTCGGTCGTGACACACCGATCCCCGAGGGCGGATACCACGGGGAGGCGATTGCGGACCTGGGTCGCGAGCTCGCCAGGCTGGATGGAGACGGGTGGCTGGACGACGGGGGCGAGTCGGCCCGCAAGCGGTTCCGCACGTTCGCGGTCGACCGGCTCCGCCAGGAACAGGACCACGACCTCACGGCCTTCCGCGTCCACTTCCAGGAGCACTTCCTGGAATCATCTCTCTACGAGGCCGGGCGGGTCGAGGCCACGCTCTCGGACCTGCGGAAGACGGGACACGTCTACGAGAAGGACGGCGCGGTCTGGCTGCGCACGACCGAGTTCGGCGACCAGAAGGACCGGGTCATGGTCAAGTCGGACGGCTCTCCGACCTACTTCCTGCCGGATGTGGCCTATCACATCACGAAGTGGGAGCGCGGATTCCGTCGCGCGGTGAACGTGCAGGGCGCGGACCATCATGGAACGGTGGCCCGCGTGCGCGCTGGACTGCGCGCTCTCGGACTTCCCGAAGACTATCCCGAGTACGTTCTCCACCAGATGGTGCGTGTGGAGCGCGACGGCAGGGAAGTGAAGTTCTCCAAGCGGGCGGGCGATTACGTCACGCTTCGCGATCTGATCGAGGAGGTCGGGGTCGACGTCACACGATACTTCTTCCTGATGCGCAAGCCCGAGGCGCATCTCGTCTTCGATCTCGACGAAGCGCTGGATCAGTCGGATCGCAACCCCGTCTACAAGGTCAAATACGCTCACGCCCGACTCTGCTCCGTGCTTCGACGGGCGGGAGAGGACGCCGAAACGGCGAAGCTCGGGGACGCCCCGGTCGAACGGCTCGAGCATCCCGCCGAACACGAGCTCATCCAGCAGCTCCATGAATTCCCCGAGATCGTCGAGCGGGCCGGAGAACAGCGGGCCCCACACGTGATCTGCGACTACCTGGAAAAGACGGCCGGCCAGGTGAACTCCTGGTATCACGCGGGCAATCCGACGCGAAACCCGGAGCTGGCCGTTCTCGTGGACGATGCCTCCCTGCGCTCGGCCCGCCTCGTCCTGACCCGGGCGGCCCGCATCGTTCTCCGGAACGGCCTCCATCTCCTGGGGTTGGAGGCGCCCGAGCGCATGGAACGCTCCATCGAAGAGAGCGAAGATGTACCTGCAACCGAAGGAGCCGAGGGCTGAGATGTCGATTCTCGTGGTCGGAAGCGTGGCACTGGATTCACTCGAGACACCGTTCGGGAAGGTCGAGCGGACCGTCGGCGGTTCGGCGGTCCATTTCTCGGCCGCCGCCTCGCTATTTGCGCCGGTTCAGGTCGTGGGAGTCGTGGGTAGCGACTATCCGATCGACGATCTGGCCTTCCTCCGCGATCGGGGTGTTGATCTCTCCGGGATCGAGACTGCGGACGGGGAGAGCTTCCACTGGAGCGGTCGCTACACCCACGATCTCTCGGCCCCCGAGACACTCGAGACCCGACTCGGGGTCTTTGCGGACTTCCATCCCCACATCCCGGCGGACTTCCGCTCGCCGGACATCCTGTTTCTGGGAAACATCGATCCCCGGCTGCAGCACGAGGTCCTCGACAGCGTGGAGACCCCCGGCCTCGTCGCATGCGACACCATGAACTACTGGATCGACAGCCGGAAGGAGGATCTGCTGCGGCTGCTCGACCGCGTGGATGTTCTCATCCTGAACGACGGCGAGATTCGTCAACTCGCGGGAGATCCGAATCTCGTGCGTGCGGCCCGCTGGGTGCAGGAGCGCGGCCCGGAGCAGGTGATCGTGAAGAAGGGAGAGCACGGTGCGGTCCTCTTCGACCCCGAAGGGATCTTCTTCGTGCCGGGCTACCCGCTCGAGGACCTCAGCGACCCGACCGGGGCGGGGGACAGCTTCGCCGGTGGATTCCTGGGATTCCTCCACGACATCGGAGACCGCTCGTCGGCCGCATCGCGGAAGGCCTCGGTGTTTGGGACGGCCCTGGGATCGTTCGCGGTGGAGGACTTCGGCGTGGAACGCCTGGCGCGACTCGAGCGCACCGAAGTCGCTCACCGGGTTCGTGAGTTGCGAAACATGACCCAGTTCGAGATCCACTGACTGGCGGGTTCTTGCAATGGAGGCCACCCATGGCTGAGACGAAAGGATTGGACTACCGGGCCGCCGGAGTCGACCTGGATCGGGCCGAAAGGGACAAGGAGGGCATGAAGGACCTGCTCGAGTCCACTCGGGACGAACGAACCCTGTCGAAGCTCGGGCTGTTCGGTGGACTCTACGCGGTCCCGGCCGATGTCCCCGACCCGGTCCTGGTCTCGTCGGCCGACGGGGTGGGCACCAAGCTCAAGCTCGCGTTCCGGACCGGGACACACCGGACGGTTGGGCAGGATCTCGTGAACCACTGCGTGAACGACATCCTGGTGCAGGGAGCTCGGCCGCTCTTCTTCCTCGACTACCTTGCCACCGGCGAGTTGGAAGACGGGGTGGTGGGCGAGGTGGTGGACGGGGTCGCGCAGGCCTGCCGGGAGAACCGCTGTGCGCTGCTGGGAGGCGAGACGGCCCAGATGCCGGATTTCTATGGAAAGGGAGAGTACGATCTCGCGGGCTTCATCGTGGGAATCGTGGCTCGGGACCGCATTCTGGACGGGAGTAGGGTGCAGCTCGGAGACCACCTCATCGCCCTGCCCTCGTCCGGGCTGCACACCAACGGCTATTCCCTCGCTCGACGCATCGTCTTCGACGTGGCCGGGCTGCGGGTGGAGGACCTGCTCCCGGGCCTGGAGGAGCCCGTAGGATCGGCCCTCCTCCGGGTGCACCGGAGCTACCTGCGTTCCCTGGAAGTCGAGCTGGAATCCGGCACCGTGCGAGCCCTCGCGCACATCACCGGTGGAGGGCTCCCGGGCAACCTGCCCCGATCCCTGCCGGAGGGCCTCGGGGCCGCGGTCGACACCGGGAGTTGGGAGATTCCCCCGATCTTCCGCAGCCTCCAGGAGCTGGGAACGATCGAAGAGCAGGAGATGCGGCGCGTGTTCAACATGGGCGTGGGGATGGTCGTCGTCACGGCCGCCGGAGAGGCCGCCGCGGTCCTCTCACGCCTCCAGGATGCCGGGGAAGAGGCATGGCACCTGGGCGAGGTCGTCGAGGGCTCGGGTGTCCGTTTCGAATAGGGACGTCGGGAGGATCGAACGATCCCGGGCCACCAGCGTTCGGAGCTCCCCGTTCCACAACTCCCACTGGATGGTGGCACTCGGCGGAGCGGTGTCCCTCCTCCTTTCGGGAGCTCAGAGTTCTCAGGGGCAATCCCCGCCGGAGCGGCTCTGGTCGGAGTGCGCCACTGGTGGCACCGCAGTCTCGGGGCTCTGCGCGGATGCGGCACTGGCTCTACAGGCACTCCACTCTGGAATGGGGGGGCTCCTGGCCGCGGGCGGACCTCTCCCGACCGGTCCCAGCACCCTCGGGCACCGCACCGAGGGGAGCCCTCGCATCGTGGTCGACGTGGGCGCTGGATGGGCCTCATTCAAACACCCGGATCTGTCCCGCAGGCCCGGCGGAGACGGGAGTGGACGGGAGGCCCGGAGCACGCCCCTGAGCGGGCGTCTGACCGGGGTGGTCGGAGTCTTTCCGGGGTTTTCTCCGCTTCCCACGGTCGGCGGAGTGCTTTCCCTGGATGCGGTCGTGATGCTCCAGGCCGTCGGAGTCCCGTCTTCCCCAGCGTCCCCGGGAACCCGGTTTGGCTGGGGCGCCGGCGTGCGGGCGGGAGTGTTCAGGGAATCCTTTTCCCTTCCCGGCGTGACCCTCTCGGCAACGCACCATCGGATGGGCGAGCTCAGCTACGGCCTCCCGGAAGGTCCCGGCGCCCTGGCGACCCTCTCGCCTCGCATGACCTCCCTGCGGCTCACCGCGGGGAAGGAGCTGTGGCCGATCGGGGTGTCGGGTGGTGTTGGATGGGACCGATACCGCGGCGACGGGCGGATCATGGCCAGGTCCGAGGAAGGAGCGGCCCCGCAGACCACGCGACGCCGGGATCTCGAAATGGACCGCCGATATCTGTTCGGGGGCGTGAGCTACACCTGGCTGGTCACACAGGTCGCGGCCGAATTCACATGGGCCCGAGCGGCGACGCCCCTCGCCGAGCTGGACGGGACCTCATCGTTCGAGCCCGGTGGCGGGGAGCTGCAGGGAGCCGTGAGCTTCCGCATCCGGTACTGAGCCGGGGTGCCGTATGGATATCTTCCAGCGCGACCGCGACCCTGCCGGACTCCCTTCGGATGCCTATGCCCCTTCGGCCGAGGAACGTGACTTCATGCGCCGGGCGATCGAGCTCGGCCGGCGTGGTTGGGGACGTGTTCACCCCAATCCCCTCGTGGGATGTGTGCTGGTCCGGGACGGTCGGGTCGTAGGAGAAGGATGGCACGCCGAGTACGGCGGGCCTCACGCCGAGGTAGAGGCGATCGCGGACGCCGGCGACGAGGCGAGAGGCTCGACCGCCTATGTGACCCTCGAACCCTGCCGGCATCATGGGAAGACTCCCCCTTGCACGACCGCGCTCCGGGACGCCGGGATCCGTCGAGTCGTGTTCGGCGCCGCCGACCCGGGTCCGGGTCCGGGAGGAGGGGCGGGCTACCTGCGGAAGGACGGGATCGAGGTGGAAGGACCGGTTCTCTCACAACGGGCCGCCCGATGGGAGAATCCCTTCTTCTTCCATACCGGTACCGATCGCCCGTGGCTCGCGCTCAAGCTCGCGATGTCTCTCGACGGGAGGATCGCGGGTCGCCCCGGGGAACGCACTCCCATTTCGGGTCCGGAAGCGCTGGAAGCCACTCATCGGCTGCGGGCCGGATTCGATGCGATCCTCGTGGGGACCGAGACGGCCGTTGTCGACGATCCTCTGCTCACCCCGAGAGGGGATCTCCGCCCCCGCGTCCCTCCGACCAGGATCGTGCTGGACGCCCGAGGACGGACGGACCCGAAAGGTCGGATCTTCAACGAGGGCAGAGGAGCCGTGTGGATCGTGACGACGCCGGCGAGTCCGGCGCCCTGGAGGCGCTCGGTCAGGGAACTGGGGGCGCGACTGATCGAGGTGTCGGGCAACGCGGAGGATCGGGTGGAATTGAGGGAGACCGTGAGCGCCCTCGCGTCCGAGGGCATTCGTTCGGTACTCTGCGAGGGAGGGGGGACCCTGGGCCTGGCGCTCCTGAGGGCGGGACTCGTGGACCGCCTCCATCTGACCATGGCGCCGCGTTTCATCGGCGCAGATGGGGTCCCGGCCTTTCCGTTTGCGCCCGGGGTCGAATCCGGGACGGAAGAGCGCGACGGGCAGTGGAAATGGAGCCTCGGAGAGGTTCCGAGGCGACTGGGAGAGGACGTCTGGATGGCCTTCGAGCCGGAGCCACGCTGATGTTCACGGGGATCATCGAAGCGGTCGGCCTCGTACGTAGTGTGGAGGAAGGTGACGGGACGCGATCGATCCGGATCGACGCGCCCGAGACGCTTCTCGAGGGCGTGGCGGTGGGCGATTCGATCGCGATCGACGGCGCATGCCTCACCCCTACCCGGGTGGACACCGCCGGATTCGAGGTGGATGCCGTCGGCACCACGCTCTCGCGCACGATCCTCGGATCCTACTCGACGGGTCGCCGGGTCAATCTGGAGCGAGCGCTCGCCCTGGGTGATCGACTGGACGGGCATCTGGTTCAGGGGCATGTAGATGGAGTCGGATACCTGAGGTCGATTCGAGAAGCCGGGCTCTACTGGATGATGGAACTCTCCCTTCCGGACGAGATCCACCGGCTGACCATTCCGCACGGGTCCATCGCGATCAACGGAGTCAGCCTGACCGTAAATCGATTGCTCGACGAGGGCGGCCTGGAGGTCGCGCTGATACCGCATACCTGGTCCGAGACGAATTTCCGATATCTTTCACAAGGTGATCCCCTCAACCTGGAGGGGGATCTGATCGGGAAGTACGTGGGTAGGCTGCTTCGCGGTCGTCTGGGGTCCGCCGGGTCCGAGGACGAGCCGACAAAGGGGGAGGAACACTGATGTCCCAGGAGCCGGACAACGCGGAGTCACCCTTCGATCAGATCGAGGAGGCGATCGAGGACATCCGCAGGGGTCGGATGGTGATCGTGGCCGATGATGAGGATCGCGAGAACGAAGGGGACCTCGTCTGTGCAGCGACGGAGATCTCCGCCGATCACGTCAACTTCATGGCGAAGTATGGACGCGGTTTGATCTGCGTCACGTTGACGGGTGAGCGGGCGGACTCACTCGAGCTCCCGCTCATGACGGAGCGGAACACCGACCCCCAGGGAACCGCCTTCACGGTCTCGGTAGACGCGCATCAGCGGTTCGGTGTGACGACCGGCATCAGCTCGCACGACCGTGCAACGACGATCCAGGTTCTGGCCGACGAGGCGTCCAGCCCCTCCGATCTGCGCCGTCCCGGCCACATTTTTCCGCTACGGTCGCAGCCCGGGGGAGTGTTGCGAAGAGTAGGTCAGACCGAGGCTTCGGTCGATCTGGCCCGGCTCGCGGGACTGGCTCCGGTGGGGGTCATCTGCGAGATCCTGAACCCGGACGGGACAATGGCTCGGCGGCCGCAGCTCGAGGTGTTCGCCGAGGAACATCGGCTCCGGTTCGTAACCGTCGCCCAGCTCGTCGCCTACCGGCTCGCGAAGGAGCGTCTGGTCCGCCGCGTGGCGAGCGTGAAGTTGCCCACCCCCTATGGGGAATTCCAGCTGATCGGGTACGAGAGCCTCATCGACGATCGTGAGCACGTCGCGCTGGTGAAGGGAGACGTGGCTGGGCGGGAGGACGTTCTGGTCCGCATGCACTCGGAGTGCCTTACCGGTGACGTATTCGGTTCCATGAGGTGTGACTGCGGCGAGCAACTCCAGGCGGCCATGGCACGGATCCAACAAGAAAAGATGGGCGCGATCGTCTACCTCCGCCAGGAGGGCCGTGGAATGGGCCTCGGCAACAAGCTCAGGGCCTACGAGCTCCAGGAGGAGGGGCAGGACACCGTGGAGGCGAACCTGACGCTCGGGTTCAAGCCCGATCTGCGCGACTACGGGATCGGTGCTCAGATCCTGGTCGACCTCGGTCTGCGCAAGATCCGGATTCTGACCAACAATCCCAAGAAGATCGTCGGGCTCCAGGGGTACGGACTCGAAATCACCGGTCGCGAACCCATTCGGATCGAACCGGGGACCCACAATGCCGGCTATCTCGAGACGAAGCGCCGAAAGCTGGGGCATCTGCCCTGATGCTGGGCGGCTACTCTGAGGACGTCGCATCCCGCATTGCCGAGGTGGGCGTGCGAGAACTCCGAGGATCGGGCGATGCGGCCGAACTCCGCGTCGTGATGGTTGTGGCACGGTTCAACCACGAGATCACGGAATCCCTCCTCCGCAATGCGATTGAAACCCTCGTTGAACGAGGGGCTGCGCCGTCCGACCTCGAGGTGGTCCGGGTCCCGGGGGCCTGGGAGTTGCCGTCGGCCACACGCCGAGTGGTCGACCGGGGCGGTGTCGACGCGGTGATCGCTCTGGGCTGCGTGATCCGTGGAGAGACCCCCCACTTCGAGTTCGTGGCAGGAGAAGCCAGCCGTGGGCTGGGCGATCTCTCCCGTACGGCCCCCGTCCCGATCGTGTTCGGGCTGCTCACCACCGACGACCTTGCGCAGGCCAGGGCCCGAGCCGGCGCAGGCGCGGGAAACAAGGGTCGCGAAGCGGCTCTCGTGGCGATCGAGATGGCAGATCTCTATCGAAGGCTGGCGTGACGGCGGCCGCGCTGGAGCCCAGGGACCGGATCGACCGGATGCGTTCGCGGTCCTGGGCACTGCAAGTGCTCTACCGGTGGGAGAGCGGAGGCCGGGTCGAGCCCCTCCCGGAGGTGCTGGAAGAGATTCTACGGACCCGTGTCGTGTCCGTCCGGCGCGTCCCCGCGCTCGGTCGGCTCGTCGAGCGAGTCTGGGCCCACCTGGATGGAATCGATGCCGCGATCGAGGGAGCCATGGAGAACTGGCGTATGGATCGGCTGTCGACCATCGACCGGTCGGTGCTTCGGATTGCGACGGCCGAGATCCTCTTCTCCGAGGAGACCCCTCCCAAGGTCGCGATCCAGGAAGGAATCCGCCTCGCTGGCCAGTACGGAGGGGACGAATCGTCTCGGTTCGTGAATGGTGTCCTGGACGCGGTCTTTCGCTCCGCAGGAAGATCGACCTGATCCGGTGTAGGGGCACCGTGTATATCACTCACGGAACGGTCGGTCTCGCGCTTTTCCACCAATGAAGATCCTGATCCTGAACTGGCTGGATCGAGAGAACCCCGCATCGGGGGGCGCGGAGATCCACCTTCACGAGAGCTTCGGACGGCTGGCCCGCCGACCGGGGTGGCAGGTCACCGCAGTCACCTCCGGCTGGCCCGGCTCGGCCCCCAGATCCGACGTGGACGGCCTGGAGATCCACCGTGTCGGAGGGCGTCACAGCTACCTCTTGTCGGCCCCACGCTACGTTCGCTCCCTTCCGGAGGGGTCGTTCGATCTGGTCGTCGAAGATCTCAACAAGGTCCCCCTGTTCGTGCCCCGCTGGTCCTCCGCTCCGGTGCTCCTCCTCGTACATCACTTGTTCGGAGGCACTGCGTTCAAGGAGGCCACACTCCCAATCGCTGCAGCCACGTGGCTCCTCGAGCGCCCGATCCCCCGTGTCTATCGAGATACGCCCGTGGTCGCCGTCTCGGAGAGCACGCGCACCGACCTCGTGGAGCGTGGGATGGATCCGTCCGTGGTCGAGGTCATCGAGAACGGGGTCGACATCCGACACTTCACCCCCATTCCATTCGAAGCACGCTTCGAGGAGCCGACGCTGCTCTATCTGGGTCGGCTCAAGAAGTACAAGAGGCTGGACCTCGTCTTCAAGGCGGTGGCTCGGCTTCGTCGGAAAGGGACGCCGGTCCGACTCCTCATCGCCGGGCGGGGAGACCATCGTCTCGCGCTGGAGCGGGCGGTGGATCGGCTTGGGCTGGGAAGCGAGGCCGTCCGGTTTCTGGGATTCGTGGACGAGTCGACGAAGCTGGAGCTTCTCCAGAGAGCATGGGTACACGTGCTGACCTCGCCCAAGGAAGGATGGGGTATCTCGAACCTGGAAGCCGCCGCCTGCGCCACCCCTTCCGTTGCCAGCGATTCGCCGGGCCTCCGCGACTCGGTACGCGACGGACGAACGGGCTTTCTGACTCCGCACGGAGACGTGGTGGCGCTGGTCTCGAAGCTCGGTGAGTTGTTGGAAGATCGGGGGCTCAGACAGCGGATGGGGGCGGCGGCGCGGGAGTTCGCCGAGCACCTTTCATGGGACCGCACGACCGAGCGTCTCGCGTCCGCTCTGGGGCGGGCGGTAGCTTCCGGATCTCGGTCCGAGTAGCTTCCTCGGCATTCCTCCTCGATTTTCGCGAACCAGAGAGTTCCCGATCGTGACCAAGTCCCTCCGGATACAGGAACTTCTGGAAGCCAGGGGAGCCTCGCTGTCCCTCGAGCTCCTGACTCCATCCGTTTCTCTGGAGACCGAGTGTTCGGATCTGGATGTGGCCAGCCCCGGCCTGGCACTCGCCGGGTTCATCGAGCGGTTTCCGGAGGGGCGGATGCAGGTGTTCGGTGAAACCGAGATGAAGTACATCGCTACCCTCTCGGAGACCGTCCAGCGTGAGCGGCTCGATGCGTTCTTCTCGAAGCGCGTTCCGGCCGCGTTCGTGACGAAGGACCAGGAGGTCCCGCATCTCCTGATCGAAATCGCGGAACGCTCCGGCGTGCCACTCTTCCGCACCTCCCTCACGACGAAAGATTTCTTCCGCCGACTGAAGCCGTATCTCGAAGTCGTCCTGGCCCCCTCCACCACCCTCCACGGATCGCTGGCCGACGTCTATGGGGTCGGACTTCTGTTCGTGGGTGGGAGCGGGATCGGCAAGAGCGAGTGTGTGTTGGACCTGGTGGAACGTGGACATCGTCTGGTCGCAGACGACGTCGTCATGGTCTCGCAACGGGGCAACGACGTGCTGATCGGGCGCGGGCACGATCTCCAGCAGCACCACATGGAGATCCGTGGCATCGGGATCATCGACGTGAAGACCCTCTTTGGGATCCGGGCCATCCGGCAGCAGAAGCGGATCGAAGTCGTCGTGCAGCTCGAAGAGTGGGACGACACGCGCGAGTATGACCGCACGGGACTCGACCGGGGCGAGATCCAGGTCCTCGGGGTCCGGCTTCCAAAGGTGATCATTCCGCTGAATCCGGGGAAGAACATCACGGTGATCTCCGAGGTCGTGGCCATGAACCACCTGCTTCAGTACTCCGGAGTGGATTCGGCGGCCGAGTTCCACCGGCGTCTGCAGAACCGCATGACTCCTCTCAAGGAGTATCTCGAGGAAGACTATGAATAGACCGACCTCGGAGGAGGACGCACTCCCGCGAGCGGAAGAGATCCCGTCGAAGGTCCGGGGGATTCTGGTTACCCACGGCTCCATGTGCTTCGGGATGGTCGATGCGGTACGAAAGATTGCGGGAGTTCCCGAGGATGCTCTGATAGGCATCAGCAACGCGGGCCGCGGACCGGAGGAGCTGCTGGCATCGGTCGCGGAAGTGGCCGGCCAGACACCGGCCGTGATCTTCACAGACCTGCAGACCGGAAGCTGCGCGCTCGCAGCGCGGTTTGCCTGCCGCGGCCCGACGGGTCGGCGGGTGATCTTCGGTGCGAATCTCCCCATGCTTCTGGATTTCGTGTTCCACAGGGACCTTCCGCTGGATCAGCTGGTCGACAGACTGTTGGAGAAGGGAAGGGGAGCCATTCGATCCTTCGAGCCTCAGGAGGAGGACGCCCAGCGTGACGATCGCCCTCCTCAGAGTTGACGAACGGTTGATCCACGGACAGGTCACCGTGGGCTGGGGGAGCCATCTCAAGCCCACTCGGTACGTGGTGGTCGACGACACCCTGGCCGAGCCGGGCTGGGAGCAGGAGCTATACTCGCTGGGCACTCCGGCGGGAGCGGTGGCCGAGTTCCTGAGCGTCGAGGCTGCACGGGACCGTGTCGCGGATCTCAGGGCGACCACGGAGGCGGTCGTGGTGCTGACGCGCGACCTGGATCACATGCTGCGGCTGGCTGTCGGGGGTGTACTCGACGGGGCGTCGGTGAATCTCGGTGGAATCCACCACCACGAAGGGCGGAAGCAGGCGCTGCCGTATCTCTTCCTGAGCGACGCGGACCGCGACCGGATCCGTCGACTTCTGGCAGGCGGCGTGGACGTGTCTGCGAGGGAGCTGCCGGGGAGTCATCGGACCCCGGCACAGGATCTCCTCGATGATTGATCCCCTCACCCTGGGACTGCTGTTTGCGTTGGGGACCTGGTCGGCGCTGGACGGGAGCTCCGTCGGGCAGTTCATGATCTCGCGCCCCATGGTGTCGGCAACGCTGGCAGGCTGTGTGCTCTCGGATCCGGCCACAGGACTTCTCGTCGGGGTACTCCTCGAGGGCGTTCATCTGGGCGAGTTGCCCGTGGGGGGAGTCCGCCTCCCCGAACCGGGCCCCGCGGGGATTCCGGCCGCTGTGATCGCAATCCAGCACCCGGGCTCCGGTGGGATCGCCGTGGCCGTCGGGTTCGGGGTCCTCTGGAGCCTGTTCGGTGGACAAACGGTGTTCATCCAGCGCCGGGTCAACGGGCTCCTGGTCCGCATCCGACCGGGGCGGACCGGCCGTTCGGACCGACTCGAGCGTGCGCACTGGGCATGTGTTTCGATCGATGCACTCCGAGGGTGCGCCGTCACTGCGGCCGGGGTGGCCACGGCGTTCCTCCTTCCACCCTCCTGGATCGCACGATGGCCCCTGGGGCAGGGCTCCACGGTCGCACTCCTCGCGCTTCCGGGGCTGCTGGCGAGTGGGTCGATCCTCCGTTCCTGGGTTTCGAACCGGAGGCGCCATGCCCTCTTTCTGATGGGTTATGGTGGGGGCCTCGTGCTGGCGACGCTCTTGTGATCGGGGCCGCGATGCGGGGGCTCTTGCTGGCCCGCTCATTTCTGATCCAGGGGTCCTGGAACTATCGCAACCTCATCGGAACCGGCCTCGCATGGAGTGTGCTTCCGGTGGCCGGCAGCGCCAACCCGGCGGAAGCGACGGAAGCGACGGAAGCGACGGAAGCGACCCCGGATTCCCCGGAAGAAACCTTCAATTCGCACCCCTACCTGAGCACCGTGGCGATCGGAGCTCTCGCGCGGCTCGTGCGGGACGGGGCGGATCCGGAGCGAGTACGCCGGTTCCTGCAGGCACTCCGGAGTCCCCTGGGCAGCCTCGGCGACAAGCTCTTCTGGGGAACCTGGCGCCCGCTCTGCCTTCTCACAGCGATCCTCGCGTTCGTGCTCGGCGCCCCGCCGACGTGGGTGGTGTTTGGATTCCTGCTTGGATACAACGCTCTGCACCTCGCCCTTCGGGCCTGGGGCCTCCAGATCGGTATCCGCGCCGGATTCGGAGTCGCACGGGTGATGGCGCGGGCCCGGCTCGCCGAGCGCTCGGAACGCATGGAAGTGCTCGGGGTCCTTTTCTCGGGAACCCTTCTGGGAGGCCTGTCCCATATGGCTCTCGGTCTGCCGGGCCGCTCGTGGTTCTGGCTGCTCGCCGGCGCCGGCCTGCTTCTCACGGGTTTCTCGGGGGGCAGGGCTCTCCGGCGGTGGATGCCCGGTCTCCTTCTGGCTTTCGTCGTGCTCGGGCTCGCCGTGGGCGCTTCGCCCGCCGCACTCATCGTGGAATAGCGATGTCGGACCTCCTGAAACGCCGACGACGGAGCCACATGGCGGCCGGGCGAAGAGGCTCGGAATGAGCGATTCCCAGGTCCTCGAACGGACAGTCAGGATCCGGAACCGTCAGGGGCTCCACGCACGACCCGCGGCAGAGCTGGTGAAGCTCGCGAGTCGGTTCGAGTCCGACATCCAGCTCTCGAAGGATGGGCTCACGGTGAATGGGAAGAGCATCATGGGCGTGCTCATGCTTGCCGCCGAAAAGGGGACGGACCTCGCACTCCGCGTCGAAGGGCGGGACGCGCATGCGGCCGTGGAGGCACTTCAGGCGCTCGTCGAAAACGGATTCGGAGAGGTGTGAACATGGGACGGATCCACGATGGGCTACCGATATCTGAAGGCATCGGGTTCGGGCCGGTACGGGTCGTGCGCTGGGGTGTGCCGGATGTCCCCCACCGCACCGTTTGCGAGGACGAGGTGAGTGGAGAGGTGGAGCGGTTTCGCTCGGCTCTGGCATTCGCGAAGGAGCGACTCCGCGCAGTGCAGGACGATGCTGAGTCGAGGTTGGGCCCGATGGAGGCACGGATCTTCGAGCCCCAGCTCCTGATGCTCGAGGACGTCGACCTGATCGACGGCACGATCCGCTACATCCGCGAGAATCGGTTGACGGCCGCCCGAGCCTTCGAATGGAGGGTGCTCGAGCTGCAGGCACGCTGGGTTCGAACGTCCAACCCCATGGTCCTCGATCGGTTGAACGACCTGGAGGACATTTTGGTCCGGGTCCTTCATAGCCTCCTCGACCTCCCGGAGCCGGGCGACCTGATCGGGGACGGGGGAGCGGCCATCATCCTCGCGCGCAATCTGACACCCTCCCTCACCGTGCAGATGGACCCCGAAAGGATCCTGGGGCTTGCGACGGATCTAGGAACGCGGACCGCCCATTGGGCCATCCTGGCCCGGTCTCTCGGAATCCCCGCGGTGGGGGGGCTCGTGGATCTCTCGACACGGGTTTCCGAGGGCCAGCCCGCAATCGTGGACGGTCGGATCGGGCGGATCATTCTCGAACCGGACGAACGGGATCGGGCCGTGTACGAAGAGCGGCGTGTGCAGATCCGGGAGTGGGAGGAGGAGCTGGAGGAAATCGCACGGCTGGACGCGGTCACCCTAGACGGACAACCCATCTCCCTTCGTGCCAACATCGACCTGCCCAGCGAGGCCGTACGGGCCGCGGAACACGGGGCCGAAGGCGTCGGACTCTTCCGCACCGAGTTCTTCGTCGTGGGACGGAACTCCATGCCCGGAGAGGAGGAGCAGTACCAGGGGTACAAACGCGTGGTCGAGGCGTTCCCGAATCGTGCGGTCTTCATTCGGACCTTCGACCTTGGAGGGGACAAGTTTCCGATGTTCCTCCACATGCCCGCCGAGGAGAACCCCTTCCTCGGCTGGCGCGCGATCCGGGTGTGCCTCGACAGCCCCGAGCTCTTCCGACCCCAACTTCGTGCGATCCTGCGAGCTACAGCGCATGGTGATGTCCGGATCCTTCTCCCGCTCGTCAATGACGTGGAAGAAGTCGTCCGCGTTCGGGAGCTTCTAGTGGAGGAGGAGGAATCCCTCCGAAAAGACGGCATCCGATTCTTCTCGGGATACAAGCTGGGATGCCTGATCGAGACCCCCGCCGCGGCGCTGGACGCGGTCGAACTGGCTCGCCACTGCGACTTCTTCTCGATCGGCACAAACGATCTGGTACAGTACACTCTCGCCGTCGACCGGACCAATGCACGCCTCGCGCACTTGTACAACCCATTCCATCCCGCGGTCGTCCGCCAGCTTCATCAGGTTTCCCGGGTCGCACGCGCGGCGGGAATCGAGGTGAGCGTTTGCGGGGAGATGGCTGCAAATCCACTGGGAGCCTTCCTTCTCGTGGGACTCGACATCACCGCGTTGTCGGTCGCGTGGCCCTCGCTTCCCGAGCTCAAGAAGGTCATCCGGAGCTTTCGGATCGAAGATGCCCGGAACGCGGCTCGCCGGGCGCTCGCCGCCTCCACTTCGCGCGACGTGACGGACGAGCTCGTGGCAGGGATCGGATCGGCCGTCGACCTGTCCGCCTTCTCCGGGCGCTGGAGCTTGTCCGTTCCTTGAGGGCAGTTTATGGTGGCGTGCTCCCCGACCTGGGGACTTCTCCCGGCTACCGGATCCACGGCGTTCGTGGCCCCTCCGCTCGGGAGTTCACATCGAAACCGAAGACGAATTCAGGAGGAGTAGTTCCTTGAGTCTACGTCAGTTCTCGTCCGAATCCGTATCCGAAGGACATCCCGACAAGGTCGCCGACCAGCTCTCAGACGCGGTGCTGGACGGGATCCTGGCCACCGATCCGAATGCGCGTGTCGCCTGCGAAACCCTCGTGAGCACGGGGCTCGCACTCGTGGCCGGAGAGATCACCACGAGCTCGCAACTCGAGATCCCGGACCTCGTGCGAGAGACGTTGTGCGAGATCGGCTACGACAACGCCGAGTATGGAATCGACGGACGCACCTGCGCAGTCCTCACGGCGATCGACACGCAGTCCCCGGACATCGCCATGGGTGTGGATACCGGCGGCGCGGGCGATCAGGGGATGATGTTCGGGTTTGCGAGCGACGAGACGGAAGAGCTCATGCCCGTTCCGATCGTGCTCGCGCACCGGCTCACGCGGGCGCTGTCCGAGGCTCGAAGATCCGGAGAGATCCCCTGGCTGCGACCGGACGGCAAGTCGCAGGTCAGTGTCGGGTACGACGGGGACCGGCCGGTGCGCATCAGCGCGGTCGTATTGAGTGCCCAGCACGATCCGGAAGTCACGATCGACGAGGTCCGCGACGTGCTGAAGAGAAAGGTGATCGAGCCGACACTTCCTTCGGCCCTGTTCGATCCCGAGGGCACCCCGATCCACGTGAATCCCACCGGTCGATTCGTGACCGGGGGCCCTCAGGGCGACGTGGGGCTCACGGGCCGGAAGGTCATCGTGGATACCTACGGTGGCATGGGACGCCACGGAGGTGGGGCGTTTTCCGGAAAGGACCCGACGAAGGTCGACCGCTCGGCGGCGTATGCGGCTCGATGGGCGGCGAAACATGTCGTCGCATCGGGGGCGGCTCGCAGGTGCGAGATTCAGCTGGCCTACGCGATCGGAGTCGCCGAGCCGGTCTCGATCTGGGTGGACACCTTCGGCACCGGCGAAATCGCGGACGACACGATCTCGGAGGCCCTCAGGAAGCTCTTCGACTTCCGTCCGGAAGCCATCATCAGGGAGCTCGGTCTGCGGACCCCCCTGTTCGGTCCCACAGCCGTGTACGGCCACTTCGGACGGGCTCCTCGGACCGTCGAACGGTTCGGACGCCCGGTCGCGCTCTTTCCGTGGGAACGGACGGACCGGATGGAGGACCTCCGCTCTGCTCTTGGCCTCTGAGCCGGCGCAGCTCACGGCCTCGATCAGGTGCGTCCTTCGGTAGCTTCGAGTCGGTGAACCCGGGTGGGGCTCCGGAGTACGTGTGGGGGAGATTGAGCCCCGCGGAGGATCGCCACAAGAGGAGGGACGACCGTGCTGGTCGAGGTCAAGGTACAGAGTCTGGGGCTGGACCGGGCGTCGAACACACCCGTTCTGATCCTTCAGGAGCTCGACGGCGAGCGCGTCCTGCCGATCTGGATCGGACCGGGCGAGGCTTCGGCGATCGCCATGCAGCTCGCCGACATGAAGTTTTCGCGTCCCCTCACGCACGACCTTCTGGTGGCTGTCCTTTCCGGCCTCGGTGGCGATCTGGATCACGTGGTAATCACCCGGGTGGCTGACGCCACGTACTACGCGGAGCTCGTGATCGAGAGGGACGATGAACGGATCAGCGTGGACGCCAGGCCCTCGGACTCGATCGCCGTGGCCCTTCGCACCGAGGCACGTATCTTCGCGGAGGAAGACCTCCTCGAACGTGCCTCGATCGAGATCGCGGACGAGGAAACGAGTCTCACATTCGAGGGCGGTGCGACGGCCGACGAAGAGGAGGAGGGCGCGCCCTTCATGGACGCGGAAGAGTTGAAGGAATACCTGCGCCGATTGAACCCGGAAGATTTTGGCCGGTTCTCTCCCTGAACCCCCGTTGAGCCGCATTCTCTGCTGCCTCGTAGCCACGTTCCTCACGGCTCCGCTCGGTCTCAGCGGGCAGGAGGAGGTCGACCCCCTGCTTTCGGGCCGCTTGCTGGTGGGCGGGGAGCCGGCGGACTCCGGTACCGTGGTCCTTCACAGGGTCACGCCGGAGGAGGCCGGGAACATCGACTCCACCCGGGTTTCCCCGGATGGCACCTTCACCTTTCGACTCCCGAACCTACCGATCCCCGGGTCAGGCGAGGTGTTCTTCGTGTCGTCCCGATACGACGGAGTCCTCTATGCCGGTGACCCGATCTCGGATCCCGTCCAACTCGACTCCTTGCACAGCCTCGAAGCCTTCCCCACTGAGGCCGTGGGAGAAGGCGGCGCTGTGTTCCCGGTCTCACGTCGCGAAGTCTGGATCAACGAGGGCCCCCTGGGCTGGGAAGTAACGGACGTGTTGGAGATCCGGAATCCGGGTCTGACGACCCTGGTATCCGCGTCGGACGAGGGGGTGGTCTGGCGGTACCCCCTTCCTCCATCCGCGCGAAGTCCCCGTCTCATCCAGACCGGGCCGTCCACCGGTACAGTCGGGTTCGAGGACGGAACGATAGCGGCGACGAACCCCGTTCTTCCCGCGGAGAACTACTACGTTGTCCAATACGACCTCGACTCTCTCTCCTTCGACATCCCAATGCCCGGTCAGACGGGCCTGGTCCAGGTCCTCGTCCGAGAACCCGCGCCCGAGATGCGTGTCGAAGGGCTGGCCCGTCAGCCGAACGCGGAGATCGAGGTCGGAACCACGTTCCGGCTCTGGGCCGGCGAGGCACTCTCGGAACAGACCCTGCAGGTGCGGACCGGAGAAGAGTCCGAGTTCAACGGAGTAGGGTGGCTGGCGGTCGGCCTCGCCCTCCTTCTCGTGGGGGTAGGCGGCTGGCTCGTTCAGCGCGGTGCCCCCGCGCGCGGCGCCGTCGCCACGGGGGCGGCCGCCACGGGGGCCGCCGCGGGCCGGGGCGGAGCTCGAAACCATCCGGGGCCGCGAACCCCGGGAACCGCGCGACTTCGCAGGGACGTGCTGATCGACGTAGCCCGACTCGATGAGGAGTTTGCCGAGATTGATTCGCCCGGCGAGGAGGAGATCGCTCGGTATCGCCGCCGTCGAGCGGAGTTGATCGCCGAGTTGAGCTCTAGAGGAAGCGGGGAGGCCAACCCGCCCGCTTCATGAGCCTGGTCACCTGCCCGGGCCTCCTCCTTCGCTCCCACGATTACTCCGAGTCGTCGAGGATCATGCGCTTCCTGACGCCCGACCTGGGTGTGGTCGCGATCATCGCGAAGGGGGTCCGCCGCCGCAGCTCTCGCGGTCGGGAGCCGATCCAGTCCTTTGCAGAAGGGACGCTGACCTTCGCGCACCGGGACGATCGCGATCTCCATACCCTCCGTGACTTCGAGGCAGGGCAGCTGCCCCCCTTGCGGGGGTACCGCCGGCTCGCCGCCGCTTCCCTTCTGGCCGAGCTCATTCTCGTGCATAGCCTCGAGGAGGGAGATCCCCTGCTCTACGATTGGATCCGGGCCACCTTTCAATCTCTCGCACTCGCCGACGAACCCGACCTGCCGGGCCGGCTGCTCGCCGGTGCCTGGCGGACCCTCGCACTGCTTGGATTCCCCCCCGAGCTGAACCGATGCGTGCGCTGTGGCCGTCCGCTCGCGCAAGGGGAGAGCGGCGAGAGTGGCTCCGGAGAGTTCTGCCGGCTGGACATCGCGGCGGGTGGACTGCGGTGTCCCGCTTGCGCAGGAGATGCTGCGATGGCAAGGGTCGGACCGACGGCCAGACGAGACCTCCAGAACCTGGTGGCCGGCTCTCCCCCATTTTCTGTCCATGGGGAGAGAGCACATTTCACTGTCCTAGAAGGCTTTGCGAGTTATCACCTCGCCCCTTCTAGAGGCTTCCTCACCTTTGGACCCGTGAGGGCGCTGATGGGGGAAAGGGAACAAGACACCGGGGTCGACCGGTAGAGGGTGTCAGGATCGTTTGGTCCTTCCGGCCCGGCGGGACAGGCAGGAGAAGCTTGACCTTGCGTAGCCCGGTGGGTATCTAGGATCAAACCATTGTGATCGTCCGTCGCTCACCGAGGGGGGTTATAGCCTTTCCGCTACAGCACAGGAAACTGTGCGGAGGCCTGGATGGGACGCTCTATCGGCGTCATTTTCGTCCTACTCTCCGCCGCGCTCCTCCCTCAAGCGGCTGAAGCTCAGGGGGTGGGAGCATCCGTCGGGGCCCAGCAGGCGCAGGACTCCGGATTTTATCTCGGGCGGAATTTTCCCAATCCGTTCAATTCCGAAACCCGAATCCCGTTCGATCTCTACGAAGAAGCATTTCCGGAGGGACGACCGGCGACCGCAACGATCCGGATATACAATATTTTGCGTCAGTATGTGGCATCGCCCACGGCCATGGGCCATCCGGGCGGAGACGGGGTGGAAATCGTCAACTTGGAGTACAGTGCTCCGGGACACTACGAAGCCCACTGGGACGGTCGTGACCGTTCGGGGTCCTACGTCGCGTCTGGCGTCTACATCGTCGAGTTGACGGTGAACGGACGTTCGCAGGTCCGGCGGATGTTCGTGAGTGACTGAGTCGCGCCCGGATCGGGGATTCAGGGAAGGATGTACAGGAAACGGCCGCAGTGCTCGCAGCTCTGGAGGTCGTGGTGGGATTCGCGGTCTCCCGCGGTCGCGGTAGGGATCGAGACGAAGCAGCCGTAGCAGACGCCGTTGATCACAGGCACGACCACCCGGTCCCGGCTCGGCGCGATCCGGTCATAGCGTGCCCGGATCGGCGAGCTCAACCCTTCCTCGAGTTCCTCGATCTTGAGGCGCAGTTGGTCCCGAGCCTCCGCGAGATCGATGTGGAAGTGCTCTTCCTCGACCTCGCCTGCTCCGACCTCGCTTCCAAGCTCCCGATGCTGCGCCCGCAGGTCCTGCAGTTCCATGAGCAGGCGGAGTTGCGGATGGATCGTGTCGTTGGTCGGTGTCGTCATCACGCACGCTCCTCGAGAAGTGCCAGGAACTCACCAGGTTCGTCCAGTTCCGCGAGGCGCTCCGGGACATCCGGCTCTTTGGCGAATTGTGCGATCTTTCCGAGGATGGGGAGGTACTGGTTGGAAACTTCGAGGGGAGGGGCGACAATCAGGAAAAAATGTTGGACGGATTCGCCATCGATCGAGTTGAAATCCATCCCATCGATTTTGCGTCCGTAGGCAAGCCTGAGCTTGTTGACCACCAGGGAACGGCAGTGCGGGATGGCGATGCGCTTTCCGATTCCAGTCGATCCCAGGTTCTCTCGGCGCTTCAAGGTCTTGAAGAGGATGGCGCGGGATTTTTCGTCCAGGTCCAGGAGCTCGATCAGTTCCTTCAGGATCGCGTCCTTCGAATCGGCCTTCAGCGCGAGTTCGACCGAGCCCTCTTCGAAAAAGTCTCGTAACTTCATTCTATTGCCTCCATGACGAACTCCCCGCGAGAGGAAACGCCATCGGGTCACGGTTGCATGTCGTAGCGGCGTCGAACTCTACTCGAACCCCTGACCGATGTCAAAGGACCAAATCGTCCGACTCGTCGGAGCCTTCCCGCTTCACCCCATCTTGTTCGTACGATAGCTTATCTTCATGAGTCATAACGTCCTGGATCTTCTCCAAGGGGAACGCATCCCGCTCTATCTCGCCCCTCAGGCGGGTGTCAGCGAATCGCCCTTTCGACGTCTGTGTCGACGCTTCGGGGCGGACGTCGTGGTAAGCGAGTTCGTCAGTGCCGAGGGGATCCGCCGGGGAAATGAGCGTACGCTCGACTATCTCCGCTTCGACGAGGACGAACGACCGATCGGAGTCCAGATTTTCGGAGCCGATCCCCGAGCCATGGCCGAGGCCGCCGCGTTCGTGCACGACACCTTCGGTCCCGATTTCATCGATATCAACTTCGGGTGCCCCGTGAAGAAGGTGGTCAAGCGAAACGGGGGATCGGGATGCCTCCGTGACCTGGACCTCGTGCGTGGGATCGTGCGCGCGGTAGCCGATGCGATACCGATACCCACCACGGTGAAGATCCGGAGCGGGTTCGATCAGGAGTCGCGAGACCCCGTCCGAATCGGGCGTGCGTGCGAGGAGGCGGGTGCTCGCGCGATCACCCTCCACCCGCGCACGCGGTCAGAAATGTATTCCGGGGAGGCGGACTGGTCCGAGATCCGAGCCCTGAAGGAGGCTGTGGGGGTTCCCGTGATCGGAAACGGTGACATTCGCACGGGACGGGACGCCCGGAGGATGCACGAGGAAACCGGATGCGATGCCATCATGATCGCGCGGGGTTCCCACGGCGATCCATGGCTCTTCCGCCAGGCGAGGGCCGCACTGACGGGGGAAGACATCCCGCCCGATCCCGACGTGGATGAACGTTTCCGCATCTGCCTCGAACACGCGGAGAATGCGATCGCGTTCGGGGGCCACCCGGAACGCGCGATCATCGAGTTCCGCAAGCATCTGGGGTGGTACACGAAGGGTCTTCCCTCGGGGCGGGACCTGCGCCAGGAGTTGTTTCAAGCGAGGACGCTCGACGAAGTCCGTGATCGGCTCGGGGAATATCACGACCGACATCTCTCGGGGTCGCTCCCGGGAATGGAACCCGGGACCACTTCGGTTGTATAAGTACGAGATCCGGTCGGAAGACTTCCCACGACGGAGTGTGGACTAGCGCCGGATCACCAGCTTTCAACGGGGGCGTCACGGTTTCGACGTGTCTGGTGAAGTTGGGGTTGCGTGTCGAGGTCCCGGGACCTCGTAAATCCACCGGGAAAATCAACAACCGCCAACGATAACCTGGCGCTGGCTGCTTAAGGGTTTTTCCCTGCAGTCCGTCTCCTGAGGAGCCCGCTCGAGGCGACTCTTGTAGGCGACGAAAATTCGAGCTGGTCTTCCGGTGACGCTGTCTCATCGGGGACGAGATAAATTCGATGGCTAGCGCAGGCCGGCTTTGTCCTGGCCGAGTCTGATCGCGAATACAACAGGGCAATACGCACGTAGACGCCTCGACGGAACTTTTCGCGGACGCGGGTTCGACTCCCGCCGCCTCCATCAGAGAGTCCCCATGGCCCGAGTGGTCGTGGGGGCTCTTCTGTTTCCAGGGTGGATGCGGACGGGCGGCGGGAGTCGGCCGGTGCGGCGCGACCGCGCCGGAGCGGCATCGGAAGCGCGACAGCGCTTACGACAGGGCCCGAAGGGTTCGAACCGAGCGGGCCGGGAGGGTCTCGAAGACCAGCATCGTACTCCCGCGAGACCATCGAGGATCGAGCGCCGCTCGACCGCAGATGACTCCCGCCGCCTCCATCAGAGAGTCCCCATGGCCCGAGTGGTCGTGGGGGCTCTTCTGTTTCCAGGGTGGATGCGGACGGGTAGCACGCCACGGAGGGGTGAAACCTCCGACGCCTCCCCGGGGTTCGGCAAGAGCCCCGGGCATCTCCTCACTCCGTCACTCCAAAGCTCTCGATGCCGACCTCCCGACCCAGCGGAAGGACTCCCCGCCTCGTTCTCCTGGGCGGGGGCCATTCCCATCTCCGGGTCCTGGAGTCGCTTCGCATCGACGAGTGGCCTCCGGTCGAGGTGACACTCGTCTCGCCCGCGCCCCGCGAATTCTACTCGGGGATGGTGCCTGGGTACCTACAAGGCTCCTACTCCGAGAGGCAGTTGAGCCTCCCGATCGGGGCACTCGCGCACCGGGCCGGAGCGCGATTCATCCCGGGCTGGGCTCTCCGTGTGGACGCGGTCGACCAGAGGGTGTACACGGAAGAGCTCGTGATCGACTACGACTTCCTCTCCCTGGATATCGGCTCCGTGCCCGGAGGAATCGAGCGTCCCGGAGTGAAGTCCCATGCCTTCTCGCTCCGACCCCTCCAGCGGGCCGTGGGTCTTCGCGGTCGTGTCGAGCAACTCGGCCGAGCGGGTGGGAGGATCGATGTGGCGGTGGTCGGGGCAGGCGCCGGCGGGGTGGAGGTCGCACTTGCGTTACACAGGCGTCTGCGCGAATGCGGAGCCGACCCTCGACTGACCCTTCTGGACCGCGGCACCGAAATCCTCCCTGGCTACTCCGACAGGATGAGGGAGCGCGCCTGTGTAATCCTGGAAAGAAGGGGAGTGGTTCTCGAGCTCCGGGAGGACGCCGTGTCCGTGAGCGCGGACGGGCTGCGACTCGCCTCCGGCGAGGAGAGGACGTCCCAACTCGTGGTATGGTGCACGGGGGCGGCGCCCCCTCCGCTCCTCTCGGATTCGGATCTTCCGCTTAGCGAGAGAGGCTATCTCGCCGTCGGTCCGACCCTCAGGGTGCGGGACGGGTCGCCGATCTGGGGCGGGGGCGATTGTATCGATCTACAGGATCTGAATCTCCCGAAGGCAGGAGTCTATGCCGTGCGGGAAGGGCCCGTGCTCGCTCACAATCTTCGGGCAGCCATCGCGGGGCGGGCTGAACGGATCTACACGCCTCAGGATACCTTCCTGTCGATTCTGAACACGGCCGACGGCCGCGGCCTTCTGCGATGGAAGAGAGTCGTGAGCCACTCGAGGGTCGCGTGGTGGCTGAAGGATTGGATCGATCGTCGCTTCATGTCACGATACCGCTGCTGAGCCGGCCGCCCATCGTCAGTCGGCGGGGGGACCCTCGTTGACCCGGATCTCCTGGATCCTGACCTCCATGGTCAGCGAGCCGGATTCCAGGGCTTCCATGAGCCGATCCATCTGGTCGCCCATCATGCTCTCCACCGCCTCGCGGCGGACTTCCGGCATGCTTTCCAACTGATTCCTGAGCTGTTCGAGCGCGGTGCGCGCCTGCTCCATCTCCCGTGGTGAAACGGCCCCGTCCAGGCCCGCCACCGAGACGGTCATGTGATGTGGATACGGTAGTCCCTCCACCTCCCGGAAATCCGCGAAATCCACGTCGGCGGTCACCTCTGCGCTTCCTGTCGCCGTCGTTGCGTCGGCCACCGTCTCCATCCTCCGAACCACCCACTCCTCCGTGTCCAGGAAGACCCGGATCTGCCTCGGACGAAACTCGCGGGCTCCCGGTCCCTGTGGCTGGCCGGGAGCGGAGAACTCCAGGTCGGTGAGGTCGACCACACGGACCACGGTCGTTTCCACGCCATCCACGATCTCCATGCCGTCGAGCTCGGCCCTCTCCGAGAACTCGAGGAGGTAGGCCGATGGGTCTCCCCAGAGCTGTTCCGAAGAGCCCGCTTCGATCGGAAGTCTCGTGCCGCCGGTCTCGATCAGTTGCGGCTGAAGCACGAAGGTCCCGGCCACGTCGGTCTTCTCGAAGTAGGTGCTGGTCGTCATCCCCATCACCGATTGGACGACGTAGAGGTCTCGGATCCCTTCGAGGCGTTCCTGGTAGATGTTCGAGTACTCCGACATCACCTCCGTTGCCGATTGAGCCAGGGCGGCGCCGGTCGGCAGGAGGAACGAGATCAGGATGAACGCTGAAGGAAACGTTCGGGATCGAAAGCGCATTACGGATCTCCCAGAATGGGGTGGCAGGAACACGAGCGCGGCGACGTACCCGCATCGGCCCTCCGAGGCTCGCGCGAAGGCTACCGGGGGTTTCATTGCGCGGCCACCCCCGATCCGCTCGACTCCTTCCCTCGTACACAGCCCCGGAGTAGGTTTACCATCATGCAGACTCTCTTGATCCCACGGTTGGTCCGGGGGCTTCCCGTCCTCCTCCTGGCCCTGGTGCTCTGCCTGACGGCCACATCCGAAGCGGAGGCCCAGAGTCGAGGTCCGATATCCGACACGCACGATGTCGGTCTGCTTCTCCGACAGCTGGACGGAGAAAAGCGGGTCCTGATGATCGGCGCCCATCCCGACGACGAGGACACGGCGCTCCTCGCCGCCCTTGCGCGGGGCTACGGCGCCCAGACGGCCTACCTGTCACTCAGCCGTGGGGAAGGGGGCCAGAACCTCATTGGCCCGGAGCTCGGGGAAGGGCTCGGAATCATTCGCACCGGAGAGCTCCTGGCCGCGCGCGAAGTGGACGGGGCCCGACAGTACTTCTCGAGAGCCTTCGATTTCGGGTACTCGAAGAACGCCGAAGAGACGTTCGGCCATTGGCCGGAGGAAGCCCTGGTCCGAGATGTGGTCTGGGTGATTCGTACCTTCCGGCCGCAGATCGTGGCGTCCATCTTCTCAGGCACCCCGCAGGATGGACATGGCCAACATCAGGCGGCCGGGATCGCGGCTCGCCGTGCGTTCGAGCTGGCTGGGGATCCCTCGGCATTTCCGGATCAGCTGGAGCTCGGCGCATCCGTCTGGAGCCCGCAACGACTCTATCGACTCGATCGCCGAGGCGGGCCTTCCTCCACGGTCAGAATTGAGACCGGCCGACTCGATCCGCTGCTGGGGGCATCGTATTTCCAGATCGCCATGGAAGGTCGCAGCCAACACCGCTCCCAGGACATGGGGGCGCCACAGACTCCGGGGCCGCAACAGTCCGGCGCCATCCTGGTGGAGGACGCGCTCGACGGATCCTCGAGCCGAGCGGGTGGGTCCGACGGCTTCTTCGCGGGGATCGATACGACGTTAGCGACCGCCGCCCGCGGTACGGGGGTCAGTGAGGAAGCCCGACTTCTCGAGCTCGTGAGCGAGTACCGCGGGGGGATCGCACGGGCCGTGGAGGAACTCCACCCCCTCGAGCCCGCACGCTCGGTTCCTCCTCTACAGGCGGCCCTACGCAGTCTGTCCGAGGCCGTCGCGCTGGTGAGAGCTTCGACCCCCAACCTTGCCACGGAGCACTTCCTCGCTGTCCTCCGGGAAAGGGAGGATCTGGCGACACGCGCGCTGCTCGCCGCCGCCGGTGTGACTGTGGACGTCCGGTTGGATCGGGACCGGCTGGTGGCGGGGGATCGGGCATCGGCGGATGTCATCGTCTGGAACGGGGGAGTCGAAGAGGTGACCCTGGGGGCGGTAGGGATCCGCCTACCGGAGGGTTGGAGCGAGATTCCCGATGGGGGGAACGGAGCGGTGCTTCCTCCCAACAGCATCGAGAGCTGGACGTTTCCGGTCGAGGTGCCCACGTCGGCGACGCCGTCCCAGCCCTACTTCCTCCGCCAGGAGCGGAGTGGAGATCTGTACGAGTGGCCAGCCGACCCCACTGCCATGGCAATGCCCGGAAACCCGGCGCTCGTGACGGGCGCAGTTGCCCTCTCGGTTGGGGACGGACCGGCCATCGAGTTCCATCGCGAGGCCACCTACGTGGGGGTGGACAAGGCGACAGGGGAGTTCCGTACACCCATTCGCGTGGTGCCGGCACTCTCGGTGGCATTGGAGCCGCGCGTCCTTGCCTGGCCCGTGGACCGAAGCGAGCCGCGTTCCGTCAACGTCCGGGTCAGGAACCTGGCGAACGGGGAATCGAGCGCAGAGGTCACACTCCTGGCTCCGGAGGGTTGGGAGACCCGACCCGATCGGCAGGTGGTACGGCTGGCTCCCGACGGAGGTGAGGCCAGCGTGGAGTTCCGGATCGTCCCCTCGGATGCGGGTCGCGGATCCGTTTCGTTTCACGCGGTCGCGACCATGAACGGACGCTCGTTCGCGGATGAAGTCGTCTTTTTCGAGTATCCCCATATCGAGCCGGAGATGCGGCTGCAGGCGGCCGAGCTGGTTGTGTCCCGTTTCCCGGTGAGCGTGGCGCCGGACCTTACCGTCGGATACGTGATGGGCTCGGGTGATGCAGGATTGCAGGCCCTCGAAGACCTCGGCGTCCGGGTCGAGCCTCTCGGGCCGGAGGTTCTCTCTGCCACGAATCTCGACCGCTTCGACGCCATCGTGCTCGGGATCCGGGCGTACGAAACGCGCCCCGATCTGATCGCGGCCAACGAGCGCCTCCTGGAGTTCGCCCGGCAGGGCGGGACCGTCGTCGCACAGTACAACAAGTACGAGTACCCGGCCGGCGGATTCGCCCCCTTTCCCGTCGAGATGGCTCGCCCACACGACCGGGTGACCAACCCCGATGCGGAAGTGACATTCCTCGATCCGGAGCATCCGGTGCTCTCCTCGCCGAATGCGCTCTCCACGGCGGACTTCGAAGGGTGGGTCCAGGAACGCGGACTCTACTTCCTCAACGAGTGGGACGAACGCTACGATCCTCTCCTCGAGATGGCGGATCCGGGGGAGACCCCGAACCGAGGGTCCCTGGTCGTGGCTCCCATTGGTGAAGGGGTGTACGTCTATACCGGGCTCGCTCTGTTTCGCCAGCTCCCGGCCGGCGTCCCGGGCGCCTACCGCCTCCTCGCGAATCTGGTGTCCCTTCGCGGGTCCGAGCTCTAGAGCTCGCTGAATCCTCCCGCCTCGAGCCCCGTGCGCCACGTGCCCTCTCACAGACTCTTTCCTATTCTGGCGCTTCTCGTCATCTCCGCCTGCGCTCCGGACGATGGCGCGCTCCTGGTCGTGTATACTCCCCATGGTCGCGATCTCCTCGAGCACTTCGGAAGCCAGTTCGAGGAGAGGAACCCGGGTGTGCAGGTGGAGGCGCTGGACATGGGGTCGCAGGAGGTTCTCGATCGACTCCGATCCGAGAGCACCAACCCGCAGGCCGACGTCTGGTGGGGTGCTCCGTCCGAGATCTTCGCTCGCGGAGCGGACGACGGACTCCTCGAGCCTTTCCGGCCCAGCTGGGCGGATGCGCTTCCGGACGACGCTAGCGGCTCTGACGATCACTGGTTCGCCACCTACCTGACGCCCGAAGTGATCGCCTACAACTCCGCGGTCGTCTCCGAGGACGAGGCACCCAGGGAGTGGGACGACGTGCTGGATCCTCGCTGGCGGGGTGAAGTCCTGATCCGAGAGCCCCTCGCCTCCGGTACAATGCGAGCGATCTTCTCGGCCATCATCTATCGAGAGTCCGGGGGTACGGGAGACCCCGAAGCGGGCTACGAGTGGCTCCTCCGCCTCGACGCCCAGACCCGCGAGTATGTGCTCAACCCCACCCTTCTGTACCAGAAGCTGGCTCGGGAGGAGGGGCTGATCACGCTGTGGGCCATGCCCGACATCGAAACCCTACGGGCGACCACCGACTACCCCATCGATTACACCATCCCGTCCGAGGGCACACCCGTCGTGCTGGACGGCGTGGCCCTGGTCCGGGGGGCACCGAATCCGGAGCTCGCCCGGGAGTTCATCGAGTTCGTGGGGAGTGAGGTGGCCCTGATCCAGGCTGCCGAGGAGTTCTTCAGGATCCCGGCTCGGACGGACCTCGATTCGGAACGGCTCCCGGAATGGCTCCGTGAGGCGCAACCCCTGATTCGCCCGATGGAACTGGATCCAGAGTTGATCGGGGAACGAACCCCCGAGTGGATGCGCTACTGGGACTCCAACATCCGGAGACGGGGCGAGGCACTCGGGTATGAATGAGGTGCGGGCCGAGGTGATCCTCAGGCTCGAGGCGGTCACGCGGACCTTCGACACCGTGACCGCCGTGGACCGGCTCTCACTCGATGTCCACCGCGGAGAGTTCCTCACGCTCCTCGGACCGTCGGGCTGTGGAAAGACGACCGCGCTTCGCCTCATCGCCGGCTTCGAAAGGCCCGACGGTGGGGAGATCCGGTTTCGGGGCGAGAGCGTTGCCGGATGGAGCCCCCAGAAGCGGGAATTCGGGATGGTCTTTCAGAACTACGCGCTCTTCCCCCATCTGAACGTGTTCGAAAACGTCGCCTTCGGCTTGAGAGCTCGGAAGGTGGCACGAGGGCGCGTCCGCGAGCGGGTCACCACAGCCCTCGAGACGGTCGACCTCGCGGGATATGGGGACCGAGCGGTGCAGGCGCTCTCCG
>JBBDIV010000043.1:0-4150 GCA_040880225.1 Gemmatimonadota bacterium
GCGCTGGGGAATGTCGCCAGCGCCCTGGGCACCGGGGAGTACGTCGCGACGATCACGTCCGGCGTTCTTCCGCCACCCGTGTTCCTGCCCGTCGCCTTCGTGGTCTCGGCCGGCATCGCGTTCTCGACCGGGACGAGCTGGGGAACCTTCGCGATCATGCTTCCGATCGTCGTGCCGGTCGCAGTCACACTGGATGCCCCGATCGCACCCTTCGCCGCGGCGGCGTTGTCCGGGGGTATCTTCGGTGATCACGCGTCGCCGATCTCCGACACCACGATCATCTCGTCGATGGCGGCGGTCACCGACCACATCCAGCACGTGCGCACCCAGCTCCCGTATGCGCTGACCGCCGGGCTGGTGGCAGTCGTGGGCTTCGCGGTAGTCGGCCTCGTCCTGTGAGCCTGAAGAGTCGAGTCTCCAGGGGATGGACGCCGGCGGGATATGGCTTTCTCGCCTCCCGTGCGGCCTGAGCGCACTCTTGCCAGGTTGGATTGGGACTTGCACCGGACCACCGGCGGGTTTCTACTCCAAGCTCGCCGTCCAAGCTTCGGTCCGGGGGCGTCGGCCGAGGCCCTGGCAGCTGAGCCCGTGGGCATCGGGAGCCCGAACCCGGGGTGACGTGAGTGGGGGTCTGCGAGCGGGGAACAAGGATCGAAAGGGGGAGCGACGGGAGGCGTTCCCTGCGAGAGGTTTCGCGAGAAAACCCGAGCCCGAGGGAGGAACGAAACCGTGAAGATCGTAGTCTGCATCAAACGTGTGCCCGACACCGAGACCCGCATCCGGGTTTCGGACGATGGCCGCTCGATCGACACGAGCGGGGTGAAGTTCGTCACCAGTCCCTATGACGAATTCGCACTCGAGGCGGCGCTTCGGACCCGCGAGGATACGGGGGAAGGCGAGATCGTGGCGGTGACGATCGGTGACGATGATTCGCGGGAGAACCTGAGAAACGCCCTGGCGATGGGCGTCGATCGGGGAATTCTTCTCGAGGGACGGACAACCCACGACGGGCTGGCCACGGCCAGGTGCCTGTCGACGATCGTCGAGGAACTCGATCCCGATCTCGTCCTGCTGGGGGTCAAGGCCGTCGACGACGATCAGCAGCAGACGGGTCCGATGCTGGCCACCTTGCAGGGGCGTGGGTGCGCGACCGGGGTCTCGGAGTTTCGGCTGGATGGAGACGCGTTCGTGTGTCGGCGCGAGGTGGAAGGTGGGCGCGAGACCGTTCGACTCGCCCGCGGCGCGGTGCTCACGATCACGAAGGGGGCCTACGAACCGCGACACACGTCTCTCAAGGGAATCATGGCGGCCAGGAAGAAGCCGATCGAGAGCAGGCCGGCTCCCGACTCGACCTCCCGCCTCGAAGTTCGTAGCATCGAGCTGCCTCCCGAGCGTGAGGGAGGACGCATTGTCGGAGAAGGCCCGGACGCCGTGCCCGAACTTGTACGGCTCCTCAGAGAAGAGGCCGAAGTGATCTGAACCAGGCGACGAAACGGACCCTGGGCCACGAGGCCTCGGGTTCGGGTCGACGCTCGTTGCACAAACCATGAGAACCCGGAGAATCGCAGTATGACGAAGGTGCTCGCGCTGGTCGAGGATACGACGGCTCACCCGCCGGCCGAAGGGGACGAGGTCGTATCGGCGGCATCGAGGATGGCGGCCGAGCTGGGTGGGGAGGTGCATGCTCTCGTCGTCGGGGGTCTCGGAGTCGCGTCCGGTGGGGAGTCACTGGGAAGCTCGGGGGCGCGGGTCGTGAAGGTCGCGGCCCATCCCCTCCTCGAGGCATACCATCCAGACGGCTACGCCGAGGTTGTCACTCGCGTGGTGCGCGACGGGGGCTACGCGCATGTGTTCATGCCCGCTTCGGATCGAGGGAGAGATCTTGCTCCGCGGGTCGCCGCCCGCCTCGATGTGCCCCTGGCGCAGGATGTCACCGCCGTCTCCGTTTCTGCCGGGGTCGTGGAGTTCACCCGGCCCATCTACGCCGGGAAGGCGATCGCTCGGGTCACGATCGACGCCCATCCATGCATGGCCACGCTCCGCCGAAGTTCCTTTTCGTCCACGGCCGGAGGTCCTTCGGCGACCGTCGAGTCCATCGAGGTTGATCCGGATCCTGCGCGCTGGCCCACGGAGGTCGAGTCCTTCGAGGCCACGACCGGGGGGATTCCCGACGTGGCTCAGGCGTCGATCGTCGTGTCGGGCGGGCGAGGAATGAAGGGGCCCGAGAACTGGCATCTTCTGGAGGAGCTCCGGTCCGCTCTGGGTCGGGAGGCTGGACTGGGCGCCTCGCGGGCCGTCGTGGATGCCGGCTGGCGACCGCATGGAGAACAGGTCGGGCAGACCGGAAAAACGGTCTCCCCCCGGCTCTATCTGGCCATAGCGATCTCCGGAGCGATCCAGCACCTTGCCGGGATGCGCACCTCTGGGACGATCGTGGCCATCAACCGGGACCCCGAGGCGCCCATCTTCAAGGTCGCCGACTACGGGATCGTAGGAGACGCGTTCGAAGTCGTTCCCCGGCTGACCGAGGAGATCGGGGGCCTGGGACTTCCGGGATAGTCGATGGCCGGCCGCCGGTCTTCCTCCAACCGCCCGACGCCTTCGAGGCCGTTGGGTGGCGTGGTCTGGGATCAGGGACTGCGCCCCAGGTAGGCGAGCGGATCCACCTGGCGGCCCCGAACCCAGACCTCGAAGTGCAGGTGGGGGCCGCTGACGTTCCCGGTGCTTCCGCTGAGCCCAACCAGTTCCCCACCCTCGACGGGGGCGCCGGGAGTGACCCCGATCTCGGATAGGTGCCCGTAGACCGAGATCACATCGCTGCGGTGGTCGATCCAGACCACGTTCCCATACCCGTTCATCCACCCCGCGTACCGGACGCGCCCGGGCGCCATGGACTTCACCGGGGTCCCCTCGCGGGCCCGTAGATCCACACCCCGGTGGACCTCCGGGAGGATTCCCAACCAGCGCATGCCGAAGGGAGAGGTCACGACGTCGTCGACCGGGATGCGGGGGAGCGCACAGCCGGTCGCGGACGCGACGAGCAGGACGGTCAGGAGAAACAGAGCCGCCTGCTCGATCCGGTGGGGGCCTCGCCTCAGGTGTTTCGGAGCCATCCCGAGTCGGGAAGCAGGAGAACAGGAACGCTTTCTCCCGGGTCGATCCCATCGACCCCTTCGGGCACCATGGCGAGAGCGTCCGCATGGGCCAGGCTCTGGATGACTCCTGAACCCTGACGGCCGGTCAGGGTCGCCCCCCACGCCCCATCTCCTTCGGGCTCGAGCCGAACACGGAAGAACCGGGTCAACCGCTTCGGGCCGCCGAGTCGATCCCGGGCGGTGGCGCGGAGGTTCGGGAGCGAGCAACGCGTGTGGCCACCGAGGTGCCGGATTGAGGGTGCCGCAAAGACGTGGAAGGTCGTTACGGCGGAGACCGGGTTCCCGGGAAGACCGATCACGGGGACCTTACCCCCGGCTCCCGGTCGGGGTAGGCGGCCCAGGCTGACCGGACTGCCCGGGCGGATCCGGGCTCGCCAGAAATCCAGCTCGAACCCGAGTCCGTCCAACGTCCGCTTGACCAGATCGGTCTCCCCCATCGACGCCCCCCCGGTCGTGATGATGAGGTCCGATGCTTCCACCACCTCACGGAAGGCCCGATCGAGCTCGTCGACCCGGTCCCCGACCCTGCGGGGCGCCAGGGGCCGGCCTGCGGCCTGACGGACGAGCGCGGGAAGCACCGGGGAGAGGATGTCCACTCGGCGCACCCCTCCATCCATCTCATCCGGGTTCCCGGGGTCGACCAGCTCGTCGCCCGTCACGACCAGGCCGATCGTCGGCGCCCGATGGACCGGGACGGTTCCGGTCCCGACGTGAGCGAGAAGCGCGAGGAGTCCGGGAGTGACCGTGTCCCCCGGGCCCGCGAGCACGGCGCCCTCTCGCACCTCTTCGCCGGCGGGCCGGACGTAACGGCCGCGCTCGAGCGTGGAAGTCTCCCCTTGTTGGGCTGAGATGCGCACGCTCCCCGGTTCCTCCGACTCGCGATCCGTCTCCTCGACAGGGACGACGGTATCCGTGCCTGGTGGAAGGAGTCCTCCCGTCATGATCCGGGCCGCTGCGCCGCGGGGCACCTCCGAGGTCCATGGGTGGCCGGGTCG
>JBBDIV010000044.1:0-4124 GCA_040880225.1 Gemmatimonadota bacterium
CCACCACGCGCGAGGAACTTTTCGACTACCGCGCCCTGATCCTGGGAAGCGTGGAGGCGAGTTCCTTCTCGCCCGACCAGATCCGCATGATCGCGGACTTCGTGGACCGGCGGGGCGGAAGTCTCCTGGTCTTGGGCGGGCCGTCCTCACTGGCCGAGGGAGGGTTTGGGGCGACGGCCCTGGCGCCCGTCCTCCCCGTCCAACTCGAAGACCCATCCGAGGCACAGAGCGCAGACTTCTGGGCGACCATGCGCCTGTCCCCGACCCGAAGCGGATCCTTGCACCCCGCGTTGCGTCTGGGCGACGCGCCGGGCTCCGACGTGGACGGAGAGGCGACTGCCGCCGCGACGGCATCCGCTCGGGATTCGACCACCCTCCTGACTTCCTGGGAGAATCTCCCACCGCTCACCTCGCTGAACCTCCTCGGGGAGACCCGCCCCGGGGCGACGGTCCTGCTGGAAGGGGACGTGCAGGAGGTGTTCGGAACCCGTGCACGCCCAGGCTTCGCGCAGAGCCGTCCCCCCGTCTTTGCCTTCCAGCGCTATGGCGCGGGGATCGCGGCGGTTCTCGGAGTCCACGATACCTGGCTCTGGCAGATGCATCACGAGATCTCCCTCGAGGACCAGACCCACGAGAGGTTCTGGCAGCAGGTGCTGAGGTGGCTCGTGCAGGAGGTGCCGCAGCCGCTGTATGCGGGGGCCGCCAACACCCGCGTAGCACCCGCCGAGCCGGTCGAGCTCGTGGCTCGGGTCTCGAGCGAGGAGTACCTGCCCGTCAACGACGCGCGTGTCGTCGCCCGGGTCACCGACCCGTTCGGCGCCGAGCAGGAGATTCCCCTCACCTGGAATCTGGACCGGGACGGGGAGTATCGAGGATCGTTCGTCCCGTCGGCCGACGGACCCTATGACGTCGACATCGAGGCCCTCGACGGGGACCGGGAGCTCAGCGCCCCGACCCTCCACATCGAGGCGGGGGTCCTGGACGAGGAGCTCCGCAGCGGGGCGATGCGAGGCAGCCTCCTTCGCCGGGTAGCATCCGAGACCGGCGGCAATTTCCACACGCTCGACGACCTCGATCGGCTCCCGGAAGCGCTGCGATACACCGAGCGCGGCACCGTCGTTCAGGAAGAAAGGGACCTCTGGGACCTGCCGCTCTTCTTCTTCCTCCTTTTCGGGCTCCTTTCGGCCGAATGGATCATCCGGCGGCGTGGGGGACTGGTATGAGTCGACGCATCCACCTGAGCGCGGCTCGCGAGTCCCCCGCCCCGGGGCCCCTCGCCCGGCTCATCGCCCCGGCCCGCCGAGCGTCTGTCGTGGCCGCCGTCGCTGTGGCCTGCGCGGCGTTCGCGCCGCTGGGGCCCGCCTCGGGCACACAACTGCTCGCGCAGGAGACCCACCTCCTCGTGATATCGGGCCTTTCGGGGGATCCGCGCTTCGAGAGCGAGTTCCTCGACTGGGGAACCCGTATGGTCGAGGCAGCACAGAACGCGGGCGTACGCCCGGAGAACATCACGTTCCTCGCCGAGGACCCGTCTCTCGCGCCCGGGATCGACGGAGAGTCGAGGCGCGAGGACGTGGAAGCCGCGATCGGCTCGATCGCCCAACGGGCCGCACCCGAGGACCGGGTCATGGTCCTGCTGATCGGCCACGGCAGTGGATCCGGAGAGGACTCCCGGGTGAGCCTCCCCGGTCCCAGCCTGCGTGCGTCGGAGTACGACGAGCTTCTGGACCGGCTCGCGCCGCGAACGGTGGCGCTCGTGAACGTCGCCAGCGCCAGCGGCGACTTCGTGCCCGTCCTGGCGGCCGAAGGGCGTGTCCTCGTGACCGCGACACGGAGCGCCCGACAGCGCAACGCCGCGATCTTCGGCGGCTTCTTCGTCGAAGCCTTCGCGGGGGAAGGCGCGGACCTGGACCGGGACGGGCGCGTCTCGGTCCTCGAGGCCTTCGAGTATGCGCGTCAGGAGACCGCTCGCTACTACGGGGACCGGGGACTGATCGCATCCGAGCAGCCCCTCATCGAGGATCGCACGACAGGTAGCGGGAGCGACGCACCCACTCAGGACGACGACGTGGGCCTCCTCGCATCCCGATTCTTCCTGGAGAGTACGGTCCCAGGTGACATCGCCGGCGACGCGGAGGGCTCGGCCCGTCTCCGCGAGCTTTACGCTCGTCAGGATCAGCTCGACCAGGAGATCGCACGGCTGGGCCAGCGGGAGGCCGAATTGGAGCCCGAGGCCTACGAGGCCGCTCTTCAGGAGCTGCTCGTCGAGCTCGCTCGTGTGAGCAGCGAGATCCGCGATATCGAGGACGAGCCATGATCGCCCGACGCGACCTCCGATCCCTCACGCTCCTCGCGGGTCTGACCCTCGCAGGTTGTGTCGGAAGTGACGACGCCCGAGCTCAGGGTCCCGACGCGCTCCTCAGGCAAGGCGAGTACGACGAAGCCGTCGCGGCCATGGAACAGGAGCTCCGGAACGCGCCCTCCCCCGAGGCGGCCGCCGAGCTCGCGGGAGTGCTCGTCGACATCGGGCGGCTCGACGAAGCCGAAGACCTCCTCCGCGAATCGCGTGCGCAGTATCCGGAGAGCACTGCCGTCGCACTCGAGCTCGGGCGCCTTCTGCAGCACACCGGCAGGCTGGACGAGGCGGCCGCGCTCTTCGGCCAGGTCGGGGCTCCCCCGCTGCGGGGCGACGCCCTCCTCGCCGAACTCCACCGCGGCGAGATCCTCCTCGAACGGGGCGAGCGGGAACGTGCCCTCGAGGTCTTCGACAAATTCATCGACGTCTACAACGGCTCCGGAGCGCTGAACAGCCGGGAACTCTACGCGGTCGCACGCGCGGTGCAGCACCTGGGCGTAACGGATACGGGCCTCTACGGCGACGCCCTTCGCGCGTTCGACGAGTCTATCGCGGCCGATCCGGACAACCTCGATGCCCACGTCGGAGTGGGCATGCTCTTCCTCCAGACATACAACCTTCCCGACGCGAGAGCCTCGTTCCGCGAGGCCTTGAACCGCCGGCGCGACCATCCGCCGGCACTTCTCGGGATGGCGCTCGCGGCCCAGCTCGAGAACTCTCCGGAGGCCGCGGAGATCGCCGAGCAGGCGCTGGAGGTGAATCCGGATCTTCCGGGAGCTCGACTCTTGCGTGCGCGTACCCGGCTGGCCGGCGAGGACATGGAGGGTGCGGAAGAGGATCTCGAAGCCGCACTCGCCGTCGACCCCACATCCAGCGAGGCCCTCGGGATTCTGGCAGCCGCTCGGTATCTTCAGGGCAGGATGGACGAGTTCGAGGCGCTTCGCGATCGCGCGCTCGAGTCGAACCCACGGGACGCGGAGTTTTTCGTGACCGTGGCGGACCTGGTCTCGACCCGCCGCTTCTACGCCGAGGCCGTGGAGTTCGCCGCCCGGGGCGTGGCGCTGGACTCCCTCGCCTGGGAAGCCTTCGGCGCCCAGGGGCTGAACCAGCTTCGCACGGGGGAGATGTCGGAGGGTCGGGAAAGCCTCGAGGTTGCATTCGCGGGCGATCCCTACAACCTCTGGATCAAGAACACCCTCGATCTGCTCGATCTCATGGATTCGTTCGAGACCTACGAGTCCGAACGGCTCCAGGTCCTCGTCGACCCCGAGGACGGAGAGGCTCTGGCCACCTACATGCTCGAGGTGGGAGAGGAAGCGTATTCCGCGTTGTCCGAGCGATACGGGTACGCTCCCGAGACCCCCGTGCGGATCGAAGCCTTCCGCCGCAGCGCGGACTTCTCTGTCCGGACAGTGGGAATGGCCGGGCTGGGTGCGCTGGGCGTAGCCTTCGGCAGGGTCGTGGCCATGGACTCGCCCGCCGCCCGCGGAACGGAGGGGTTCCACTGGGCCTCCACCCTGTGGCACGAGCTAGCGCACGTGGTCCATCTGGGGCTGACCGACCATCACATGCCGAGATGGTTGAGTGAGGGACTCGCGGTCCACGAGGAAAGGATCGCGGGGGGAGACTCGGGATGGGGATACCGCCCTTCGCTGCCCTTCTTCGCGGCCTACCTCTCCGACCGGCTGCGTACGCCCAGCGAGCTCAGCTTGAGCTTCGTCCGCCCCCGCTCCCCGGAGGAGGTCGGATTCGCCTACATTCTCGGATC
>JBBDIV010000045.1:0-4086 GCA_040880225.1 Gemmatimonadota bacterium
GACGTGGGAGTGGATGAGTTCTTCACCGATCCGGATCGGTACAGGGGACACCTTCTGCGGATGGAGCTCGAGTTCATCTCGCTGGAGGAAGCCGAACAGGTCCGAACCGATTTCTATGAGGGAGAGCCGTTCCTTCTAACCCGTTCGCCAGGGGCGGAGAGGAGATTCGTATACGTGGCCGTCCCACCCGATTGGATGGTGCAGGCGGAGAGCCTCACACCCCTCGAGGGCGTCCGTATCGTGGGACGGATCCGATCGGGCGCCGCCGCCCTCACCGGCAGCCCTATCCTGGACCTGGTGGAACTGGAGCGCCTGCCCTGAGGCCCGGCGGGCTCGGCGGGTCCGCCGTACTGTGCGGCCCATCCGACGTCCCCCCCTGGGTCGCGGCCCGGCACCGGCTGACGACGCCGAACCCTTCGATCGGATCTCTCGTAGGGAGGAGTGGAGGGCAGACAACCCAATTCGCTTACTTCCTCCCCCGAGAGCCATGCGAGATTCTTCCTCGAGAAAGGGTCCGAAACCCGACGGGCCCACGACCGCTCCGGACGAACTCCCCTCGTTGGACGCATCGGTCCCGTTGCCCCGCGTACGCCTCTGCGGGAGATGCGGCTATCTGGGACAGGGGATACCGTACTTCCGACGGACGGGCCACGCCACCCTCCTGGTCGTGTCGGCTCTTCTCACGTATGGGATCGGGGGGTTGATCTACTGGGTGGTGAAACGCGAGGATCAGATCTGCCCGGGCTGCGGCACCGCATGGCGTCGCTCCGTGCCGGTCGGCGGCACATGCGCCCATCCAGTAGGGTCTTCGGAGGACCGAGGTTCCGGATATCCGGGCAACGGGCGGGGTGGGCGGAATCTCGCCGTCGACCCTCGCATCCGGACGAAGCGTGTGCGTGATCTTCCCTCGAACGGAAGAGCTCGACGTCTCTCCGGGTTCATTCTGGCCCTGGGCGGAAGCTTCCTCCTGGGGCTCGGGGTCCTGCAGGGAGGCGCGGAGGTCTCGGCCACGGGTTTCGTGCTCCTCGTGCTCGGCGCGGCCGTCTTCACCGGGGGCTTGCAGGCCGGCCGCCGGAGACGTCGTCGGGTGTTCGAGGTTCTTCAAACGGAAGTCCTGGATGCGGCGGTCGAACGAAGGGGACGGCTGACGGCCACGGACATTGCGCGCGAACTCGAACTCACGCTGCCACGAGCCGAGAAGCTTCTCTTCACCATGGATGATGGTGTGCACGTCCGATCGGAGGTCACGTCGGAGGGGCTGCTCGTGTTCGACTTTCCCGAGGTCCGCATGTCCAACGTCCTCCAGGACGCGCGTCAGATCGCCGAGGCGTGAACCCCTGCTCGGCGGTCGTTCTGGTTGCCCGCTCCGGGATTCGGTCGCCCTTTCGTCATGCGTCGGCGTCCGCGAGGGTCCCGCGGATCGATCGTAGTCGACTCCCGACGTCAGCGGGTTCGAGTAACCGGTCGCATACGGGTTGGGTTCCAACCGATGGGGTCTTAGAATCAAGGGGGGGAGCGGGGAGAGCCGGCGTGCTCGGACCGGAACAAGAGGGGACTGTGCGAAGAATCTGCGACCTGTCTGGAGACGACTGGGATATCGTGCTCGGCCACGCCTCCTGGGGAGTCTTCGAGATCCTCTTCGTCCCGGTGGATGGGGGGCGCGATACGATCCGGACCGCACCTCTTCCCGAAGTGAGTCGATCTGCTGCGGACCAGGCGCTGATGCGGTTTCAGCGAGAAGATCTACTGGAACTCCTCGCAGCGTCCCAGCCGTGGAGCGGATCCGGATAGTCGCCGGCGGCCGCGGGGATCCGCCCGTGGCAGCCACGAGTTCAGAAACCGGACCGCCGAGCCATCGCTTCGGGGGTCCGCTGGCGGAGGTATGACGAGATGGAAGACCAGGCCGTGTCGACCTGGGTCGGCTTACGCGAGTTCGAGGACACAGACGGAGCGAAGTGGTGTGCCGGGGCGAAGGCCCGTTCCGGCAAGGATTTCAAGGGACGGTTCTACTTCGTGGCACGACCGATGGGAGATGGCGAATCCCATCCCGAGTCGGACGAGGTGATTCTCGGCGATGTCCGGTGGAACAGCGAAGATACCGCGCGCCGCACGCTTCAAACGATGTCCGGAGTGGAACTGCGTCGCCGGCTCAGGTCAGCGCGAGGGCGTTCCCGCGGCGGAGACTGACGCGTCTCTCGCTTCGAGGATGTCCACCCGACTCTTGGGCGCCTGGGTACGCGTGAAGGCCGCGAGCTCGGCCCCGATCCCGTCTTCGACGCGCTTCGCCCTCCCGGACGAGGGGACGTTGTTGGACACGATGCTGAAGAGCACCGGCTCGCCGTCCGCCGTACGCACGAACCCGGATAGCGCGGAAACCCGATCGATCGTACCGGTCTTCGCTCTGAGGTTTCCCGCTGCGGGGGTCTGGTACATCCGTCCCAACTCTCTTCGATCGCCGGCCACGGGGAGGGAGGCCCAGAAGGTATCCGCGTGTTCGGATGCCGCCACTGTCCGCAGGACCTGGACGAAGGCGGCCGGAGTCGCGCGATTGAGACGGGACAGGCCCGACCCATCCTCGATGTGGAGATCCTGCTCTCGAACCCCCGCTGTGCGCACGAGGTAGTCGGTCAGCGCCGCGCTCCCACCGTGAAAGGAAGCGTCCCCGGACGTCACCTTCCCGATCGTGAAGAGCAGGATCTCGGCGTACAGGTTGTGGCTTCGCTTGTTGAGGACGTCGATCAACTCGATCAGGGGTGGGGACCGATGGACCGCCAGAGTCCGGAGCACAGGCCGTTCGCTCCGGAAGGCGGGGGCGACGACGTCGTCGCGCGTCACGGCCGACGCTCTCTGCGAGCGAAGCGAGCGGACCGTGCCCTGGACCCGGATCCCCTCTTCCTCCAGGACCCCGAGGAAGACGGAGGCCGCGTACATGGCGGGATCGGATACGGTCAGACGCCGCCAGACCTCCCCGGCATCGGTCCCGATGTGACCCCGGATCTGAATGGGGTCGTCGGGGTGCTCTCTCGAGATCGTGATCGAGGTGCGGGGACGGCCGGAGATCGTGCTGCTCTCGTTGCGAATCGGGAGCGCTGCGCGCTCAGGGATGGTCCGCACTTCCGCCGGGCCGCCGGGAGCCCCTCCACCGATTCTGAGAGTCACGACGTTTTCTGCGAACGTGAGGGCCGATGTAGGCGCCGCGTACCACTCGTCCAGGTCGAGTGGGTTCCATGAGGGGCGACGGGTCGGTCCCTGGAAGTAGCTTCCATCCCCGATCAAGTCGCCGGCCACGGTGTGGACGCCCGCGTCCTTGAGAGACCGGGCGAAATCCCGCCACACGCGGGTGGAGGAATCCAGCAATCGATCGGAGATCGCCGGATCTCCCGTCCCGTAGACGATCAGGTCGCCGGCGAGCACACCATCGGTCACCGGTCCGTCGGTCAACAGGAAGGTCGAGAAGCGGTAGTCCGCCCCGAGATGATGAAGAGCCCCCGCACTGGTGAAGATCTTCTGATTCGAGGCAGGCGCCATTGGGCGGTCGGCATCCACCGCCAGGAGGGTGTCCCCGTGTTCGAGAGATACCGCCAGCACGCCCCATTCCGAACTTCTCCACCCGGTCCCGTCGATCAGGTGCAGGGTCTGTGCCCGGAGAGCGTCGAGGTTGGCCTCTCGCACATCGGCGTCCCACCGCAGTTCCACCGGGGCCGGCTCGACCGCGGGGACCTTGGAGGTCGAGGCGGCCTCCGCTCGGACCGCGACCGTCGGCGAGCCGGGGACGCCGGTCGAGGCCACGGCCAGGATCCCGGCAGAGACGAGAGGAATAACAGCGTGCCGGGTCGTTCGCTTCAATTTGTTCTCCGAGCCGAAGTCAGCGTCCTGCAGGTGCTTACCTTCCAGCGACCGCCGAGGGTCCATTCGATGAATTGAAGATGAGTTGCCCCGGGGCTCTCGGGCAACCCGTACCATGCGTCGAGTTCGAGCGTTCACCAGGCGAGCGGCTCCGGCTCCCACCTCGGTGGATTCGCTTCCCACGCCCTGCGAAGTCGCATCTCTCGGGCGCGGGAACTCGGCATTCCTCGATACGGATCT
>JBBDIV010000046.1:0-25732 GCA_040880225.1 Gemmatimonadota bacterium
AGATCCGCCGCTCCCCTACCCAGACCCCGATGATGAAGTACATCGGGACCAGGGTCAGCTCGAAGAACACGTAGAAGAGGAAGAGATCCATCGACGCGAACACGCCCACGAGCCCCGTCTGGAGAAGGAGCATGAGCGCATAGAAGGCCCGCTCCCGGTCCTCGATATATCGGAACGAGCCCAGGATCGCGAGCGGCATCGTGAGGCCGGTAAGAAGGATCATGAACAGTGAGATCCCATCCACCCCCAGGGCGTAGCTCACGCCCCACGCCTCGATCCACTCCGACCGATTCGAAAGCTGGAAGAGGTCCCCCGTCGGATCGAAGGCCCACCAGAGTCCGAGGCTCAGCACGAAGAGTCCGGCGGACCACGCGAAAGCCACGTGCTTCGCGCGCTCCCGGGGCCCGAGGAGCACCACGAACATCCCTACGAGGGGGAGCCAGATCAGGGCGTGAAGCGCCCAGGACTCGTAGGCGACCGTCTGGAGAAGTGACGTCATCGGACTCCGTTCCGGTCAGAAGAGCAGGGCGCCGAGGACTGCCAGCGCACCTGCCGTGAGGATGAAGGCGTAGGTGGTCACCTGGCCCGTCTGGAAGAGCGATCCGAACCAGCCCACCCCTTTGGTCAACGCACCCACCGCGTTGACGGTGCCGTCGATCAGGACCCGGTCGATCCAACGCCAGGCGAAGCGTGACGACCCCAACAGGGGCCGCACGAAGATTCGATCGTAGAGCTCGTCCACATACCACTTGTTGAGGAGAAGACCCCGGATCCCCGTGGGATCGGTGGACTCCGTTGCCGGATGAATCGTGCGGCTCGAAACCGCGCGCGCCGTGAGGATGACGGCCCCGAGGGCGAACCCGGTGGCGACCGCCCCCCAGACCACGTGTCCCCCCCCCAGGGGCGCGGCCTCCGCATAGGCGCCGACCTGATCGTATCGGATGTCGGTCGCCGCCAGCGTGACGGGCTCCAGCCAGTGATGGAGCCATTCGGACATCGGGAGCAGCCCGAACCCGCCGAAGATCGATTCGCGCAACGACTCCGGGACGTTGATCCACCCTCCGAAGATCGAGAGCACCGCGAGGATGGACAGCGGCACGGTCATGGTCTTCGGGGCTTCGTGCAGATGCCCGACCTCCGCTTCGCCCGTCCGATTCGTCCCGTGGAATGTCATCACCATCAGACGCGTCATGTAGATCGCGGTCAGCACCGCCGCGGCGAGCGACATGCCCCAGAGGATCGCATAGAGCACCGGATACCCGGATCCGGCCGCGGCTCCGGCGTACCAGATGATCTCGTCCTTCGAGAAGAAGCCCGCAAAAGGCCAGATCCCCGCGATGGCAAGCGTCGCGATCCACATGGTGATCCAGGTGACCGGCATGAAGCGCCGGAGCCCGCCCATGTTACGCATGTCCTGCGCGTCCCAGTCCTTGTGGGTGGAATGGAGCGCGTGATGCATGGAATGGATGACCGCGCCCGCACCCAGGAAGAGAAGGGCCTTGAAGAATGCGTGCGTCATCAGGTGGAAGACACCGGCCGCGTAGGCCCCCACGCCCACCCCGAGGAACATGAACCCGAGCTGGGATATGGTGGAGTACGCCAGCACCTTCTTGATGTCGTACTGCTGCAACCCGATCGTCGCGGCGAAGAGTGCGGTCACCGCGCCGATCGTAGCGACCGCGGCCGCACCCACGGGGGCGAGAGCGAAGAGCACGCCCGCGCGAGCCACCAGGTACACACCGGCCGTGACCATCGTGGCGGCATGGATGAGCGCCGAGACCGGGGTCGGCCCGGCCATCGCGTCGGGGAGCCATACGTAGAGCGGCACCTGGGCGCTTTTCCCGGCCGCGCCGAGCAGGAGGAAGAGCGTCACCGCAGTCACCACCCCACCGCCGAACGCGAACTCCGTCGGGGCCGCCTCGAATACACCGACGAAGTCGACCGTTCCGAGCGCCTGGAAGAGCAGGAAGATGGCGATCAGGAAACCGAAGTCCCCGATGCGGTTCACGATGAAGGCCTTCTTCCCCGCGTCCGCCTTCTCGCGATCCTGGAACCAGAATCCGATCAGGAGATACGAGCACAACCCCACGCCCTCCCATCCCACGAACATCATCGGGAAGCTCGCACCCATTACGAGCACCAGCATGAAGAACACGAAGAGGTTCAGGTACGCGAAGTATCTCGCGTATCCCGGGTCCTCCTTCATGTATCCGACGCTGAAGACGTGGATGAGGAAGCCGACACCCGTGATGATCATCATCATGACCATCGAGAGCTGATCGAGCTGGATCGCGGCATCGACCGTGAGGGTGCCGGTCTCCATCCAGGTCCAGTACCGCCGGATCACCGGCTCGTGGAGCTCGGTGCCCAACATCCGGAGGAAGTTGAGGAGCGTCAGAAGGAAAGCGGCCCCGAGAACGCCGGGTCCGATCCAGGTCGGAAGAGTACGCGTCAGGGACGTCGGCTCACCTTCCACCTCGCTCCTGGGCTCCTCCTCGCCCGTGAGTGCGGCAGAACGGAGTCGTCCGGCTCCTCGGATCCCCGCCCGGAGCGCGAGGGCTCCGTTCACGACGAAACCGAAGAGGGGCAGAAGGAGGATCAGCCCCGGGAGCAGGGGACTGAAACCCGCTCCGCCCTCCACCTGGAGGAGACCGGCCGAAAGGACGCTCAAACCCGTCATCCGCCTACCACTTGAGCAGGTTGAAGTTGTCCACGTTCACCGTCTCGTAGTGCCGGAAGATGGAGATGATGATGGCCAGACCCACGGCGGCCTCTGCGGCCGCGACGGTCATCGCGAAGAAGACGAAGATCTGCCCGTCGATCCCGAGATACCGGGAGAACGCTACGAAAGACACGTTGACCGCGTTGAGCTGGAGCTCGATGCAGAGGAAGACGATGATCGCGTTCCTTCGGACCAGGACCCCAAAAGCGCCGATAACGAACAGGATGGCGCTGAGAACGAGAGCTTCGGCGAGCATGGGTCAGACCCTCCTCTTGGCCAGAGCCACGGCGCCCACCAGCGCCACCAGAAGCAGCAACCCCACGAGCTCGAAGGCGATCACGTACTCCGTGAAGAGAGGGTGAGCAATCGCGCCGATCACGCCCTGATCGGCGAGGAGGCGGTCCATGCCCTCGGGACCCGGGAAATACTGGTAGATCGGATTGGCTTCGGCTCCGCGCACCTGCCGGGCGAGCAAGCCCGCGAACGAGCCCACGACCGCAAAGGCGAGGAAGGCCCCGAAGCCTCGCTTGAAGTCGGGTTGGTACTCGTGCCCGAGGTTCAGGAGCATGATCACGAACAGGAAGAGCACCATGATCGCACCGGCATACACGATCACCTGGATCGCGGCAAGGAAATGGGCCTCCAGAAGCACGAAGATGCCCGCGACCGAGCCCAGTGTGCCCACCATGAACAGCAGGCTCCCCACCGGGTTTCTCTGGAGAACCACGCCGAGGGCGCCCCCCACGGCCATGGCCGCGAAGACATAGAACAGGATCTCAACCATTCGACCGGAACCTCATTCGGAACGCGGATCCGAGGGATCCCACAGCAAGGTGCTCGGGTGGTCCTGCTCCATGAGGCGATCCAGGTCGTAGACGAATCGCTCGCGGGTGTACTCCGCGTTCTCGAAGTGGACGCCCACGTGGATCGCTTCCACCGGGCAGACCTCCTGGCACATTCCACAGAAAATGCATCGGAACTCGTCGATCTCGTAGACGATCGGGTACCGGTTCCCCATGTCGTCCTCTCCACCCACGAGCCGAATGCAGTTCGCCGGACACACCGTCGGGCAGAGCCCGCACGCTACACACTTCGGGCGTCCGTCCGCATGCGTCTCCATGGTGTGCGTTCCGCGCCACCGGGGAGAAAGCGGCGGCTTCTCCTCGGGATACTGGAGCGTCACGCTCCCAGGAGTCACCAGGTGCTTGAAGGTGATCGCCATACCCTTGAGCGTGGCACGCAGATAGGACGTCTTCCCGGGTTCCGGGCGTCTCATCACCTTCACCGTGGCTGCCATGTGGTCCTCCCTTTTACGTGCACAACTGGTCGCGGTCCCCTGCTCATCCGTCGCGGTCCCCGACTCATCCCTCCACTCGGGCCGAAGGCACACGAGTCGGTACGTTTCCTCCGGGCGGCGGTCGGCCCGGGACCGCTCGTTGGTCCATCAGACCCCCGGACACCGACGCCCCGGTGATGATCCGGCCCCGATCGATCGCGAACACGAAAATGGCCGTCGCGATGCCGCTGACCACGGTCAAGGACGCCCCGAACAGGAATCCGGCCACCTCGAGCTGGTCGAGGACCAGAATCGTCCCGGCGATCAGCATCACGTTGGCCAGAGACGTCGGGAGCATGACTTTCCACCCGAGGTGCATCACCTGGTCGTAGCGAAAGCGCGGGAGCGTCCATCGCACCCAGATGAAGACGACCACGAAGAAAGCCGTCTTGGCCGCAAAGGCCAGGAAGGTGAGAAGGGTCTTCCAGAGGGCCGGTTGGGCGGCGATCGGAGCCCCGTCCGCGGCGAAACCCGAGACGAGCATCCCCTGGTACCAGAACATGTGGTCACCCGACCAGAACGGCACGCTCCAGCCCCCGAAGAAGAGAGTGGCCATCAGTGCCGAGGCGGTGAGGATGTGGGCATACTCGGCAATGAAGAACATGGAGAACTTCATCGCCGAATATTCGGTGTGGTACCCAGTGATCAGCTCGGATTCGGCCTCGGGGAGGTCGAACGGCAGTCGGTTCGTCTCCGCGAACGCGGAGACCACGAACAGAAGAAACGAGAGCGAGAGAGGGAGCGCGAACCAGAAGCCCAGCGTCTGCTGTTCCCAGACGATCTGTGTGAGCGTGACGTTTCCCGCCAGCATGAGGACCGGGATGAGCGACAGGCCCAGGGCCACCTCGTAGCTGATCATCTGCGCGGAGGAGCGGACACCGCCGAGGAACGCGTACTTGTTGTTCGACGCCCACCCCGCCAGGAAGAGCCCATACACCCCCAGCGAGGCGAATGCGAGGACGTAGAGGATCCCGATCGGCAGATCGGCCACGATCATGTCGACCACGCCCCACGGCGTAGGCAGCGGGGCCGCGAAGGGAATGACCGCGAAGGTGACCAGCGCCGGAATGATCGAGAGGGTCGGGGCCAGGATGAAGAAGAACCTGTTCGCGGTCGCCGGAAGAGTCTCCTCTTTGAGGACGTTCTTGATCCCGTCCGCGATCGGCTGAAGGAGTCCGAATGGACCCACCCGATTCGGGCCCAGCCGATCCTGGATGAAGGCCGAAATCCGCCGCTCCGCGAGCGTCATGTAGGCCACGGAGACAAGGATCACCGTGAACACCGCCACGACCTTCACGACCGAGGCGACGAGGAATGCGGTCGGGGAGAGCTCGCTCACGAGCCACCCCCGGAGAGCGCCACCGGGTCGTTGACCAGGGCTCCGCGCGTGCCGATCGTCTCGAATGCCAGGCCCTCGAACTCGGGGGCGAGCTCGCCAGCGCGCAGGAAGGCCGCCGCAACGTGAGCGGGCCTCCTCGCGTCTTCCCGAACCCGGGCCAGGAGGGCGCCGAGGACCATCCACGCGGGTCGCGCTGCACCCGGGGGACGAAGGGCGGGCCAGAAGCGCTGCACCCGTCCCTCGAAGTTCGTGAAGCTCCCCTCCTGTTCGGCGAACGTCGTCACGGGCAGCAGGGCGTCCGCTCGGTCCGCTGCCGGAGTCGAGTGACTACCCAGGTAGAGATAGAGAGCCGCGTCCTGCCCGAACGACGCTCCCTGGTCGGACAACTCGTCCCCCAGAACGATCACCACACCCTCGTGCGTGGACACCTCCTCCAGGCCTCCGGTCGCGCCGTCGTCTCCCACGCGCGTCGCCCCGAGGATCTCGGCACCGCGTGCGTTGGGGGTCAGGTCCCGACGGCGGACGAGTTGGGAAAAGCCAGGCAGTGGCACCTCGTCTTCCGCACGGCGGGAGCGGTAGACGATATCGCCGCCACCCAGACTCTCGACGACCGCGCGAAGTGCCGCGAGATCCTCATTGGACGCGTGCGGAGAAGCGACCGCCCTCACGGGCTTTTCAGCTTCGCGCGCTTCCATCAGCCGCGCGGCCACGTCCTCGATGGCATCGGGCCAGTCGCGAGCCCGGGTGCCGTCCTCCCCTCTCAGGACCGGAGCCTCGAGGCGATCCCTCCGATTGATCCACTCGTACCGGTGGCGGCCGTAGTCGCACATCCAGTAGGCGTTGACGTCCAGATTCGGCCGGGGCTTGAGCCGCTGCACCGCGTCATCCCGCGTGTGCAGATCGATGTTGCATCCCTGCGAGCAGTTCGGGCAGATCGAAGGCGTGTGATCCAGATCCCACGCCCGAGCCTTGTGGAGGAAGTCCTTCGAGACGAGTGCGCCAACCGGGCAGATATCCACAACGTTGCCCGCGTAGGGCGAGCCCGTGAGCCCCTCCTCGAAGAACGTGTCGATGACCGATCGGCTTCCGCGCTCCACGACCGTCAGGAGCGGATCCTGCGCCACCTCCTCCATGAAGCGCACGCACCGGGTGCACATCACGCAGCGATCCCCGTAGAAGAGGACGTCACCACCGAAGTCGTCGCGACCGAACACGCGTTTGGGTTCGCGGCTCCTTCCGTGCTTGCGTCCCTCCTCGTGCACGTAGTCCTGGAGCTTGCACTCCCCGGACTGATCGCAGATCGGACAATCCAGGGGATGGTTCTTGAGATAGAATTCGAGAACCCCCTCACGCATGCCCTTGGCCTTCTCGCTCTCGGTGAGGACCACCTGGCCGTCCTGAGCGGCGCTGACGCAGGACGGGGACAACTTCGGGGCGCCTTCCACCTCGACCAGGCAGAGCCGGCACTGCGCCGGCGCCGACATCCCGGGATGGTAGCAGTAGTGGGGGATACGGTTCCCGAGCGACTCGGCAGCCTGGAGGATCGTCGTGCCCTTCGGCACGGTGACCTCCCGACCGTCGATGGTCAGGGTGACGGTATCCGGAAACTCTCCGTTCTGGCTCATGCGCTAGTCCGCTCCGACCGGCTCGCCTCTCCGGATCAGGGAGAGGTAGTCGTCCTTGAACTTCTCGATCGACGAAGCAACCGGCACCGCGGCGGAATCCGAGAGAACGCAGATCGTCGTCCCCGTCATCTGCGCACCGAGATCCAGGAGCGTATCCAAATCCTCTTCGGTCCCCTTCCCCATCTCGATGCGGGCCAGGATCTGCGCCAACCAGGTGGTTCCCTCGCGACAGGGGGTGCACTGGCCACAGGACTCATGGGCAAAGAAGTCGACCATTCGTCGCACCTGCTTGACGAGGTTGGTCGAGTCGTCCATGACAATCACAGACGCGCAGCCGAGCATCGAACCTCGCTCCACGACCCCCTCGTAGTCGAGGGAGCAGCCGTCGCAGTCCTCTGCGTCCATGATCGGAACCGACGCGCCCCCGGGGATCACGGCCTTGAGCTTCCTTCCATTCGGGATCCCGCCGCAAACGTCCTCGATGAGCTCGTTCATCGGAAAACCCAGCGGCAGCTCGTAGTTGCCGGGGCGCCGTACGTGTCCGCTCACGCAGAAGAGCTTCGTGCCCGGGCTCTTCTCACTTCCCCACTGCCGGTACCACTCTCCACCGTTTCGCACGATGTGGGGTATGGCGCACAGGGTCTCGACGTTGTTGACGGTGGTCGGCTGCTCGAAGGCACCGACCGCGGCGGGGAACGGCGGCTTGATCCGGGGGAGCCCCCGCTTTCCCTCCAGCGAGTTCATCAGCGCCGTCTCCTCGCCGCAGATATAGGCGCCCGCCCCCTGGTGAACCGTGACCTCGATCGACGCTCCGGAGCCGAGGATGTCCTTTCCTGCCAGGCCTGCCGCGTAGGCCTCCTCGACCGCCCGTGCGAGCACCTGATTCGCTTCGAAGAACTCACCGCGGCAGTAGATGTAGACGTGATCCGCCTGGATCGCGTAGGCCGCGATGAGGCATCCCTCGACCACCTGATGGGGCGTCCACCGCATGAGCTCGCGGTCCTTGAAGGTGCCGGGCTCGGACTCGTCGGCGTTGCAGCAGAGGTAGTGCACCCCCTTCTTCTCCTTCGGCATGAAGGACCACTTCACACCCGTCGGGAACCCCGCCCCACCCCGCCCCCGCAGCCCCGAGGCCTTCACGACCTCGATGACCTTCTCGCGGCCCATCTCGAGGGCCTTCGCCAGCCCGTCGTAGCCCTCCAGCGCCTTCCAGCCCTCCAGGGTTCGCGTAGCCGGGTCGCCCCAGCCACGACTGAGCACCCGCACCTCTTTCTCATGCGTGTATGGATATGCCATCAGCCGACCTCGCTCCGGAGATGATCGAGGAGCGCGGGAACATCGTCCACGGACACGTTCTCGAAGTACTTCGAGTTGATCTGCACCGCGGTGGGGAAGCCGCACGCGGCGAGACACTCGACCTCCATCACGGTGAACAGACCGTCCTGGGAGGTCTCACCCAGCTCGGTTCCGGTGTGTTCCAGGAAGGCCTCGAGCACTTCGTCCCCACCGCAGAGATTACAGGAGATGTTCGTGCAGACCTGAATCAGGAACCGACCCACCGGCCGCTTGTTGTACATCGTATAGAACGACGTGACCCCCCGGACATACGCCTCGGACAAACCGAGCATCTCGGCAACCTCGGCCATGGTCTCGGGGGAGATGTGTCCCCGGAGTTCCTGCGCCAACCCCAGTGCCGGGAGTAGAGCCCCCTGCTTCTCCGGATACCGCGTGAGGATCTTTTCGAATCGTTCCCTGAACGGTCCCTCGAAGAGCGGAGCCGACGGTTCCTTTTCCTCGAGCATGTACGGCCGCGTGGCAGAGGCTCCCGGATGACCGCCGTCGGCCGGGATCCGACCCACGTACTCGGTTCCCCGGACCTCGGCCTCGGAGAGGTCGAACTCTCCCGTGTTGCCCGCCCAGCCGGGGTTGCGAAAGGGGATATCGCCGGAGGAGGAGCTTCGCGTCGGCCTGCTCACCTGTCGATCTCCCCGAGAACGATGTCGAGGCTCGCGTTCACGACGATCACGTCGGCGAGCAGCCCACCCTCGACCAGCTTCGGGATCACCGAGAGATTCACGAAGGAAGGAGGTCGCACCCTCCAGCGTACGGGTTTTCCACCCCCGTCGCTGACGACGTACATGCCCAACTCTCCCTTCGAGCCCTCGACCGCGAAATAGGACTCCCCGGGAGGGGCCTGGACGCCGCCCATCACCAGCTTGAAGTGATGGATCATCGACTCCATGTCGTTCATGCAGTCGGTCTTGCTGGGCAGGATCACCCGGGGGTCGTCCACGTTGATCGGCCCCTCGGGAAGCCGGTCCAACGCCTGATGCAGGATCCGGCAACTCTGTCGCATCTCCTCCATGCGCACCAGATACCGGTCGTAACAGTCGCCATGCTCGCCGATCGGGATGTCGAAGTCGTAGCTCTCGTAGTCATAGTAGGGACGGTCCTTCCTCAGATCGTACGGCACGCCGGACGCACGGAGATTCGGACCGGAGAAACCGGAGTTGATCGCGTCCTCTCCGGAGATCACCCCCACGCCCTGCGTCCGCCCCAGGTGGATCCCGTTCGTGGTCAGGAGTCCGTCCACCTCGTCCAGCGTCTTCGCCAGACCGTTCACGAACTGCCGGACCCCTTCCGACCAACCCTCCGGGATGTCGGACATCATCCCACCGATCCGGGTGGCGGACGTCGTGATCCTAGCGCCGGTGAGCGCATCGTGCAGGCGGTAGACCTTCTCCCGTTCCTGGAACGCATAGAGGAAGGGGGTGAAGGCGCCCACGTCGATCGCCCAGGTGCCGAGCCAGAGGAGGTGGGAGAAGATCCGGTCGAGCTCCATGCAGATCACGCGGACGACCTTGCACCGTTCGGTCACCTCCACGCCCATCATCTTCTCGACCGCCATCACATACACGCAGTTGTAGATGAGCGGCGCGAGGTAGTCCATCCGGTCCGTCAGGGGCACGATCTGGTTCCAGTCCCGATACTCACCCAGCTTCTCGAACGAGGAGTGCAGGTAGCCGATGTGAGGGATACAGCGGACGACCGTCTCGCCGTCCAGCTCGAGCACGAGCCGGAGCACCCCGTGGGTCGCGGGATGCTGGGGTCCGACGTTGATCAGCATGTGCTCCGAGCCGAAGTCGGGCTCGGTCAGGTCGACGGGCGCCTCGAGTCCCTGCTGGGGACGGAAATCCATCCCCAGCTCGGGAGTCCTCGTGACCTGATATTCCACCGTTCGATTCGACATGATGATCCGTTGCCGTATGCTCGCGCTCTCGGGACCCCGACATCGGAGTCCCGACTAGCCGCCTGCTCCCTGCCCCTCGGGGTCCGAACCTTCGTCCTCTTCGACGCTCTCGCGCCCCCCGGTCTCGGTATGTGCGGCACCCGCTCTCTCCGCGTCGTTGAGCTCGGTCACGGGTCGCAGGGCGCCCGAGTCGTGGACGGGCTCCGCTCCACCGCCGGTCTCCCGCCAACGCACGAGTTGCGGCTCGCGATCCCCTTCGAGCTCTGCGGGGATGTAGTAGTCCTCCGGTTCCTGTGAGAGAGCCCGCCGGGTCTGTTCCGCTCGGGAGAACCGCCCTCTGAGCGGAAAGTCCTTTCGTAGGGGGTGCCCCTCGGCGTAGCTCTCCGGCATGAGGATTCGCCGCAGATCCGGGTGTCCGCGGAAGGTCACGCCGAACATGTCGTAGACCTCCCGCTCCAGCCAGTTCGCCGCGTCCCAGAGCGGAACGACCGAGTCCACCTCCAACCCCGTGAGGGGCAACTCCGCCTTGAGCCTCAGAGCGCGTCCATGCGGGATCGAGAAGAGCTGGTAGACCACCTGGATCGGCCGTCCGCCACCGTAGTCGACCGCCGTGATGTCGGAGAGATAGTTGTAGAGCTGCTCGGGCTCCTCCTTCAGCCAGCGGAGGATCTCGAGCACACGAGTCGGCTCCACGTAGACGAGATGCTCGTCACCCCCGGTCACCTCGTGGCGGAGGATGCTCTCGGAGAACCGGTCCCGAAGAGCCGGCACGCTCGGGTGGAAGTCACTGGTCACTCGGGGACCGGACTGGTCGAGGCCCTTCACGTGGTCGGTCACCGGACCCTCCCCGGGAGGGGAGTCGATCCGGGGGTCGATGCGTACGGCCTCACGGAAGCCGATCCCCGGGGCGCTCCTGAGGGGTCTGGTGGACAAACCCGCTGGTCCGGTTCTGGAACGTCGAGTTCCCGAACGGTCCGGACAGGGCCTCGACCTCCTCGGCGTCGGCGCGAGGATGGCCCGCCTCCTCCGGATCCTCGTGCCGATGCTCCCCGTGCCGGGCCAGTGTCTCGCCACGTATCTTCTCGTGGATCATCAGAAGCCCGTAGATGAGCGCCTCGGGTCGCGGAGGGCAGCCCGGGACGTAGACGTCGACGGGAATGATCGTGTCGATGCCCTGGACCATCGAATACGCGTCGAAGACCCCACCCGACGAAGCGCACGCCCCCATGGAGACGCACCATTTCGGCTGCGGCATCTGATCCCAGATCCTACGCAGGACGGGCGCCAGCTTGTAGGGAACGCGTCCCGCACAGATGAAGACATCCGCCTGCCGGGGGGAGAAGGCCATGCGCTCCATGCCGAAGCGGGCCATGTCTTGATCGGACGCGGCGGAGGCCATCATTTCGATCGCGCAGCAGGCCGTCCCGAACGGCATGGGCCACAAGGAATTGCGCCGCGCCCAGTTCACCACGAAGTCGACCTTCGTGGTGAGGAACGTCGGGGTTCCCGAGCCGAAGATTCCGCCTGGAAGGCCGGAGCCGGAGGGCTTCGTTTCGTCGGTCATTCCCAGTCCAGCCCTCCCTTCTTCCACTCGTAGATCAGCCCGACGACGAGCACGGCCGTGAAGATCGCGATCGCAATGAATCCCTCCCAACCGAGTGCCCTCATCTCGACCGCCCAGGGGATCAGGAAGATCGCCTCGAGGTCGAAGATGATGAAGCTGATCGCGACCATGTAGAACTTCACGGAGAATCGGGCGCGGGTGTCTCCGAGAGGAATCATCCCGGACTCGTAGGGCATGTCCTTCTCGGACGTCACGCGCCTCGGGTTGAGCACGTGCGACGCCACCCCCATCCCGATCGCGTTCACCACGGAAATCCCGAGGAGAATGAGAATCGGAAAGTAGCTCGAGGACATTGCGGTCCGGCGCGAGAGTTTGTGAAATCATTCACTTGTCGACGTCTCAAAATGTACCCGAGAAACGGAGGGGGTGTCAACCCGGAGTGCCCCCGTTTTTTGGGGGTTTCCGAGGGGATCCCGCAGGCTCTGCGCTTCCCCGTTGAAATCGGGTCCGACTGCGGTCCGGGCCCCGCACCGAGGTCCCCCTTTCCCCCGCTCGTCGGCCGGGCCTATACTCCCGGGGTTTTCAGGTCCGAGCCGGGTCGGCGTGACACCGAACGGTGTGTCCATGTCGATCCGATCCGAGATCTTCGATGCAGCCACTCGAGCCGCCAGGACGCCTGCCCCATGACGATCAAGAGCGACCGATGGATCCGGACAATGGCCGAAGAACGCGGGATGATCGAACCCTTCGAGCCCGCGCAGGTGCGGGAGGGAACAATCTCGTACGGTCTGTCCTCGTTCGGCTATGACATTCGGGTGGCCCCGGAGTTCAAGGTCTTTACGAACGTCTACAACGTGGTGGTCGATCCAAAGGAGTTCGACGGCCGCTCGTTCATCGATGTCGACACGAACGAGTGTGTGATTCCACCCAATTCGTTCGCGCTCGCTCGCACCGTCGAGTACTTCCGGATCCCCCGGGACACCCTGGTCCTCTGTGTGGGAAAGAGCACCTACGCGCGCTGCGGGATCATCGTGAACGTCACGCCCCTCGAGCCGACCTGGGAAGGATACCTCACCCTGGAGATCTCGAATACGACCCCACTTCCCGCGAAGATCTACGCCAACGAGGGGATCGCGCAGCTCCTCTTCTTCCAGGGCGACGAGGAGCCCGAGACCGCGTACGCGGACCGGAAGGGGAAATACCAGAATCAGGTGGGGGTGACGCTGCCGAAGATGTAGGCAACCCCCAGCCGGGTGTCGGGAGCCGCAGGGAGTCCCCGCGCGAGAAGCTGCGGTCAGTCCCGACCGGAACCGGTGTCGCGGGTCTCTGCGCCGGACCAGCTCGCTCGGAGGAAGTCCCGGTTCAGCCTGCGGATGTAGTCGAGGCTGATCCCCTTCGGACACACGTTCTCGCAGGCTCCGTGGTTCGTGCAGTTGCCGAATCCCTGCGCGTCGTGCTCCCGGACCATCCGCAGAGCTCGTTCGTCCCGCTCCGGCTGGCCCTGCGGAAGATACGACAGGTGGGCGACCTTGGACGCGGTGAAGAGCATCGCCGAGGCATTCGGGCACGCGGCGACGCACGCCCCACAACCGATGCATGCCGCGGCGTCGAACGCTCGATCGGCATCGAACCTGGGTACCGGAATGTCGTTGGCATCCGGAGCGCTCCCGGTGCGAACCGAAACGTATCCACCCGCTTCGATGATCCGGTCGAACGAGCTCCGATCTACGATCAGGTCCTTGAGAATTGGGAACGCGTCCGCCCGCCAGGGCTCGATCCAGATCTCGTCGCCGTCCTGGAACGACCGCATATGTAGCTGGCACACGGTGGTCAGCTTCCTGGGTCCGTGCGCGACTCCGTCCACGACCATGCCACAGGATCCGCAGATTCCCTCCCGGCAGTCGTGCTCGAAGGCAATCGGCTCGGCCCCGTCTCGCACGATCTCCTCGTTGACCAGGTCGAGCATGTCGAGAAACGACATGCTCTCGGAAATGTCCCGAGCGTCGTACTCCTCGAACCGGCCCCTGCTGTCGCGGTTCTTCTGGCGCCAGACGTGCAACGTCAGGTCCATCACTTGTAGCTCCTGCGCGAGAGCGGGACGTGTTCGAAGTTCAGTTCCTCGCGGTGCCGAACCGGCTGCTCGCCCACGCCCTGGAACTCCCATACCGCACCGTGGGCGAAGTTCTCGTCGTCCCGCCGTGCCTCGCCCTCGTCCGTCGTGTGCTCCTCACGGTAGTGGGCTCCGGCGGATTCATCCCGGGTGAGCGCGTCCCAGCACATGAGCTCGGCGAACTCGAGGAAGTCGGCTACGCGGCCGGCCTTCTCGAGCGACTGGTTGATGTCGCTGCCGCTCCCGGGCACGCGCACCTCTCGCCAGAACCGCTCTCGCAGCTTCGGGATCTCCTCGAGGGCCTGCCTCAACCCTGCCTCGCTACGGGCCATCCCGCAGCGGTCCCACATGAGGCGTCCGAGCTCCTGGTGGAACGAGTCGACCGTCCGACCGCCATTCACTTCGAGCAGACGGGTTTGAACGGCCTCCACGTGCGCGACGCTGTCGCGGAACGCCGGATCGTCCGGGCTCGCCCCCCCACCCGGAGTCCGGGCCAGGAAGTTCCCGATCGTCGAAGGGAGGATGAAGTAGCCATCCGCCAACCCCTGCATCAGCGCACTCGCCCCGAGGCGGTTGGCCCCGTGGTCGGAGAAGTTCGCCTCTCCGATCGCGAACAGGCCCGGAACGGTGGTCATCAGGTCGTAATCCACCCAGAGTCCACCCATCGTGTAGTGCGGGGCGGGATAAATCCGCATCGGAACGTCGTACGGGTCGTCGCCCGCGATCTTCTCATACATCGCGAAGAGATTGCCGTAGCGCTCCGAGATCGTCCTGCGCCCCAGCCTGTCGATGGCGTCGCGGAAGTCGAGATAGACGCCATTTCTCATGGGCCCCACGCCGTGCCCGGCATCGACCATCTCCTTCGCTCGGCGGGAGGCGATGTCGCGGGGCGTGAGGTTCCCGAACGACGGATACAGCCGCTCGAGGTAGTAGTCCCGTTCGGCTTCGGGGGTCTGGTTCGCGGGGCGATCGTCCCCCTTCTTTCTCGGGACCCAGATCCGGCCGTCGTTCCGGAGCGACTCGCTCATGAGGGTGAGCTTGGACTGGTATTCACCGCTCTGTGGTATACAGGTGGGGTGGATCTGCGTGAAACAGGGATTCGCAAACCCCGCGCCGCGCTTGTGCGCACGCCATGTGGCCGTGACGTTGCACCCCTTCGCATTCGTCGAGAGGAAGAAGACGTTCGAGTATCCACCCGTGGCGAGGACGACTGCATCGGCCGCATGGGCCTCGATCCTCCCGGTGGTCAGGTCGCGCGTAACGATGCCCCGGGCGCGGCCCTCCACCACGACCACGTCCAACATCTCAGTGCGGGTGTGCATCCGTACCGAGCCCTCGGCCACCTGCCGCTCCAACGCCTGGTAGGCACCGAGCAGGAGCTGTTGACCGGTCTGTCCTCGAGCATAGAAGGTGCGAGACACCTGCGCCCCCCCGAACGAACGGTTCGCCAGGAGACCGCCGTACTCACGCGCGAACGGCACGCCCTGGGCCACCGCCTGGTCGATGATGTTCAGCGAGAGCTGCGCGAGACGGTAGACGTTCGCCTCGCGTGAGCGGAAATCCCCGCCCTTTACCGTGTCGTAGAAGAGGCGGTAGATGGAATCACCGTCGCCCTGGTAGTCCTTGGCCGCGTTGATCCCACCCTGGGCTGCGATCGAGTGCGCACGCCGTGCGGAGTCGTGGAAGGTGAAGGCGCGGACACGGTACCCCAGCTCCCCCATGGTAGCCGCGGCAGAGCCCCCGGCAAGACCGGTCCCGACCACGATGACGTCGTATTTCCGCTTGTTCGCGGGGTTCACGAGCTTCATCTCGAATTTGTGTCGATCCCACTTCTCGGCCAGCGGACCGTCCGGGATCCTCGCATCGAGATTCATTCCGGTGCAACCTCGGATGTCAAAGGCTCAGGAGTCCGGAGAGCACTGCGATCGGTACGGTCGCATAGCCCACGAACATCGCGATCGCGATTCCCGCGGCGAGGGGACGGCGGATCCGGTCGATGCGGGCATTCTCGACCCCGAACGTCGCAAACGCGCTCCACAACCCGTGATGGAGGTGCAGGCTCAGCGCTCCGACCGCAATCAGATAGAAGCCGGCGACCGGGATCGACTGGAATCCGATCACCAGATTATCATAGACCGAGCCGTGCTCGAAGTCGGGATGGACGCTGCCGGTCGTGAGGTGGAGGAGATGGTAGATGACGAAGGCTACGATGATGACTCCGCCCCATCTCATGGTCCGGGATGCGTAATTGAAGACCTGGGAGTCGTTCTTCCGGTATCCGTGCGATCGGGCCCCGGAGCTCCGCCGCCAGAGCTGCCAGGCCGCAAGGATGTGGAGCCCTACGGCGCCCAGCAGGAGGATGCGCACGAACCAGAGAAGGCCGTTCTCGGGGATCAGCGGGTATCCGGCTTGTCGGAGGAACTCGGCGTACCCGTCGAGGGCCTCCCTTCCCTGGAAGGCCTTGAGGTTCCCCAACATGTGCATCAGCACGTAGCCGAAGAGGATGACCCCGCTCGAGGCCATCGCTACCTTCTTGCCCACCGAGGAGTGGTAGAGTGCCTGCACGCGTCTCATTGGATCGCACTCACTCGCCGACTCGTCCGGATTTCTCGAATCGTCTCGGGTCGCGAACCTAGCCGAGAGCGGCCATGGTCGCGCGCACCGAGTCGGCACTCGACTCCAGCGCCGTGCGCTCGTCGTCGGTGAGATCGACTTCGATCACCTCCTGGAGCCCTCCGGTTCCCAGCTTGCAGGGCACCCCGAGGAAGATCCCCTTTTGACCGTACTCGCCTTCGAGATAGGCGGCGCAGGGTAGGATCCGCCGCTTGTCCTTCGCGATGGCCTCGGCCATCTGAACCGCGGCAGCCGACGGAGCGTAGTAGGCACTCCCCGTCTTGAGGTAGCCGACGATTTCGGCCCCGCCCTTGCGGGTTCGTTCGGTCAACGACTCGATCTTCTGGGCGGAGAGGAGCTGGGTGAGGGGGATTCCGCTGACCGTGGTGTAGTTGACGAGCGGCACCATGGTGTCTCCGTGCCCGCCCAGCACGAGCGCCTGGATGTCCTCGACGCTCACATCAAGCTCGAGCGCGATGAAGGAGCGGTAGCGGGCCGTATCCAGAATCCCGGCCATACCGAGGATCCGCTCCCTCGGGAACCCCGTCGTCTGGAGGGCGACGTATGACATCACGTCGAGCGGATTCGAGACCATGATGATGATCGAATCCGGTGCCACGCGTGCGATCTCTTCCGAGACCGAACGCACGATGCCGGCGTTCGTCTTGAGAAGGTCGTCGCGACTCATCCCGGGCTTCCTCGCCACGCCTGCGGTGACGATGAAGATTTCCGAACCCTGCGCGGCGTCGTACTCCGTGGATCCGGTCACCCGGGTGTCGAACCCCTCGATGGGCGCGCTCTCCCACTGGTCGAGCGCTTTGCCCTGTGGGATTCCGTCGGCCACGTCGATCATTACGACCTCGCGCGCCAACTCGAGCTCCGCGAGCCGCTGCGCGCACGTCGCGCCGACGTGCCCGGCTCCAACTACGGTAATCTTCCGCATTCCGTCCTCTCGAGGCATAGTCTTTCGGGGAACAAGCCGCCGGAAGCTACCCGGGCCCCCAGTGGGTGTCAACGGTGCAACGAGACGGTATCCGAGGGACCTCGGACGACCACCCGGACGGTGAGATCGGGGCCCGCTCAACGGGACCCGGAAGGAGGCCGGGAATGACCTGGGGTCAGCGCCGGAAGCCGGGGATCCAGTCGCGGAATCCACGCCCCCGAGGGCCCGGAAATGAATCGGGGCGGTTCGCGTCCCTCAGACGCAGGATCTCGTTCTGGAACTGCTCACGCAGGATCTGGAGCCTGAGCACCTGGGAAGGTCTCAGAATCTCCAGAAGCCGATCCTCCTCCTCGATCAGGAGCGCGGCCTCCCGCTCGCGAATCGCTCGCAAATCCTCGATCAGCGCTTCGGCCTCGGTCTCGGAACCACCCTCCCGGAGGTACCGCCGGACCTCACCCATCAGCTCGCGTTTCCTGGGAAAAAGCTCACCCCGGGACTCCCCGAACTCGGACAACGCCGCCATGAAGGCGGAGCGCTGCTCGGGCTCGATGCGAAGCTCGCGGGCGAGACGCTCCTGGAAATAGGTCTCGACCCGCTCGAGCATCTCCTCTCGATCCATGTCTCCGTCGCTCCCCCCGTTCTGGGCGAACAACGGGGACGCCGCAGTCAGCAGGAGCAGCGACATGGCGAACACCGCCACGCTCGACATTCGGATCGCGCTCGACATTTGGATCGCGCTCGACATTCGGATCATGGGTCGATCTCCTCGAGTAGCCCACGAAGGACCTCGTCGGGAAGTCCCTCCGGAATCGGTTGCCCCGCCACCACCCAGTCGCTCCCGTACCACGCCGGCGGCTCGGTCTCCAGCGCCAGGGCCCACACAGCATCCGTTCCGCCGTCGCGGCTCCAGATCACGCTCGCCCCGAGCGCGAGAACCAGGACCGCCGCCGACCGGATCACCCAACGCCTCCAGTCCGATCCATGGGAGTCGTTCCGCGCCGCTCGCGCCTCCAGCACCCCGACCAGGATCGAAGGTGGCGGTTCCGGCGAACTCGCCTGGAGGGTCTCCACCAACTCGGCCTCGGCCCGGCAGTCCCCGCATCGGAGGAGATGCACCTCCAGTTCGGCGAGCTCGGAGCGGGAGAGTCCTTGAAGCCCCCGGAGCGGGATTCGATCCCGGGTCCACGCGCACGCCTGCTCTCCGGCCCCGGGGCCGTCTCCAGCCAGAATTCCAGATTCGTCACCTGTCGTCATGAAGCCACTCCCGCAATCGGCCGATGCCATAGTGGTAGTTCACACGGGCCGCACCCTCCGAAGAGTCGATCACCTCACCGATCTCCCGGAAGCTCAAGCCGTCGAACAGCCGCAACGAGACGCTCAACCTCTGTTTCTCGGGCAGCCGCTCGAGCGCTGTCCGAACCCGCTGGACCGATTCCGTCCGGACGGCGACCTCGTCCGGCGGATTCGTCCGACCCTGCAGTGGGCCGGTGTGGTCCAGGGACTCCTCCCGTCTCCTGCTTCGGGCTCGAATCGAACCGAGCGCTTCGTTGCGAGCGATGGCCAGGAGCCAGGTCCTGAAAGAGGCATCCCCCCGAAATCCGTGGAGCCGGTCCAGCGCCTTGAGAAACGTCTCCTGAGCCGCATCGGCCGCCTGGTCCTCGTCCTTCAGGAATCCGAGAAGGAATCGGTAGACGACGGCCTGGTGCCTCTGCACGAGCAGGTTGACGGCCCGCGTGTCGCCGGACCGGGCAAGTTCCAGCAACTCGGCGTCGCCCGGTTCCCGGGATTCGTCTCGATTCGTCACCGATGATTGGACGCGGAGGGAGTCGCGGGTGTTAAGTGGCGGGGCTCCCCGAGGCACCGATCGCGGTCGGGCCGGGGAGATCGATCGGATGTCCGCAGGAGGCGATGCGGGAGCGGGGGGCTACTCTTCGCGTTTCTTTCCTTCCGCCGACACGCGGCCCCGGAGTTGCTTGGAAGGCTTGAACACCGGCACGTACCGCTCCGGGACCCGGACCGACTCGCCCGTGCGAGGATTGCGCGCCTTGCGCGCCTTCCGCCGGCGCACCTTGAACGTGCCGAATCCGCGGATCTCGATGTTCTCGCCGTTCATCAACGCTTTCTTCACGGCGTTCAGGAATCCGTCCACGATCAGGGCGCAATCCTTCTTCGTCACCCCAGGGCCGATCGCCTCGGCCACTTCCTCGACGAGGTCTGCTTTCGTCATTCCGTTCTCCGTAGAACAAGATGTCTGGACGTTTCCGTGACCCGGTCCACCCGTGGATTCACCCCGACGGTGAGGTCGAGACGAAAAGTCGCATCCGCGGTGACCACGAAAATCCGCGTTCTCCAAGTCGCGCAAGGAGATCCGTACGTTCGAGCGTGTACGAAGCGGCAAGGGTAACCCCACGCGAATGAGGGCGTCAACCCTGGGGACACGGGGAGTGGGCGGCCTGATGTCAGATGGCTGGCAGGGTGCCCGAACCAGTCGAGTGCGGCCGTGCGACGCTCAGGCCGAAACCTTCCGCGCCTCCATCAGTCTCACGAACTGGTCGAACAGGTATCTCGAGTCGTGCGGCCCCGGGGCGGACTCGGGGTGATACTGGACGGAGAACACCGGGAGCTCCTGGTGCGCGAGGCCTTCGAGCGTGTCGTCATAGAGGTTGATGTGCGTGCTCCTCAACCCGGGCGCACCCGGAATCGAACGATCGAGCGCCATCTCAACCGCGAATCCGTGATTCTGCGATGTGATCTCGACGCGGCCCCGATCCAACTCCTGCACCGGGTGATTGGCCCCGTGATGGCCGAACGGAAGCTTGTAGGTTCGCGCGCCGAAGGCCCTTGCGATCAGTTGGTGCCCCAGGCAGATCCCGAAGACGGGGACGCCCGACTCCGCCGACTGCTGGATCGCCTCGATGGCCTCCGCCACCGCCGACGGATCCCCCGGTCCATTCGAGATGAACAGGCCGTCGGGCTGCGATTCGGCGATCGCCTCGGCCGTGGTGTCCGAAGGCACCACGGTCACCCGACAGCCACGCTCCGCGAGGAGCTTCGGGGAGTGCGCCTTCACTCCGAAGTCGTAGGAGAGGACGTGGAACCGCTCCTCACCCTGAGCGGGAATCTCGTAGCGACGGTCGGTCGAGACGCCGCAGGCGAGATCCAGACCCTCCATCCTGGGATGGGCCAGGATCCGCTCCAGGAGATCCCCCTGCGCGAGGTCGGCCGGAGCGATCCCACCGCGCATCGCACCGCGGTCGCGGATATGACGGGTCAGCGCGCGAGTGTCGACCTCGTTGATCCCTACCACGCCATGCTCTCTGAGATACTCCTCGAGACTCCCGCTGGCTCGCCAGGACGAGGCGCGTCGGGCGGCTTCACGCACCACGAATCCTCCCACGCGGGGCCGGTCGGACTCGGAGTCCTCCGCATTGACTCCGTAGTTGCCGATCAGCGGGTAGGTCATGGTGACGAGCTGCCCGGTATAGGACGGATCGGTGAGGATCTCCTGATATCCGGACATGGCCGTGTTGAACACGACCTCACCGAGCGCTACGCCCTCGGCGCCCAGAATCGATCCCTCGAACCGGCGCCCGTCCTCGAGAAGGAGATACGCTGGGGGGCGCGCTTCGACTCCGGCCACTGTGTGTTCCTTCCGCGTGCGTTCGATGATCGCGCCGCGCCGGGATCGGCGCGGGCCCTGACTCCGGCCCGGAATGTAGGATCCCTGCAGGGCCCGTCAAGGAGATTCCGCGGGGGGATTCCGCCTTCCACCGGCCCTCCTCCCCTCCTACCTTCTCTGCCATGAGCCGATCCGACGATCCCGCCGCCCGTCCCACCGCTCCCTTCGAGGTGCTGATCCACGCCGATGAGTCCTGTCTGGGGAACCAGTTCCAGTCCCGGGCAAACCCGGGTGGTGCAGGTGGCCTGGTGGAATTCTGGAGTGGAAAGGAATGGATCCGTCGCGACTACTGGATCTCGGGCTCGGATACGACGAACAATCGCATGGCGATCGCCAGCGCGATCGAGGGATTGCGAACGCTCAACCGGCCGTGCCGGGTTCGATTCGTCTCCGATTCCCAATATCTCGTCAAAGGCATGCGGGACTGGCTTCCCGGTTGGAAGGCCAAGGGGTGGAAGCGAAAGAAGGGCCCGATCGAGAACCTCGAACTCTGGAAGCGGCTCGACCAGGAAGCCGCTCGGCACGAAGTGGACTGGTTCTGGGTCCGTGGACACGCGGGACATCCGCGCAACGAGTATGCGAACGAGCTCGCGGTCGGAGCGGCGACGCGTCAGGACCGCTCGAACGGCCTGACCGAATCCGGCTTCCTGGAATGGCTCGAGGAGCAGCGCGAGGCACGGGGCCGATACATGGACTTCTTCGAGTTCGCCCCGCCCGGCTCAGCGGTGGGACCCGGATAGCCGAGCCGCACGACTCCGGCGACAGCATCACTGGAACGCCGTCCCCCCTCCTACGGAAGTCCCTCGGGAGATCTCAGAACGCGCTGGAAGACTTCCGCGAACACTTCGGCCGTCCGCGCCAGGACCCGCTCCATCTCCACCCGCTCCCCCAGGAGTGCCTCCAACGACGTCACGCTGCGGTCGTCCAGGCCACAGGGTACGATGGTCTCGAAGTACGCCAGGTCGGTGGAAACGTTGAGTGCGAACCCGTGCGACGTGATCCACCGCGACGACACCCGGATCCCGATGGCGGCCACCTTCGCCCCCCCGCACCACACCCCCGTCCTCCCCTCGATCCGCTCACCCGTCAGGCCGTAGGAGTCCAGCACACGCAGAAGTACCGACTCGAGGTCACGGAGGTATCGATGCACGTCTTTGCGATCCGGCCGTAGATCCAGGATGGGATAGCCGACGAGTTGACCGGGGCCGTGGTAGGTGACGTCGCCTCCCCGCCCCGTTTCGGTGAGCTGGATGCCCAGCTCACCCAGGCGGTCCGGCGATGCCAGGACGTGCTCCCGCCGGGCGGCGGATCCGAGGGTGATCACGTGCGGATGCTCCAGAAGGAGGAGCTGATCCTCCACCTCTCCCCGCCTCCGCCGAGCGACGATCCGCTCCTGGAGCTCGAGGCCGCGGTCGTACTCCATTCGTCCCAGGCGTCGGGCCTCCAGGATGCGACTCGCCTGCGGGTCCAGAGTACTCATGCGGATCCGTACCTCTCGCTACCGAAGCGGACCGAGCGACGTACGGACCGAGTGGCGAAGACGAAGACCGCCGGCGCGCTCCCCGGCCGCAGACCGAGCGGGCTCAGGCGTCTTCCGGGAAGTCCTCCAGCATTTCCTTGAGTCGAGAAAGGAAGCGGGCCGCATCGGCACCGTCCACGATCCGATGATCGTAGCCCAGCGAGAACACGGCGCGCTTCCGGATCGCGATGGAGTCGACCCCCGTCTCGGCGTCCTCGACCACGACCACCCGCTTCTCGATCGCGCCCGTCCCGAGGATACCCGCAGTGCCTTTGGGAATGATGGGCATGCCCACGAGAGTGCCCAGAACTCCAGGGTTGGTGATCGCGAAGGTGGCGCCCTGGATCTCGTCGGGACTGAGTTTCCTCGAGCGAGCCCGTTCCGCCAGGTCGACCACCTTCTTCCCGATTCCGACGAGGGAGAGGTCGTCCGCATCGCGGATTACGGGCACGATCAATCCGGGATCGAGATCCACGGCGATGCCCAGGTTCACGCTGCCCCGATAGATGATGTTGTTTCCCGATGCCGTAGCGTTGATCATCGGGAACTCGCGCAGCACACGCGACAGTGCCCACGCCACGAAGGCTGTGAAGCTCACCCGAGCGCCCTGCTCCTCCCACCGGTTCTTGTTGGCGCGACGGAGCTGATCCACGCGGGTGAAGTCGACCTCGATGAAGGAGTGGACGTGCGGCGCGATCCGCTTCGCGAGCACCATGTGCTCGGCGGTGAGGCGGCGGATCCGATCCATCGTCTCGACGTCATCCCCCTCGCGGACCGGGAATTCCGGATGCTGTACCTGGGTGTTGAACACGTTCCAGAATTCAGACGGCGTGGTCACGTCTCTTCGCGCGGCTGTTGCGGCCGGCCGCTCCCGGTCGGGATCGGTCCGTCGCTCGACGCGTGCACGACCCTCCTCCGCGCCGCCCCTCTCCTTCTCGGCCGGCTCCTTCTCGGTCGGTTCCTTCTCGGTCGGTTCCTTCTCGGTCGGTTCCTTCTCGGTCGGTTCCTTCTCAGTCGGTTCCGGGACGTCCTCGTCGGACTTCCCGAGATGCTGGAGCAGGTCCTGCTTGGTGACGCGTCCACCGTGTCCGCTCCCCTTCCCCTCCAACTCGGAGAGGTCCACTCCGTGCTCTTCGGCCATACGACGGACCAGAGGAGTGGACCGCTGTCGGAGTCGCTCCTCCGCCGTCTGCTCGCTGCCAGTCTCTTCGTCCGCCACCGGGGGCGCCTGCGTCTCGGCGGGCTCGGATTCCTCGGGCTCGACCTCGTCTGCCCCGTCCGACGCAGCTTCGGCCTCCGGCTCCGCCTCGGCGGCGTCGGTTTCCGGCTCGGACCCGGTCGAGCTCGCAGCCGCGGATCCGCCGCCCTCGGTCTCGATGTAGGCGATGATCGTGCCGACTTCCACGGTCTCACCCTCGCCGACCATGACCTCCTCGAGAATCCCCGCCTGGGGTGAGGGGATCTCGGCGTCGACCTTGTCCGTGGAGATCTCCAGGGTGGGCTCATCCCGTTCGACGGAATCGCCAACCTGCTTCAACCACTTGGAGACGGTGCCCTCTGCGATGGATTCGCCCATCTGGGGCATGGGGACTTCGATGCGAGCCACGTTTCGGTTCTCCGTAGTCCGTTCGAGGCGAAAACGAGCGCCGGGTGTCAGGGGCGACCCCTGAGTTTAACCCCGGTCGGATCCTTGGCAAGTTGGAGCGGGAGGGCGTTGATATCGCATTCTTCGGGTGGGTTGAAGAGCGCACGTTTCGGTCCGATCATTATCAGCTCAGCGCGCGTTCCGGTTCAATCGTCACCACCCCATCGCCGCATCCGGGAAGTGAGGCGAGTTGGGACGGCAGTAAGACTCCACTCGTCCACGAGATCAAGGAGTGGGTTCGGTCTCGGGCACGGCGTCGGGTGCGCCCGCATCCGGCGCCTGGGGCGCATCCCCCTGGGGAAGCACCGGGGTCGGCGCTCCCGCGGGTTGCCCGTCCTGCTGCAGGATCGAAGCGGGCTGCGAACCCCGTGAAGACAGGATCGCGAGCACCAGAGACAGCACCATGAACACGGTGCCCGCCGTCCAGGTCGCTCGGGTCAGGAACGTCGTCGCCTGACGACCGCCCAGGACGCCCTCCGTCGCCGTGACCCCTCCCCCCATCGCGGCCAGTCCTCCACCCTTCCCGGCCTGGAGGAGGATCACGACGGTGAGGAAGATCCCGTCGAGCACGAGGAGGGTCAGCAGAAATCCGTACATGGGGTCGTGTCGGGGGTTCGGGTGCCCGCGCAGGTCGCGTGCCGCCGTGCGTCACGGCACGAAAAAGTCGCTGGCGCCACGAAGAGTGTCAACCAGCACAGGCCGCGATGCGACGAAACGAATCCGGATCGAGCGAGGCACCCCCGACCAGAACCCCGTCGACGTCGGGCGCGGCGAGGAGATCCTCGGCGTTGCCGGGGTTGACCGAACCGCCGTACAGGATGGGAGTGTTCCGGGCCCGATCCTCTCCCAGGTGGCGGGCCAGCCGATCCCGCAGAATTCCGTGGGCCTGGGAGGCATCGTCCGGCGTCGCGGTCCTCCCGGTCCCGATCGCCCAGACGGGCTCGTAGGCCAGCAGGAGCTCGCCCGTCCCCGCCGTCTCCCGGGCGGTCTCTGCGACCACTGCGTCCAGTTGCCGAAGGACGACCTCCTCCAGCCGGCCCGCCTCGCGCTCATCCAGGGTCTCTCCCACGCAGAGCACCGGCGTCAGCCCTGCTCGCCGGACGGCGCCCGACTTGCGGGCGGTGTCCTCGTCGGTCTCGCCGAAAAGGTGCCTCCGCTCGGAGTGACCGACCAACGCGTAGTCCGCGCCGAGCTCCGCCGCCATCTCGGCCGCAATCTCACCGGTGAACGCTCCGGAGGGCTCCCAGTGGATGTTCTGGACGCCGAGACGGATCGCCACATCTTCCTTCTGCAGCGCGTTGCGGGCCGCGCCCAGAGAGATCGAGGGCGGGAAGAGCACGACCATCCCCGCACCTTCGCCGATGACGAGTCCCTGTCGATCGCGGCT
>JBBDIV010000047.1:0-3839 GCA_040880225.1 Gemmatimonadota bacterium
AGATCAGGACTATGATCGCGGGCTTCATCGTGTCACTCCACCTTCGCTGAGGAGTCGAGCTTCGACCCTGGTTCACGTTTCCTGGAATGGACGTACGGCATTACTTTTGTATGCTATCACATCATGGGGCCGTGCAGAAGCACGCCCGACGGAGTCAAGCCAGCCAGGAGAGGTGGGTGTCGAACGACGCGATCGAGGTGGAAGGTACGGTGACGGAAGTGCTCCCGAATGCGAATTTTCGGGTCGAGTTGGAGAATGGACACAAGATCCTCGCGTATCTCTCGGGGAAGATGAGGAAGTTCTACATCCGGGTGCTGGAAGGCGACCGGGTCAAGGTGGAGATGTCTCCGTACGATCTGACACGTGGCCGAATCACCTACCGATACAAGTAGGCCGTACGATCGCCGAGCGCGCTCCGCGGAGCACGGCGGTCCCGCCCAATCCAGCCCTTCGCTTCTCCGACTCGTGCCTGGCCCTCGTCGGACCGGCCCGATTCCCTTAAATTAGAAGACCACTTCATATCGCTACCACGCCGCTGCATTGACTGCTCCGGACATGGTTGCGGCACGGCGAGCCGCAACGACCGGAAATCGAACGATCCAGGAGGTTGAGAACGTGTCTTCGGAGACCATCGCGCACGCTCCGGGCGAGCATCATGCCCACGACGAGGAACTCCACAACGACATCGTGTATCCCGAGGCGATTCCGTTCGCCCTGATCCACGTTGCCGCCCTGGGGGTCTTCTGGACCGGGTTCACGACGACCACGGTCGTCATGTGCATCTCGCTCTACGTGGTCCGCATGTGGGGGCTCACGGCCGGATTCCACCGATACTTTTCCCACCGCTCCTACAAGACGAGCCGGGCCTTTCAGTTCTTCCTGGCCTTCTTGACTCAGATGAGCGCGCAGCGGGGCGTGCTGTGGTGGTCGGCCATCCACCGGCATCACCACCGGCATTCCGACACCGAGCTGGACGTCCATTCGCCGAAGCACGCCGGTTTCTTCTTCTCGCTCGTCGGATGGATCTTCTCCCGGCAGAAGTCCAAGGCGGACTATTCGACCGTACAGGATCTTGCCCAGTACCCCGAGATCCGCTGGCTCGACCGCCATCCGTACTTTCCCGCCTTCCTGCTCGCCGTCGGATGCTATCTCTTCGCAGGATGGGGCGGCCTCTTCGTAGGGTTCTTCCTGAGCACCGTGATCCTCTACCACGGGACATTTTCGATCAACTCCGTGGCGCACGTGGTCGGCAATCAGCGCTACGTGACGGGTGACGAATCGAAGAACAACTGGTGGCTCGCGCTCCTCACGCTCGGGGAAGGTTGGCACAACAACCACCACCACTACCAGAGCTCCACCCGCCAGGGCTTCTACTGGTGGGAGATCGACATCTCCTACTACGTCCTCAAGGTGCTGTCCTGGTTCGGGATCGTGTGGGACCTTCGCGCGCCACCGAAGGCGATTCTGGCAAACGAGCGTCGACTGGGTCGGAAGGTGATCGAGAAGACGGCCCGGGAGGTCGCCGAATCCTTCCCCATCGAGACGATCGCCCGCGACCTGCGAGAGGCCTGGGACCAGCGACCGGGTCTGGTCGAGCTGCGAGAGCGGTTGCAGAAGACGCGTGACGACGCCGCAGCCGGGATCCAGCGGAGAAAGGAGGAGTTCGTGACGCAACTCCGCGACATGCATCTTCCGGAGATCCCGTCCGTGGAGGAGCTCCGGGCCACGATCGCCAAGCAGTACGCGGACTCACCGTCGCTCGACGAGATCGCCGAGCGTGCACAGGAGATCCTGATCGAGAAGCTCTCGCACCACCTCGGGCCGGAGCTGCAGCTGAGGTAGGTGGCCGTCCGAGTATCGGAGTGCGGCGGCGCGGAGCCGTTCTCCGAGGCGTCGGGCGAAGACGGCGGCCTCTCCAGATCGGAGGGGCCGCCGTTTCCGTACTATTCGAGGATGTAGGCCACGGCGTCGGCGGCCTGGTCGAGCGTCTCGACAGTGAGATCGGCCTGGGCATCGAGTTCCTTGAGCGCGTGGAGGAGCTCGGCGGGTCGCACCAGAACGAGCGGTAGTCCCATGGCGACCCCGGCCCCCGCATCGCCGGCGGTATTCCACTGCCGGTACTGATCCGTGAAACAGGCCACCATCAGGTCGGCCGCCTGAAGGTGGACCCGGGTTCGAAGGGTGTTGACCCGTGCGCCCATGAGATCCCGGTATCGATCCCCGGGCTGCTTTCCGAGGATGGTTTCGCCGATGTCGTCCGATCGCGAGTGGTCCGTCTGGGGTCCGACGAGCTCCGCGTCGATGCCGCGATCCCTCAATGCGCCGGCGAGTCGGTCCCTCCAATCGCTGTGGATTTCCCCTGCGAGATAGATCGTGAGTGAGTCCATTGTGCAGCGCTCCGTTGCGGCTGGTGGATGGGAAGCTGGGGCCCGCGGTCGGGCCACCCCTCACCAGGATGCGGGTTCCGATGAAAGGTGGTGCATCGGTTCCTGGGGGCTCCGGAAGACACGACCATCCTCCCGCCGGCCAGCTCCGGACGGCCGAGCGTCCTTGCTTCGTCGAACGCGCATCCTCATTGTTCGCAGTCTTTCCCATCCACCCGAAGTGATTCTGAAGACGAGGCGAGGAACGGCATGGAGGTCATCGAATTCATCGTCAGCACCCTGGAGTACTGGGTCTGGACGTGGGGTCCGACGGTGGGGGGCGAGCAGATCCCACTGGTGGTCATTCTGCTCCTCGGGTCGGGCGTCTACTTCACGCTCCGCCTCGGATTCATTCAGATCCGTCATTTCGGGCACGGTCTCGCCGTGGCGACCGGCCGGTACGACGATCCGGACGAACCTGGCGACGTCTCGCACTTCCAGGCGCTCTCGACCGCCCTGTCCGCGACCGTGGGCGTGGGGAATATCGCGGGCGTCGCTCTGGCGCTTCACCTGGGGGGGCCCGGTGCGCTGTTCTGGATGTGGGTCACGGCAGTGCTGGGGATGGCGACGAAGTTCACCGAAGTCACGCTCGCGCAGCACACTCGAGCGGTGAAGGCACGCGGCCCGGACGATCCCATCTGGACGGGGACCGTGTCCGGAGGGCCGATGTACTACATCGAGAGCCTGGGCACGAAGTGGAAGCCCGTCGCCGCGCTTTTCGCTGTTCTCCTGGTCTTCAGCTCGTTCCTCTCGGGGAACGCCGTTCAGGCCAACACCGTATCCGACGTGCTCCTGACGGAGTTCGGAGTCCCGATCTGGATCAGCGGGCTGCTGGCGGCGCTGGTGATCGGATCGGTGATCATCGGGGGGATTTCCCGGATTGGGAAGGTGACGGGCGTTCTGGCGCCCGTGATGGCGTCGATCTACGTGGCCGGAGCGATGGTGATCATCCTCCTCAACGTCGACCAGATCGTCCCCGCGTTCGCGCTGATTTTCCGGGAGGCGTTCAACCCCACGGCGGGGATCGCGGGTACGGGCGTCGGCGTGTTCTTGTTCACGGCGCTCCAGGGGGTGCGGCGAGGGCTGTTCTCGAATGAGGCCGGTCTTGGATCGGCACCGATCGCGCATGCGGCGGCGAAGACCGACGAGCCGGTATCCGAAGGGGTCGTCGCGCTGCTCGAGCCCTTCATCGATACGATCGTGGTCTGCACGATGACCGCGCTGGTGATCATCATGACCTCGACCTGGGACGATCGGTTTCCGACCGCGATCTCGCTCTCGGGTGGGAGCATCGGGTTCGTGGAGGTGCAGGCCGATGGGAGGATCGCGAGCGTATCGGAGCTCCCGAACGAGATCCAGTTCGACGGCGGGGTGCCGACGGAGGTGGGGGTCGGGCTCCCACGGCTGGCTTGGAAT
>JBBDIV010000048.1:0-6814 GCA_040880225.1 Gemmatimonadota bacterium
GATATCCCAGGGCTGATCCCGGATCTCGGCGTTCACGACCCCTGCGACATCGGCCCCGGGAACGATCGACCGGATGGCGAACTCGCTGAAGGTGAAGAGCACGTCCCGGATGGGCGTGTTTGCGAAGGAGACCGTGATCGGCTCGGCCACGTCCTGCCTCACGAGAAGAGGAGCCGCCGGGACCGTTGAAGTGTCCAGCAATACCTCCGGCGAAGCCGTGGTCGCAACCGCTCCGGCGAGCTCGCTCCCCGGAGCCACCAACCCACCGGCGTCCACCTCCCAGGGCTCGAAGCTACCCAGAGGGTTCGTCATCGAGATGCGGACATAGCCCTCTCCCGAACGCAGTTCGTACTCGAGGGGTCCGACCAGCTCGAGAACGATGCGAACCACGTCCTCCGAATACTGACTTGCGCGGAGCTCCTGCAACCCCCCCCGGCTCGCGCCCGCCAACATGCCCGGAGGAAGTGTGAGCTGGGCACCCATGAGGTCCACCACGATCCGATCGGGTCCCTCCATGGTGAAGTCGCGCGTCTCCACCGTGCCCTCCAGGGCGATCACCACCTCGGTCTGTCCCGAAGCGGGAAGGATCTGGACCCCGGTCACGCTCCCCGGATCCGCGACAAAGGCCTCCCCTGTCGGCATCGCCAGCAGTAGAGAGGTCCACGCAACCAAAAGGGAGCTCATCTCAAACCTCCGTTCCCGTTCTCCGCATGAGCGGCGAGGACGCCGATGATGTTGCGGCGCTCCCCATTCGCGTCGTCAGTTCGTGCCTGCCCTGCCGGATCCGACACCGCGTCAGAATCCACATCCTCGATCTCCTCCGGGGTTTGGTTCACCGGAGCTTCGTCCGGAGGTGCGGACCCCGTTCCCTGTGCCGCTGGGGGCGGGCTTTCCTGCCGTCTCTGCAGAGTCCGGGTTTCCACGACTCCGAAGTCCTCGACCTCCACCAGCACCGCATCCGTCCGGATGTCCAGGATACGAACGTTCCCGACGATGTCGTCGACGCGCAGGCGGTAGGATCGCGCTGCCGGCTGCCCGCTGGTCACCCCCGGTACCCTCGCACCGATCAAGGCGATCGACTGATTCGGATTCGAAGCAAGGATCGCTCCCAGAAAGACCAGGTCCTCGAATCGCGGTCCCGAGGCCTCGTCCGCGCCGAGGGGCCGGAACGGATTCCGGCGCTCGAAGATGGGATAGTTGAAGACCTCCCTCTCGAAGACCAGCTCGAGGCTGTCCCCTTGAACCGTGCCGTCTTCAGCTTCCGTGGGGTCGGGCGTCGGTTGTGCCCGCATCTCCCCGACGTCAGCCACCAGGCCGATCAGGACGATCGGCATGACGACCCGCAAAAACGTATCCACTGCCGACCTCATGCCTCGTCCCCGAGGGAGGCGACGCCATCCGTTGGATCACCGCGTCCCGGAACCACATAGGTCTGGATTCGGAACTCCGCCCGCACGGGGGCAACCATTTCCTGTCGAGCCGCCGATCCGGAAAAGACTTCCAGGTTCATGTCGACCGGGGTGATGATCCGTGGGAGCGATGCGATCGACGACAGGAACTGGCCAACGTCGTGGAAATCACCCACCACCTCGACCAGGTAGCTCTGCAACGTATAGAATTCGCCCACCTGCGGCGGTTCCGGACGCATCGCGCTCAGATCGACCCCGAATTCACGGGCCTGCATGGCCATCGAGTTCAGCAGGGTTGGCACTTCTTCCCGCTCGGGGATCAACTCTTCAAGGCGGTCGACATGCCGCTCGTATACCGCGAGCCGCTCCTCGAGCTCGGCGCCACCCCGGGCCGCTACCACCTGCGCCTGCCGGTTCTGCGTCTCGAGCTGGGACAGCCGCGCCTCCAGTTCTTCGATTTCGACCACGGTCGGCGTGTACCAGTAGGTATGGAGCACATACAGCCCCGCCGCAGCGAGGATGATCACCATGAGAGCGATCTGCTTGGGCCGCTCCTGGGGAATCAGGGCCATGGATCAGTCCTCGTCCCCGTTGTCCGGTCCGGGCGCGGCGACCGACGGTCCAAAGAGCGGCACGGTCTCGATCGCCTCGGGAGGCGGCGGCTCGGCAGAAGCCTCGAGAACGAACGCGTAGACCAGACGCTCGCCGCCCGACAATTCCACCTGCTCGGATGAGACCAACTGAACTCCCCGCAAGAACGGCGACGCCTCCAGATTTTCCATGAAGGTCGTAAGTGCAAAATAGGTGCCAGCACGGCCTTCAATCTGTACGGTCGGCTGATTCCCGCCGCTCACCTGGAACAACTGCGTCATCCATGCGTAGTCCGGGATCGCGCGCGCCACCTCGTCCATGAGATGTGGCCAGACGTACCTGGACTGGTCGATTTCCTGGATGATCGCAACTCGCTGCGCGATCGAGTCCCGGCGAGCCTGAAGTGTCCCGGACTGTTCGATCACATCGGCGAGCCGGATGGAATCCCGCACCGCAGCTTCAGTCTGAACCTCCAGTTCCTCGACCTGACCACCCACCGAGAGAAGGAGCCAAGCCGACACACCGAGGGCGAGGAGAGCCGCAATCAGAGCGCTCACCGACCAGCGGTCGCCGGACGGAAGCGCTTCGCGGAGCTTTCTTGGAGAGAAGGAGAATCGGCGGCGCCTCGCCGCCTTCCTATCACCCCCCGGAAGGAGATTGACCTCGATCACAACTTCCCCCTCATCGGGCGCTCAAGGTGCCCTGAGCGCCAGGCCCAAGGGCAGAAGGAGCATGGGGCCCGCCTCGTCCATGACGAGATTCAGGGCCGCGTCCGGGTGAACAGGCACCCTTTCGAATGGATTCACGACATGGGTTTCCACTCCCATTCGACGACCGAGCGCCTCAGGCATTCCAGGAATGCGTGCGCCACCACCGGAGAGATACAGCCGACCGAGGCCGGCTCCCGCTTGCTGGGTCATCAGGAAGGCGGAGGCCCGTTCCACCCCGACCGCCACCTCGTCCGCCCCGCTCTCGACGAAAGCCGCCAGGTCGTCGAGCGGCGTGCGGCCCTGGACGACGCTCTCCGCCTCCTCCGATGTCAAACCGCGCTCCCGCTGCAGATCCTCGCGGATCCTGCGTGAGCCAAAGGGAATATCGCGTGTGAGAATCGGGATTCCTTCCTCGAGAATGTTCACGTTCGTCATGTCATGACCGACGTTCACGAGGGCTACGATTCCCTCCCGGGCCTCGGGGTAGTTGTGCTCGAATGCATTGTGAAGTGCAAAAGCGTCCACATCGATGACCTTCGGCTGCAGCCCCGCGTCCATCAGGAGTGACACCTTATTTTCCACCAACTCCCTCTTCGCAGCAACCAGGAGGACCTGCATTCGCAAACTCTCGACATCAGGATCGAGGATCTGGAAGTCCAGCTCGACGCTCCGGATGTCGAAGGGAACATGCTGCTCCGCCTCCCACCGGATCACCTCCTGAGCGTCCGAGCTCTTCATCCGGTCCATCTCGATCTTCTTGATGATGACGTCGTGGCCTCCCACCGCCGTCACCACATCCTTCCCTTTCAGGCCCATCTCGGCGACCAGAGCCCGTACGGTCTCCGCGACCAGCCCCGGGTCCATGACCTCGCCCTCCACGATCGCGTCCGGTAGGAGCGGGCGCATGGCGACACGAACGACTTCGGGCTGATCGCCCGAGTGGTCGACTTCCATCAATTTGACGAACCCGCTGCCGATATCCAGACCGACCGAGTTCTTTTTCTGGCCGAAAAGGGCCATGCTCATCCCCCTGTACGGGAAGTAAACATATTTTTCCCGCATTGCCGGAGTCAGGTTACCACCACCGCTCGAACACTGTCAAGCAAGCACGATGCCAGAAACGACCGAAACAATCCTTTACAATGAGGCACTCGCAAGATCCACCCAGGCGCGACCCGAAACAGGTCGGATCCGTCTGAGTCGATCGTTGCCCAAGATGGCCCGATCCAGCGCGCAACGCGAGTACTGAATCAGTGTCGCGCCGGACAACCGGACCCCCTCGCGCTCGAGATCCTCGGCCTCGACGGCACCAAAGATCTCGGAACCGCTCGTGGCCGTCCCTTCCAGCCACAAGCCCCCCCGGACCGCAACCAGCCCGTAGAATTCGAATGCTCCCTCGATCCGCAGATCCCCGTCGACCAACAGAAGGCCCTGGCCCGCTCCCTCCCCGGCCAGGATCAGGTCGCCCGGTACATGAATGACCGGAAAATAGCCACCGCACGGAGATTCGGGTTCGGTGGGAGATCCCCAGTTCAAAGGGGCTCCGTAGTCACACCCGTTCTCCTCCATCTGCGCGGCCACCTCGAACGGACCTCCCGGTTCGAGTACGATGTCTGCGTGCCGGGCTAGATCGTACCATCGCCAGTCGTCCGTGTGCTCCATCCCATTGTGCGATCTGGAGGCCGGCGACTCCGTGCCGCGATCCACTCTCGCTCCCGCTTCTCCGGAAATCCGGGTGGGAGATCCGTGCGCAGTGGGAGCTTCGGATTCGCGCGCAGGGAATCGGCATAGCTCAGACCGCCAGATGGGCGGATCGAGATCGCCATCCCTCACCTCACTGGTTTCGGAGCGGACCACGATCCCGGGAGTCTCCAGGGCACGAGGCAGCTTGAGATCCACCGGCTCCAGCCGAGCTGCAGTTCCGATCGAACGCCGGGCAACGGGCCCCCCCGTATCCGCTCCAGCGATGCCCGTGCTTCGAACGAAGAACAGGTCTTCACCCACTCTCTGGACTTCGGCTACCCATCGTCCCTGGCCGGTCTCGCCTCTCCGAGTGTCGGACGTACCCCAGATCCGCAGTCCGCTGTCGGGCGGGCTCCAGTCCGCCAGGACGGTGTTGAGTCCTGTCTCCGCCAGGTAGAACGCCTCCGTGGACCGCTCAACGTCCAATGGATCCGCCGGACCCTTCAGCGTGAGTTGGATTCCAGCAGTGAGCACGACGCCCACCGCGATCAAGGCAAGGATGGCTAGCGGCAGCGCGAAACCCGCGCTCGGGTCGCCTCCGCCCCCGCGTCCGCATCGGGCCTCGCCGGCCGCTCGGTTCATGTCGATTGCGTCTCAGTTTCGCAGGAAGATCAAGGTGCTCAGGCTGTCGACGGCTCGGACGCGTCGCGATCCGTCCGCTTGTCCGAGCGCGCGCAGCGTCACCTCGGCCGTCCGCACCACACTCGGATCTGCCGTGGCTCTCCCCAGCTCGTCGAAATAGTTGAGCTCGAAGCCCTCGTCATCCGCGAGCGGCCCGATCAATCGCGTTCGCTCGCCGGCCCGGTCGAGAATTACATGAGGTTCGCCATCCAGAGTCTCGACGAAGTATCGGACCGGTTCCCACGCTCGCACGAACGATCCCCTCCCGATTCCAGCACCCGCGTGGGACCGTGAGTCCCCGTCCATGACCAGAACCTGGGCCTCCGTATCGCTCTCGCCACACGAGCCCGCCTCCTCGACCGCTTCCACCCTCCAGGGGACCCATGCATCGTCGTTCATCGCCATCCCGTGCCCCGCGCTGAACACGAACAACTGGTCTCCGACCGCGAAGCGGCGACCTTCTGGAACCACGGCCAGGGTCAAGGGCTCCCTCGAGACGATCCCACAGGTGATCCCGAATGCCCGAGAGGCCCGAAACGCCACCTCTCGTCGGCCGATTCTGGTCAGGTCGCCTCCCGAAGGACTCGCCTCCCTGAGTTCTTGTGCCAGGACCTCGATCCCGGCCTGCAGCGACGTCGGCCCGTCCACCTCCCCTGCCCTGTGGCTCTGGATCCGCTGGTTCGTCAGCAGCACCTGGTACACGCCTCCGATGAGCACCCCCAGGAGCACGAGAACGAGGAGGGATCGACCCAGAGCCAGTCCGGTGCCCTTCGAAGCCCGCATCATGGTCGGGCCAGACGATGCTCGAGGGTATCCGCAACGGGGCTGCCCCCCCTCGATCCCCCGTCTCCAACGATTCCGTCGTCGGCAACCACGAACCGCAGAAGGATCGAGGCAGGGGTTTCCTCGATCGGCGTCCAGGTCACCTCGAACTCCCGATGCGTCTTGTGGCCGGAGCCGATCGAATCATAGGGCATCGCACCTACCTCCTCGACTGCTGCCCGGAGGGCCGCCGTGCGGCCGGCCTCGTCGGCGCGGTGGTCGCCGGAACCGACCATCCAGCCGCTTCCCGCGGCGAGCCCTATGAGCCCGAACCCGAGCAGAATCACCGCCATCAGAACCTCGACGAGCGAGAGGCCTGCTCGATTGGTGGACCACTGCGCAGCTTCCCTGATCGGGCTCTGCGCCCCAGGGACCGGCCTCCACTCGCGTTTCACGGCCGCGCAACCCGTCCCATCGGGGAGAGCAGAACCGACGAGGAATGCTCTCCGCGCAGGAAGGTGATCCTTCCCTGCTCGCCGCTCGCAGCGTCGCCGGGATAGGCGTAGCCACCCGGCGTCATGCAGACCGCAAGAACGCCTCCACTCGTCAGCATGTCGACCCTGTGGCTCAGGTTGAAGTCGTGGGAATGAACCAGTCGGCCTTCCCCGTAGCACCCTTCCCGAATCGAGACCGTCTGGGCTCCAGGGTCCGCCACGAACCGGACCGGAACTCCGCTCTCCACCGCCAGCGTTCGAGCCCGCTGGTGGAGCGCCGTCAGTCTGGACTCGGCCGATCGCACCGCAACCCGACCCTTCAGGTCTCCGATGCCTCCCCCGAGGACACCTGCGAGGATCGCGCCGACCGCCAGGACGAGCACGATTTCCAGCACGGTGATGCCACGGCGGCCTGCCATGCTTCGGCCCTCCCTAGAAGGCTGTTGAAGAAGAGGAGTACACGATGCACTCCTCTTCTTCAACA
>JBBDIV010000048.1:6824-17061 GCA_040880225.1 Gemmatimonadota bacterium
CCCTTCTCGAATCCGGGGTCGGTTGCAACCCGTCCATGCCTCGGAAAGCAGCTCGGACAAGCCGTGCAAAGCACGCTTCTGGACGGGAGAGGTGCCAGTTCCGTGCCAGCGGGAAGCTGTGTCCTCAGGCGAACGGCGCGTCGATGCGATCCGTCGAGACCGGATCTAATTCCCGATCCGAACCCATCCACAGAAATGATTTCCGGGCCGGATCGAGCCCCGTCAGAAACGTCCCAGATAGTTGCCGTCGGGCACGGGGTGTAGCCCCTGCAACTCCGGGAGTTCGAGCGCCCAGGCCACCCGGGCGGGACAACCGAGGATCCGGGCCCCACCTGCTTCGATCGAGGCCGCCCCGACCAACGCCACGCCCACGATCCGGCTTTCCCCTTCCAGCCGGAGCGTCCCCGGAACGACGACGAGGCCTTCGAACCGAGCGGTTCCGCGGAGCGTGAGGTCCCCGGCCGAGACGAGGAGACCCCGGCCCCACCCCTCCCGAACGACCGCTCCATCGGCCACGCGAAAGGACGCGGGCTCTTCTCTCCTCGGGAGGTTCCCAGCCTTGCCGAGATCGGTCTGCGCCAGACCGAGGAGCGCCGGAGGGTCAAGGAGCCCGATGTCGGGGGTTTCGGATACACTGCCGCGCGAGTCATCCGATCGGACTCTGACAAGCGGTCGAGGTCCTTTCGAAGAGCAGTCGTCCAGGCGTCGGATTCCCGATGACGGAGGATCGTTTCCGCTCTCCAGGGCCCAGGGCAGCTCGGAAAGAATCCGGTCGGTCCGAACCCGCCATCCGACCCCAAACCTGGAGGCCGTCCCCAATTCCGTCCTGAGCTCGACGAGCACGAACCCGGCTCTCAAGCCCCACTCGCGCAGACGGGGAATCTCCCTCCCGTCCGACGCCGCCGCCCATCGGCGCGCCAGAAGGTTCTCGTCGACATGGCGTCCCTCGAGGTAGGCCAGGCTCTGGCTCTCCACTACACGCTCGGTCCCGGCCAGAGCCAGGATCGCCGTGGCGAACACCGTGAGCGCTACGACGAGTACGAGAACGACAGGCAGGACCATGCCGCGTTCCGGGTTCACGCGAGACCGCGGGACACTTCCCGGCCACCCGCGTCGATCACCAGGCATCCTGGCCTCGAACCATCCAGACGAAGGGAAACGGGTGACCGGAGTCCCTCCCACCACGGAGATGGAGCCGTACGAGAACCCCCTCATCGGCGCCCACGAATCCGCTTTCCGGCAACAGCCGTTCCTGAGTGAGGGGCTGTCGACCACCGTCTCCCCGCCGGTAGCGAAGGGCACCATCGACGAGGTGATAGCTACCGCGCTCGAAGAGGCGTGCGAGAACCGGTGGCGGCGCCGACGACGGCTGCTCCCAGTCCCACCGTGAGACCTCTCTGGTTTCCCCGCCTTCGCAGCCCCCAGCAGAGCTGCTCCCGTCTAGAGCGAAGGCCCGCCATCTCGCGTCGGTCCCCAGGACCAGGACCGAATCCCGACCGGGGACAGGAGAGCGGCGCCCGCGATAGACGACGTCGAAGCCCGAGTCCGCAGATGCGAAGCCGCAGACGCGGGCGATCCCGCGGAAAGCCCGCAGCTTCAAGAAGCCCGACTCGTCCAAACGCCAGTCCCTGCCATGGCGGCCGCTGGCCAGCTCCTCGTCCAGGACCACCCAGACCGTGCGCACGAGCTCGAGCGAGTCGACCCTGCGAACCAGATCGCGACCCGACCTGAGAGTCGCGATCGCAGCCGAACCCACGCAGCCCAGGACAACCAGCCCCAGCGTGAGCGCGACCACCATCTCGACGAGCGCCCCGCCGCACGACCGTCCACGGTCAGAAGAGGTCATCGCGAGGGCTCCAGCCGCCAGACACCTGCCTGGACGCCGTCCCCTCCGTTCGACCCACCGCCGGGGGCGGGATCGTGAATTCCGAGGCGCACCTCGACGAGACCTCCTTCCCCCCAGTTGCCCAGCAAGGTGTCCGTGCCCACGGAGCGCTCCAACGGACCATCGAGGGAGCCCGGGGCGCGCGAGACCTCACTCATGACCAGCAGGGCCCTCAGGTTGAGGTCGGCCTCGAGCAGGCTGCGACGAGCGTCCCAGAGCAGACGCGCCGAAAGGGTGGTTCCGAAAGCGAGGATCGCTAGCGCGACGACCACCTCCACGAGGCTGACGCCCCTTCGACCGCGCCCGCGAGAGTGGATCCTCACCGCCGGATCCGTCCGTAGCTCGAGACCACCACGGGAAGCTCCGCCCGTCGCTTTCGGAGCACGAACGACGCCGAGCCCCAACGCGCGACGCCCAGAGGCCCAAACCGGAGAGCGACGGAGGAACGAGTGCCCTGCACCTCCAGGCGGATCCCACGCCTCGCGAGGTCCACTCGACGGGGCGGACGACCGGAAGGTGGGACCAGAACCGCATCGGATCCCTCCGTGAGGACGATCCTGGCTTCGCCGAAGGCGCGGGCCTGCGATCGCGCCTGGCGCACGAGTCCGATGAGCTCCTCGCGAGCCCCTCGGACCGCCAGCAGATCGGCCTGGTGGCGAACGGGAGGGAGCAGGACGGCCGTCGCGGCCCCCATCAGGCCGAGGACGAGAGCGAGCTCCAGGAGAGTCATTCCGCCGCGATTCATACGACGAATCTCGGCGAGGCTGCCGCGCGGTGCGATGGTGGTATGCGCCGGTCGCCTCGCCGGGAGTCGCGAGATCGGCGCTTCAGGAACCCGGCTGACAGCAGCGGGACAGAGTCGCCCAGCCCCGGGGCGATCGTCCCGCACCGGGTCAGTCGTCCAGACCGTACTCCTGGATCTTGTACCTCAACGCACGGTCGCTCAGCTCCAAAATGTCCGCGGCCTTTCCGCGGTGGCCCCCGGTGCGAGCCAACGCCTTCTGGATCAGGACCCGCTCCAACTCCGCTCCGCGCTTCTTGACCGAGAGATCTTCCTCCCCGTCGGGTCCGAAGGTCGACGCCGAGAGCGGCAAGTGGGAGTCGGAGTCACGGACCTGGGGCGGGAGGTCCCCCAGTGTGATCTTGGGGCCTTCCGCGAGCACCAGGGCTCGCTCGAGCACGTTCTCGAGCTCACGCACGTTGCCCGGCCAGGAGTAGCTCAACAGCGCGTCCATCGCCTCTCGTTCGAAGCCCTCGGCTTCGAGCCCCAGCCGTTCCTCCTGGAGACCCAGAAGATGGGTGATCAGGAGGGGAAGATCTTCGGGACGTTCTCGGAGCGGTGGAAGGCTGAGGGTCACCACGGCGATCCGGTAGTAGAGGTCGCCCCGGAAGTTGCCTCCCTCCACGTCTGTCTCGAGTGATCGGTTCGTGGCCGCTACGATCCGGACGTCCACGTTGCGAGTGGCGGTGTCTCCCACGCGGCGCACCTCGCGCTCCTGCAACGCTCGGAGAAGCTTGACCTGCAGCGACTCGGGGAGCTCTCCCACTTCGTCGAGGAAGAGGGTTCCCCCGTTCGCGGCCTCGAACAGACCCGTGCGGTCCGAGTCGGCGCCCGAGAAGGCCCCCTTCACATAGCCGAAGAACTGGGACTCGAGAAGCCCTTCCGGGATCGCGCCACAATTGACGGGGACGAACGGGCCCTCCGATCGCTCGCTCTCGTTGTGAACCAGACGCGCGAGCAGCTCCTTCCCGGTTCCCGTATCACCCAGGATGAGGATGGAGGTCGGATGGCGCGCGACCTTCGTCGCGGTCTCGAGGGCATGCACCATGGCAGGAGCGCGCGCAATGATCTCGCCGAATCGTCGTTCGACCCGCACCTCGCCTCGCAGTCGCCCCACCTCCTGCTTGAGGCGCTCCCGCTCCTCCACCTTCTTGAGGGTCAGGAGGAGCTCTTCTCCTCCGAACGGCTTGGCCAGGAAATCCGACGCGCCCCGCTTGATCGCGTCGACTGCCATGTCGATGCCGCCGTACGCGGTCATCACGATGATGGGGACCCTTCCACCATCGCCCCGATAGGCCTCCACGAACCCGAGACCGTCCATCCCCGGCATCCGGACGTCCACCAGGATCAGATCCGGCCGTGTGTCCTTCGCCTTGCGCAGGCCTTCCTCCGCGGCGCTCGCGGTCACGACCTGGTATTCGGCGTCCTCCAGGATCAGACTCACGGACTTCCGCAGACCGGCGTCGTCGTCCACGACCAGCACCTTCATTCTTCCTCCTCCGGCACGACGGGGAGCCGGACGGTGAATCGGGCCCCGCCCCGCTCGTGGTTGTCGGCGTCGATCGTCCCTCCGAGCTCCTGTACGATTCGCGCCGTGATGGTCAGGCCGAGTCCGGTGCCCTCTCCGGGATCACGGGTCGTATAGAAAGGATCGAACAGGTGCGGCAATCGATCCTCCGGCACGCCGGAACCGTTGTCTTCGATCTGGATGATCACCTCCCGATCCGCATCCTCGACGTGCATCGCGTCACGTGCGGTGCCTCGACCCAGCAGCAGGGGAATGCGCCTGCGATGAAGGTAGTCGACCCCGGGAGGGTCGCTTTCCCGGCGGGTCCGGACCTTCCGACCGGAAGGCGGCCCCGCGCTCAATCGAACCCGCAACTCCGGTCGCTCCACCTCCTTCACGGCCCAGAGGGCATTCATGAGGAGGTTCACGAGGATCTGCTCGATGTACTGGGCCCGGGCGCGCACCCGGACACCGCCGATCTCCACGACCCGGGTCACCGAGACTCCCTCGAGAACCCCCCGCCCTTCCAGGAGGTCCAGCGTTCGATCCACGGCAGCGGCTACGGCCACCGTGTTGCGCTCCTCGTGCTCCCCTTCCGGTCGGGCGAACTCGAGAATGCTCCGGACGATCCGGTCGATCCGACGCGCCTCCTCCACCGCCGACTCCAGCGGCGGGTCGACCTCGGCCCCGCTCCGGAGCCGCCGACGTGCCACATCCAGGTATCCCATGAGCGCCCCCAGGGGGTTCCCCACCTCGTGCGCGACCCCGGCCGCGAGGGTCCCGACCGAGGCCATACGGGCTGCCCGGACCAGCTCCTCCGTAGTCTCCACGAGCTCCTGGTTCGTACGATCCAGAGAGCGGACGTTCTCCGCCAGCTTCTCCTGATCGGAGATGAACCTCTCGGCCATCGTGTTCAGTCCACGGATGAGCCGGTCGAGTTCCTCTCCCTCCTCTGGAGGAATGCGGTGACCGTAGGCGCCGCCCGCCACGTTTTCGGCGTGCTCGCCGATCCGTTCGAGCGGCTCGAAGACGGAACGCTCGAGGAGTGATCGCAGAAAAAGGACGATGATCGCCAGATCGGCGGCCACGATGGTCCCGATCAGGAGGGCCACCTGCAAGGGAGAGTCGAGGAAGGGGAGTGTCAGCGCGACAGCCGAGACGGCGAGGAGGATTCCACCCAGGAAGAGGACTGCGGCAGAGACGAGAAGTTCCTGCCGGACAGAGTTGCGGCCGGGTGGGTCCTGGAGCATCGCTGGGCGTCAGGCCGCGGGCCGGGTGACCCGGCCTGTGAAGGTGCACGCGCTCACCTCGCGCATTCGGTCACTCCGGGGTCGCTTCCCACGAGTCCCCCGTTCGGAAGAGGCGGGGCGGCCGCCTCTCCCAGGTAGATCGCGCAACCCTGCGTATCCGCGAGAGCCTGGTGGGTGGCCACCGCGGCCCACCCCTGATTCGTCGCTTCGGTCACCACCACCTGGACGCCCTCGGAGGCTTCGAAGTCCAGCTCCGCCAGATCGAGGGCGTAGCTGAAGCTCGACTGGTAGAAACGCTCCTGAGAAGCACCCAGATTCCGCAGGTCGGAGCCGATGAGTGCGAACTGGGCTTTCTGGCGAGCACTGTCCAATCGAGGCAGGGCGAGCGCCGCCAGGATCCCGATGATCAACGTCACCGTGAGGAGCTCGATCAGCGTGAATCCGGTTCTAGACCTGAGGCCTCCGGCGGGGCCGCCATGGGTCGATATGTGTGTGTTCATTCTCGTTCCTTCGCATCCCGTCGCCGACACCTAGGAAGGCTATCCCCCGGTCGACGTTCCGGGCAAGTTGCGGGTTCTTCGGAACGGAAGAAGGGGCAGGGCGCGTCCTGCGGCACCCCACCCCTTCCCCGTCTCCGATCCGACCGGGGTCCCCGGTCAAGTCAGGCCGGGATCAAACCCGCCCTTTCGATCAGCCAGCCGGAACGGCGCAGTCAATCGTACCGACGTCCGAGTCGTAGTCGCACGCGACATCGGTCGAGCCGTGGGTCGCGGTCGCATCCCAGCCTGCTCCGTCACCAGCGTTGACGGTGATCGTCACGCCGTCGGTGGCGCTATACAGGTCGGCATCGGTGAGCTCGGCGGTAGTGGACGCATATTCGAAGTTGTTGTCCTGGTAGAACATCTCCTGCGCCGTGCGGACCTGGTTCAGGTCCGACTGCATCGCCGAGATATAGGCCCGCTCACGGGTCTCTCCGAAACGCGGGATGGCGATCGCGGCCAGAATGCCGATGATCACGACCACGATCAGAAGCTCGATCAGCGTGAATCCCTTCTTGTTCATCTTGTCTCTCCTCTCGAAACGGATTTGATCCTGCACGAATGAGTCGCTCACTCGTTGTAACCGACCTCGAGGGAGTGCAAGGCACGAACCAGACCCGTGCGATTCAGGCATAACCGCTTACACATACATGCTTTATGGATATGTACGTCGAGTTGTCCGAAGGCCCGACCGGCCTCTCACCCGTGGGATTCTGCAACTCTCTTGCAGGATGAAAGAGGGGAGTCCACCCGGCGCGACGGCGACTTAGTCACGCGCCGGAACTTCCCAGGGTGCATGCTCGGGCCGCTCCCAGCGCGCTGCCCGGGGAGGAAGGAGGTTGCACCGAAAGATGTGCCACATCGCAGCCACACCGTCCTTCCACCCGATCTTCTTGCCCTCCGAATAGGATCGGCCCCGGTAGGAAACCGGCATCTCGTAGATCCGAGCCCCCGCCTGGGCCAGCCGCGCGGTCAGCTCGGGCTCGATACCGAATCTCTCCCGGGTCAGTGGAAGGGTCTCGAGCAGGTCCCTGCGAATCATCTTGTAGCAGGTCTCCATGTCGGTGAGGTTCAGGTCCGTGAAGATGTTGGAGAGCAGGGTGAGCGCGCGATTGCCCACGTAGTGCCAGAACAGATGCACCCGGTGGGGGCCTCCGAGGAACCGTGAGCCATAGACGGCATCGGCCCAGCCTTCCAGGATGGGCTGGAGCAGGCCGGGCAGCTCGGCCGGATCGTACTCGAGGTCCGCATCCTGCACCACCACTACATCTCCGGTGGCCTCGTGGAATCCTGCCCGGACCGCCGCCCCCTTTCCGCGGTTCCGAACGTGGAACACCAGCTTGTCGACCAGTCCCTCCGCCTCGAGCTCGAGGAGGCGTTCGGATGTCCCGTCGGAGGAGGCGTCGTCCACAACGATCACCTCGACCCGGAAGGGAACCTCGCGCACCCGTCCCACTACATCCCGGATCGTCGCGATCTCGTTGTACGCGGGAATCACCACGGAGAGGCGAACACGGCCCAGATGCGGCTCGGAAGACACGGTCAACCCCCGGTCGGGACTCTCAACCGTCGCCCAACCCGTATCGGGTGATCTTGCGGTACAGGGTGCTGGGATCGATCCCGAGCACCTCCGCGGCACGACTCTTGTTTCCGTCCTCCGCCTCAAGGACCCACTGGATATACGCCCGTTCGATCACCTCCATCGTGGGGTTCGCCGGCGCACGATCCTCCACCAGGCGCTCCTCGGGCTTCTCGCGAAGGCGCTCGGGAAGGGTGTCGACCTCGATCACCGAGCCGCGGTTGAGCACCGAAGCCCGCTCGAGCGCATTCTGAAGCTCGCGGACGTTTCCGGGCCAGTCGTAGGACTCGAGAACGGTCAGGGCCTCCTCGGAAAGCTCGAGGGGCGGCTCGTCCTCCTCGCTCAGCTCCTCCAGGAAATGCCCGGCCAGGACCGAGATGTCGTCCTTCCGGTCTCGGAGCGGCGGGAGCGAGAGGGCGATCACGTTGAGGCGATAGTAGAGATCGCTACGGAACTCACCCTTCCGGATCTGCTCGTCCAGATCCCGGTTCGTGGCGGCGATCAGGCGAACGTCGATCGGAACCGGCTCGGTGGCTCCGACCGGAATGACCTCGCGTTCCTGGATCGCCCTCAGGAGCTTCACCTGGGTCTGGGGAGCAGTCTCGCCGATCTCATCCAGAAAGAAGGTCCCTCCCGCTGCCCCTACCAGCAAACCCGCGTTCTCTCGCACCGCACCCGTGAACGCCCCCTTCACGTGCCCGAACAGCTCGCTTTCCAGGAGGCTCTCGGGAAGCGCTCCGCAGTTGATCGATCGAAACGGCCCATCGCTTCGCGCGGACTGCGTATGGATGTAACGCGCCACGACCTCCTTTCCGGTTCCACTCTCTCCCGTGATCAGGACCGTGGAATCCGTCGGCGCCACCGTGTCGGCCAGATCGAGGATCTCGGTGAAGTTGCGGCTCTTGCCGATCGGCCGACCGACCCGCGCCTGTCCCTGCCTGCGGATCTCCTGCTTCAGCTCCCGGTTCTCCGCCTTGAGCGCACGGGCCTCGGCCGCTCGCCGACAGATCGCGAGGAGTTCGTCGTTGGCGAACGGCTTCTGGATATAGTAGTACGCTCCCTCGTTCACCGCCCGCACGGCGGACTGAAGGGAGGCTTGCGCCGTCATGAGGATCACGGCGATCTCGGGGTCGACCTCCCGGGCCTTGGCCAACAGATCGAGCCCCGTGGCCCCGGGCATACGGATGTCCGACACCACAATGTCGGGACGCTCCTCCTCGACTGCGGCCAGCCCGTTCTTCCCACCCAGGGCGGTCCGGACATCGTAGCCCTCTCCTTTGAAGAGGATCTGCAGGGACTCGAGGATCCCGCTCTCGTCGTCGACCAGGAGGATCCGTGTCGCTCGGTCACTCATCGTTGCCCACTTTGGCAGCTACTCCCTCTCCGGGAAGATAGACGTTGAACTCTGCGCCACCGGACCACCGGTCTACGAAGATGAGTCCATTGTGTGCCTCGACGGCTCGATGCACCACGGAGAGGCCCAGACCGCTCCCTCCCTCCCGCGTCGTGAAGAAGGGGTCGAAAATCCGGGCGACCTCCTCGTCCGGCACCCCTGGGCCGGAGTCCCGAATCCGCACCCGTACCGGGCTCGGCACATCGATGTTTCGCATCCCGTCAGACCCACGCGGATCGTCCACCTCGACCTGGACCACGGCGCCGTCGGGAGAAAACTGGACGGCGTTCAGGATCAGATTGAAGAATGCGCGATGCAGGAGATCCGGATCCCCGGGAATCCGGAGATCCGTCTCCTCGGGCCGGATCGTGATCTCGACCCCCCGGCGCTCGGCATCGGGGTGGCGTCGCACCAGCATCGCAGCCTCCCTGAGCACCGCGTCCATCGGAACCGAGTCCAGCTGTCCGATGCGGACCCGGGAGAAGTCGATGAAGTCGGACAGGAGGCGACTCAACCGGTCGGACTCCCGCACGATCATACGGGTCAGGGTCTCCCGATCCGATGGGTCCAGCGAGGGCCGGGCGAACTGCTCCACGGCGCTCCGGATCGAGGCCAGGGGATTCTTGATCTCGTGGGCCATCGCCGCCGACAGTTCGGCCACCGCCTGCAGCCGCTCATTGCGGCGGTTGAGCACGGCGAGCTTCTCCAGGTCCGTGATATCCTGGAAGATGGCCGTCACGGCCGCAGGCACACCCTTCTCCTCCCTCAACGTGGTGCTCACGCCCAGAACGACCTGCTCGTCGCCGCGAAATGCGGTGGCGGTGTACCGGAGAAGAGTAACTCGCTCCTCCAGCGCCCGCCGAAGAAGATCGAGCAGCTCCGGGGCGACCCGGCCGATCGCGTCAAAGACCAGGGCCCCCCGCCACTGCCGGCTGTCCATCCCGAGGAGGGCCTCGGCCGCCGGGTTCATGTAGATCAGCCGGCCCTTCTCCTCGACCGTGACCACACCGGTGCTGATCGTCTCGAGGATGTCCCCGGTATCCATCCTCAGGCGCCGCAGCTCCGTCTGCGCTACACCCAGCGCAATTCCGGCCCGCCGAAGCCGGTCTCCGAGCACACCCGTGGCAAACGCGACCAGGGCGAAGAGCCCGATCTGGAGGAGTACGTTCCCGGAAAGAGTCTCCGCATGGCCCCAGACGATATCCCCGAAGTAGAGGATCGCGGCGAGCGCCCCGATGAGGACGCCCCCGGGAAGGGGGAGCAGAAGGGCCCCTTCGCTGATGACGAGGATATAGAGCCACGC
>JBBDIV010000048.1:17161-24050 GCA_040880225.1 Gemmatimonadota bacterium
CGGGAAGGGGGAGCAGAAGGGCCCCTTCGCTGATGACGAGGATATAGAGCCACGCAAAGTCGCTGTCGCCACCGCCGGTGAGGTGTACGACACCCGTGACCAGAAGGACGTCGAAGACGACCTGCCCGTAAAGGAACGTCCGGCCCGGCTCGTCGTCCCGGACCTGGGAGTACCAGAGCCCCCCCCCGGTCACGACGAGCGCCGCCACGAACATCAGGGTCGCGAGTAGCGTGTACTCGGGCTGGACCTGCTGCCAGACAAGCAGCGCCGCGACGAGGATTCCCGAGACGAGGGTGATCCGGCCCAGATACAGCCATCGGAGGAGATTCCGAGGCCCAAGGGTCCACGGCACCTCGAATCGGGGCGGCACCTCTTGCACGGAACCGCCCTGCTCCGAATCCGACGGCGGATTCGCGTTCAAGACTTCCCTCGGCAGGTCACTCCGCCCTTGGAGCCGGCACCCGGAGAGCCGTGAGCTGTGCGACCAGATCGCGGATCCTGCGGAGTTGCTCCTCGACCGCCTGGAGCGACGCCGCGGTTTCAGTTCCAGGCTCGACGTCCATGAGCACGAGTTGCGCCTCTGCGAGCGCGGCGGTCAGGGGGTTGTTGATATCGTGTCGGATCCGAGCCAACTCGGTCAGCGAATGCCGGAAGGAAAGCAGACCCAGCCCAGCCCCCCCTTCGTCCAGCCTCGAAGCCGCCGAGATCAGATCCGTGCGAAACCCGGGAGACACGGGCACGATTTCAAGGGAGCCCGGGGCCCGGTCCATCAGGAGGACCGACCAGTCGCCGGAACGGCCGGCAAGACGAAGGAAGAGGTCCAGAGTGACGGAGGGTTCCAATTCGCCGGGTACGAGAACCCAGCCGGGCTCCACGCCCGATCCATCTCCCGTCTCGCCCAGGAGATCATCGACGTTCTGGACGACCTCGAACGGTGCAAGGGCGTCGAGTTCAGATCGGATCCCGGCCAGGTCGACACGAGGCCCCGCAAGGAGGTACCGGGGGGACGAAGAGTTGGATAGCGGAGGCATCGCGGCCGTGACCCGTCCAGGGAAGAAACGCAGCGGCGACCGTGCCGCTTTTCAGATCATTATGGACTGACCGCCGGCGGCGGTCTTGAAATCCAGGCGTACGGACCCCGGTGTGATCACCAGCCCGAACCTGGGTCCCATGGGCCATCTCCGACACGAATGCGAGCGCCATGTCGGAATCGCCGCCCCGCCCTCCTCGCCCTTTGGCTCGGGTCAGAAGGTGAGCGGAACCGCCAGGACCTGGCCCGCATAGATTCGAGTCGTATCCATCCCGTTCGTCCTGCGAATCTGTTCGACCGTCGTGCCGTGCCGGTTCGCGATCGTCCAGAGCGACTCGCCACGGGCGACGGTGTAGCTCACGACCCCTTCCCCATGATCGGAGCCCGGGATCCTGAGCGCCTGCCCGACAAGGATCCGGCTCCCGCGCAGTCCGTTGGTGACGCGGATACGGTTCTCATCCACCCCATACGCTCTTGCGATCGTCCAGAGCGATTCACCCCGGGCGACGGTATGCGTGAGCGGCTCGGCGAGGCCGACCCTGTCCCCCGACCCCGGAATCCTCAACTCCTGGCCTGCGTAGATCTGGTTCGAGGCGAGCCGGTTGGCGCGGCGAAGCGCCGACTCGTCTACGTCGTACCGACGAGCGATGAGCCAGAGAGACTCGCCACGCGCCACCGTGTGGCTCGTCGTCTCCGCTCGGGGATTCATCGGGGGGGACGCTGACGAAGCCGGCGGAGACTCGGTCATCGCGAATCCGGCGGTCGCCTCGTCTCGCGGCGCGGAAGGCTCGACCACTTCCCCGGCACCCCCGCCGGCCACGGCCGCGACACGCTCGACCACCGGCACTTCGAGCTGCTGCCCCACGCTGAGCCGATCGCTGCGCAGTCCGTTCTCGATCCGGAGACGACTCACGGACGACCCGTACCGGTCTGCGATGGCGCTCAACGTCTCTCCTCGCTGGACGACATGCGACACCCGGCGCGTCCGGCTTTCCGATAGGGCCTCGAGCGACGCCTCGACGACTCCATCGTCCCCGGTGACGGCAGCCAGGTAGCCGGAATAGGGGCGGGGAAAGACGGCAAGATGGTAGTGGGGGGGCCGCCGCTCACGAGTCGCGTCGAGGACCCCTTCGCTTTCCAGACCGAGAAGAGTTGCTTCGAGCCATTCGCGGCAGGAGGCACGGTTGCTCCGGCGGAGGTCCACGGCCATCCCGGTCGGATGGACGGATCGGCTGGAGGCGTTCGCCGGCTGGTTCGAAATGGGTCGAGTCAGGCTCGTCACCACGAGCTTCTCCCCGCATGCCGCACGGTACTGCGAAGCGAGGCGCTGGATGAACACCCGCACCTCTGGACGCGCGTACGGGAACGAGACCTGATGCAGGTCCATGTCCCGCGTCGGGGTCACCGGGACCAGGTACCCGCTCTGCACGAACCCCGTGACCTCGCCAGGCGTACGCAGGTACGAGAAGTCATGCTGCCGCGCTTGCTGATTTTGGAGGTCGAGTGAGCTCGAGGATCCGAGGAGGGACTGCGCGCTAGCCCCACCAACGGTGAAGGCGAGCAGCCCGACCGCGATCATGGATGCGAAGATCGTCGACCGCAATCGCGAAGTGTGTTCAGAAGGATTCATTGAGGTCGGTTTCGGCTGATTCCAGTACCCCCGGTTCGAGACCCGACCCGGGCCTTGCGTGTGCGCCACGGCGCCTTTTGAGGCACACACAACTTCGGTTCGAACTAGTAAACAGATGGCGGCCTCCGCGCAAGCAACTCGCCTCCCCCCTGGGACGGCCGCCGTGGCGACAGAAAGCTCACATGACGCCACACATGTGCCCCCGGAGGGAGATGATCCTCTCCCCGGGGGCCCACCGCCTCGTCACCTCATCGGCACCCGTCTGATCTCCCGGAGCGTCAGACTCCCGAGATCCAGCCGCCCTTCGCGGCGGCGTAGTTCTCGCCCACCACATCCCAGTTCACGACGTTCCAGAAGGCGCTCAGATAGTCCGGGCGACGATTCTGATACTTGAGGTAGTATGCATGCTCCCAGACGTCCACCCCGAGAATCGGGGCGGCTCCCTCGATCAAGGGGGAGTCCTGATTCGGCGTCGAAGTGACGCGGAGTCTGCCGAACGGGTCGACGACCAGCCAACCCCAACCGGATCCGAACTGACCGCCGGCGGCGGAGCTCAGCTTTTCCTTGAACGCCGAGAACGACCCGAACGCCTCGTTCAGAGCGCCGGCCAGATCTCCCTCGGGGCTGGAGCTCCCACCCGGCGAGAGGATCCTCCAGAACAGAGCATGGTTGTGGAAGCCTCCACCGTTGTTTCGGACGGCCGTCCGCACATCGGCCGGAAGGGACGAAAGGCCCCGCAGGAGCTGGTCCGCGGAGTAGCTCTGGAGGTCCGGCCGGTCCTCGAGCGCAGCGTTCAGCTTCGAGGTGTAGCCGGCATGGTGCTTCGAGTGGTGGATCTCCATCGTGCGTGCGTCGATGTGGGGCTCGAGTGCATCGTAGTCGTACCCGAGCTCCGGAAGTGCATGGGGATAGGCCATCGAATCGGACCTCCTTGCGTGGTTGGAATGGTTGAGGCGCCATCTCTGCCACGATCCGCGACCGGACCACGATCGAACGGCGCGGCCGGACCGGGTCGATGCAGAGGTACCGTGGTACGAAACACCCCGCACGGGAGCGGCCGTTCCAGGGGGCGTACGATCCGACGAAGCTCGGTCGGCCGTGTTCGCATGCCGCCCCGCGCTGGACTCCGGCCGGGATCGGCACTATCCATCTGGACGGGAGATCCAACATGTCCACCTCAGATCAACGAGCCCGCACCATGACCGCGCCTCCCCCTCCGGCCTCCGCCGACGACCTTCGAGCCCGGTTCGGAGCACATACTCCGCTGATCGGAATGGTCCATCTCCTGCCCCTTCCCGGGTCGCCCGGATGGAGTGGACCCATGAACGTCGTTCTGAAGCGCGTGGAGCACGACGTCCGAGCGCTGGTGGAGGGCGGAGTCGACGGGGTTCTGGTCGAGAACATCGGTGACCGGCCGTTCCATCCCGATACGGTTCCGCCGGCCACCGTCGCCGCCATGACCCGGGCGGTCGCACTCGCCGTGGAACTCGCGGACGACCGGCCGGTCGGGGTGAACGTTCTTCGCAACGACGCGGCGGCGGGGCTCGCGGTCGCAGCGGCGACGGGGGCACAGTTTCTTCGAATCAACATCCACACCGGAAGCATGTTCACGGATCAGGGGCTGATCCACGGTAGAGCACACGAGACGCTCCGGCTCCGCGCCCAACTAGCTCCGGACGTGCTCCTCCTCGCCGATATCCTGGTGAAGCATGCGGTGGCGCCTCCAGGCCTCGACGCGGCGCAGCACGCGCGCGACACGCGCGCCCGTGGGATGGCAGACGCGCTCGTCGTCTCGGGACCGGAGACCGGAAGGGCTGCGGACCCGCTTCGGCTCGACTCCATCCGCCGGGCGGTTCCCGACGCACCCATATGGATCGGGAGCGGACTGGATCCCGATTCAGGTCCCCGTCTCCTGCGCCAGGCGCACGGAGGGATCGTCGGAACCGTGCTCCACCGCGACGGCGACCTGAACCGGGAGATCGACATCGAGCGTGTCCGGCGCTTCGTCGGGTCGGCTCGGGAGTGAGACCGGTGGGCACGCGAAGTCAGGCGGGAGGCAGGACCGGAATTTCAATGGGGGAGATCAGTCGGTAGATCGGCAGGAACGCGTCGGATGCCCCCAGGGCCGGCAGGACCGCGTCCAGGAGGTTCCAGCGGACGACCGAGTCGACCGCGTCGGGTTCGAGGAGCTGGGGGATGAGCCGGCCTCCGGGCTGCCCGACACGGACCAGGTAGCCTCCCCGAGGAAGCGTCATCGTGGCGACGTCCAGGCGCACGTCCACGTCGAGCATGTCGTGATTCTGGTACGGCTCGTCCGAACGCCTCGCCTCGACGACGCGGAACCTCTCCGCGGCAACGCTCACCGTATCCGCCAGCTCCTCCACCCGGACCCCGTGGCGCCGCAGGAGCCCGACCACCTCCTCCAGACCAGGATCGAGCACGTAACCCCAGGGCGTTGGGCGTGACCGCGCGGGCACATACCGCGTCCGGTTCTCCCCTTCGACCCGTTGCACTCCGTCGTCCGACGGGGGGGATCCGTCGGGGTCGGCGGCCCCCGACCGGATCACGAAGAACTCATCCTCCCCGGGGTAGGCGGTCGCTTCGAGCTCGAGGTGGACCTCGTTCAACGGGGACTCGACGGTGCGCCGACGAGCCTCCGACACGACCGACCTCACGCGCTGCGGATGTTCGGCGACGAATCGTACGAGGCCGAGCATCCCTTCCCTCGCCGACGCGGCGCCGACTTCGAGGGAGTGCCGCTCGGGGATCTCGAAGAGAATGGTGATCATGTCCTGCAACCCGCCGTACGAGTGCTGCTTGCGTGGCCAGGGTTCGGTGGTCCTCCAGTACCAGAGATCGCGATCCTCGTCGAAGGACGGTCCCGAGTACCAATACATCGACATTTCGCTGGACTCCAGGTGCTCACGCACGTGGTCGAACATCGGACCGCGGGAGAACTCCACGAGGTCCGGGTCCGCAGCGGGATCCAGGGTGGCCTGATAGGTCAGGTGGTAGGGGAATGCGCCCCCATTGTGCACGTCGAGGAACACCTCCGGCCAGAACCGGGTCAGCACCTCGTCCAGAATGGCACCCACCTCGGGGGATTCGGCCACGACCCAGTCACGGTTCAGGTCGTAGCCGTCCGCGTTGATGCGGATTCCTGCGGCCCCGCCGTCCGGGTTCACGTTCGGGACCACGATGACGTCGACCCGGTCCAGCAGTTCTCGGTCCTCCCCGAGCGTCAACGCCCGGATCAGTTGGAGGGCTCCTTCCCGACCGGACGGCTCGTCTCCGTGGACCGAGCCCAGGATCAGGATCGTCGGCTTCTCAGCCTCGATCGAGTCGGCCGGATCCGGGCGTGGCGGAGCTCCGAGAAACGCCACTGGAAGCGGCCGCTCCTGGACTGTACGTCCGATCGTCCGGACGAGAATACGATCACTCCGTTCCTGGATTTCGTCGAGGAACGCCGTCACCTCCAAGTGGGTCGTGGACCGATTCCAGGAAGCCTGCTCCGCGCCCGTGGCCGGAAGCTCCTGCGCCGCCCCCCCCTCGGGGCGTGCGAGTACGAAGGCGAACACGAAACCGATCCCGAGCCGCCGCCTGGTCGGCCAGGTCCCCGGACGCCGGAATGCGGGTTCGATTCGGATCACTCCGAGCGATCCTTCCGCCGCGCTTCCACCACTCGTCGATGCACCTCGGCGTTCTCGATCCATGGCTTCCGCTCGAAATACGATTTTGTGATCTCCCGGACCTTTGGAGTCAGGATCCAGAGCGCAATCAGGTTCGGTATGATCACCAGACCCAGGAACACGTCTGCCAGTACCCATGCGACCGTCAGCGGCACGATCGCCCCGACGAAGTGCATCGCGACGAAGAGGATCTTGTACGGGAGCACCGCGCGCTCGCCGAACAGATAGTTGGCGCAGCGGTCACCGTAGTAGCTCCATGCGATGGCCGTGGAGATCGCGAACAGCAGCACCGTCATCAGCACGATCAGCTGGCCCCACTCCCCCGGAAGCCCCCGCTGGAACGCAAGCATGGTCAATGGCGCACCGTTCTGCACCGCGTTTCCATAGAGAACGGTATACTCCACTCCCGACGGTCCGACGGCCCTCCCCTCCGCAGGGAACACCGCCCCCGAGAACCGGGCGTTCTGGTCGGAGTCGATGTAGAGGGTATCGACGGCAACCTGATTCCAGGCCAGGCGTGGGACCCCGATCCCCCCCTCC
>JBBDIV010000049.1:0-3742 GCA_040880225.1 Gemmatimonadota bacterium
GCGGGGCTGCCTTGGTGGGGTCCGGAGCCGGGACCCGCGGCAGCCGCGCTTCGGGTTGACCCCATCCCGCGGCCGCAGATAGCTTGCCGTGCCAGTTTGGACACGTCCATCCTGGCGACCCAGACCTCCCTTCGAATCGAGTGCCATGAGTTCCGAACGTCCCGCCTCGCCCGACATCGAAGAACTCGACCCCGACGCTGCGAAGGTGCGTTTGGAGGAACTCCGCGAACGGATCTCGGAGGTGGACGACCGCCTCATCCGGACGATCGGGGAACGCCGGGACCTGGTGCTCGAGATCGGAAGGCTGAAGGTGGTCCTGAAGCTGCCCGTGATGGATCCCGGACGCGAGGCGAAAGTCGTCCGGAACGCAGCGACGCGGGCTCGGGAACTCGGCGTCGACGAGGAAATGACGCGCGACGTGATCTGGCGCATCATCGCCTCGGCGCGTGCCACTCAGGAGGACCGCCCGATCGGCTGGCCCGAAACCCCCGTCACCGAGGACTGATCTTCTACTCTCCCCCGATGAAGTCGAGCGACGCCACCAGCCGGTGGGAGTCTCCCTGGGGAACCCGCACGAGGTAGGATCGATCGGGCGGGACGATCCCGCGGATCAGATGCGGATTCAGCTCGTGGTTCAGCCCACGGGGCACATCGAGTGCCTCCGCGACCTCGACCAGTGGTGTCCCGGCAGGCACGAGGACCTGATCGAAGAGGTACGGGAGCTCCTTCTCGACCTCGAACCCGAAGTCCTCCGCCTCCTGCGCGAGGAGCGTCGCCGCCAGGATCTTCGGCACGTACTCGCGAGTTTCCCGCGGCAGGTGCTCGCTGATCTGCCAGTAGATGGCCTCGTCGCCGGCGGAGGCGGCCGTGTCGTAGCGCGTGAGTGCCCTGCGCACCCGTCCCGGCCCCGCATTGTAGGCCGCGGCGGCCAGGTACCAGGATCCGAACTCCTCGTAGAGGGCGTCCAGATAGTCCAGTGCCGCGTCGGTGGCCTGAACGGGATCCCGTCGCTCGTCCACCCAGTAATCCACGGCCAACCCGTACTCGCGCGCAGTGGCCCCCATGAACTGCCATACCCCGGATGCGGATACGGCCGAGGTGGCGGTCGGGGAGAATCCGGACTCGATCATAGCGAGGTAGAGGAGCTCTTCGGGCATGCCCCTGGTGCGGAGCCGGTCCCTGATCAGCCCGCCGTAGAGTCCCTCGCGGACGAGGTACCCTTCGAACACCTGTCGGTCCCGGTCGAGGAACCGACGAATCCAACGATCGACCTGCGCGTTGACCTCCATCGGGAGCCGGGTGGCCATGAGCTCCGCAGTGGCGTCGGGGACGGCCGCAACGGGCGCATCGGAAGCTTCGGCGGACCACTGACGGGACGCCAGGAAGATCGCGAGGAAGGCCGAGACCATCACCACGACCATTACGGAGAACGCCCATCGTACGGGCGTGGGAAACCGTTGTGAAGAACCTGCTTTTATACCTGCTCGGTCGCTTTCGCGACCCGACATGCTATTGGAATCCATCGACCGACCTCCAATTCGTTTACTGGGGGGCCGAACAGAAACGGACACCGTACAGACGTACGGCCGGCCCCGGGCAGGAACCCGGAGGTTGCGTGTACTACGTACCTGGAGAGCCAAAGGTCCGACCCGAGACTACTCAGGGCCGGAGGGGGAAGAACGCCTCAGTCCGCGGGATAGACGGAGACGGAAGGGCGGCGCCGCAGCTTCTCGAACTTCACGACCCCGTCGATCACGGAGAACAGGGTGTCATCCCCACCCCGACGCACGTTGCGTCCGGGATGGAACTGCGTACCCCGCTGGCGGACAATGATCCCGCCCGCCCGGATGTTCTCCCCGCCGTAGCGCTTCACACCGAGCCGCTGTGGATTGCTGTCCCGGCCGTTTCGGCTGGAACCGACACCTTTTTTATGCGCCATTGGAAGGCTCCTTCATATTTCCGTTCGCTCGAGCTGACTCACTACCCGACGATCTCGTCGACCTGGATCTCGGTGTAGTTCTGACGATGACCTTGCTTCTTGCGGTAGCCCTTGCGGCGCTTCCGCTTGAACACGATCACCTTCTTGCCGCGACCGTGGCCGACCACTTCGGCCTTCACTGCGGCCCCGTCGACCGTCGGCTGACCCACCCGGACCTCCCCCCCCTCGTCGGAGAGGAGGAGAACGTCCTCGAATTCCACGGTCTCACCCGCCTCTGCGGACAGAGACGGAATCTTGAGCCGCTCGCCGGGCTCTGCCCGGAACTGCTTGCCACCCGTTCGGAAGACCGCGTACATCGTATGCCTCGATCCGGTTCCTGATCATCGTTGTTGTTTCGCGTATCAGCCGCTAAATGTCTGTCTCCACGGCCCTCAGGTCAACCCATCCCACCGCGGTGGCCCGCTTCCCGGCCCTGCTTCCTACCGCGTGACGTACTTCCCCGTCACATCCGTCTCGGCAGGGCCCGAGAGAAGACGGAACTCGTCCTCACGCAGAAGCGGATCGTCTCGCAGATCCAGTTCGAGGCTCATGCGCCCGCGCAGCCGCCTGAGGAAATCCGGCTCCTCCTCCATCACGTGGAGCGCGACCTCGGGATGTACGCGCACCACGATCGACCTCTCGTCGCCGGCGGCCGCGGCCCGCTTCAGGCTGCGCTCGACCCGACGGATGACGGTGGGTGGAGTGAACACCCGCCCCGCGCCACCACAGTGCTCGCAGACCCGGGTGAGGGTCTGGAACAGGGAGGGCCGCACCCGTTGCCGGGTCATCTCGACCAGGCCGAGATCGGAAACGGCGAAGGCCTTCGTTCGCGCACGGTCTCGACCCAGATGGGTCCGCAACTCGTGCAGGACTTTGTCACGGTTGTCCTGGGACTCCATGTCGATGAAGTCCGCCACGATGATCCCGCCGATGTCCCTCAGCCGCAGCTGCCGCGCGATTTCACGGGCGGCGTCCAGGTTCGTCCGGAGGATGGTCTCCTCGGGATCCTTCTTCCCCTTCCCCGTGAAGCGGCCGGTGTTCACATCGATGGAAACGAGCGCCTCGGTCGGCTCGACGATGATGTAGCCGCCCGACTGGAGGCCCACTTTTCGCTGAAACGCCTCCCCGATCTCCTCCTCGATGTCGTAGCGATCGAAGAGGGGAGTGGAATCCTGGTAGAGCTGGATTCGACTCTGGAGATCGGGATCGACATTCTGTACGTACTGGAGGATCTCGTTGTGGACCTGCCGATTGTCGACGATCAGGGCGTCGAGCTTGTCGGAGAAGAGATCCCGGATCACCCCCGATATCAGCTTGGCCTCACCATGGATCCGGGCCGGAGCCTTCGAGGACTCCGCGCGCCGCTTGATCTTCTCCCAGCGGGAGTGGAGCCGATTGAACTCGGCCTCGAACTTCTCGCGGCTCAGTTCCTCTCCCACCGTGCGAATGATCAGCCCGCCCGCATCCTCGGGGCGGATCTCGCGCGCGAGTTCACGCAGTCGCGCCCGCTCGTCGCGCTGGTCGATCTTGCGGCTCACGCCCACGTGGGAGGAAAAGGGCATGTAGACCAGAAAGCGGCCCGGCAAGGAAACCTGCGCCGTGAGGCGGGGACCCTTGGTGCTGATCGGCTCCTTCGTCACCTGCACGATGACGGTGTCGCCCTTTCGAAGCTGGGTCTGGATGGGTGGAGGCTTCCGACCACGGCCGCGCGAGCCGCTGGAGCGACCCCGACCACCGCCGTTGTCGTCGTCGTCCTCCTCCAAC
>JBBDIV010000050.1:0-23683 GCA_040880225.1 Gemmatimonadota bacterium
TTCATCGCAGAACTCTCCTCCTGCAGTTCGGCGAGCTCGCTCTCGATGGCCTCCCGCCTCTCCCGAGCCGAGCGATCCTCCTCGCGGGAAAGCGCCTGTCGCTCGATCTCGAGCTGGGTGATGCGACGCTCGACCTTGTCGATTTCCTGGGGCAGCGAGTCGATCTCGATCCGGAGCCGGCTGGCGGCCTCGTCGATCAGATCGATCGCCTTGTCGGGCAGGAATCGGCCGCCGATGTAGCGATCGGAGAGCCGCGCTGCCGCGATCAGCGCGTCGTCTCGGATCCTGACCCCGTGGTGCACCTCGTAGCGCTCCTTCAGCCCACGCAGGATCGCGATCGAGTCGTCCACGGAGGACGGCGCCACGAAAACGGGCTGGAAGCGTCGCTCGAGGGCCGGGTCCTTCTCGATGTGCTTGCGATACTCGTCCAGGGTGGTCGCACCCACCAGACGGAGCTCCCCGCGGGCCAGCATCGGCTTGAGCATGTTGCCGGCGTCCACCGCACCCTCCGCCGCGCCGGCTCCCACGATGGTGTGGAGTTCATCGATGAACACCACGAACTGTCCCTCGGAGTCCGTGATCTCCTTCAGGACCGCCTTCATGCGGTCCTCGAACTCGCCGCGGTACTTCGCCCCGGCCAGCATGGAGGAGATGTCGAGCGCGACGAGACTCTTGTTCGCCAGCGAGGACGGAATGTCCCCTTCGACGATCCGTTGGGCGAGCCCTTCGACGATCGCGGTCTTCCCCACACCGGGCTCGCCGATGAGGACCGGGTTATTCTTGGTCCGGCGGCCCAACACCTTGATGACGCGCCGAATCTCCTCGTCCCGGCCGATCACGGGATCCAGCTTGCCCTCACGCGCCAGGTCTGTGAGGTCGCGGGAATAACGCTGCAGCGCCTGATACTTCTCCTCCGGGTTCTGATCGGTGACCCGGTGGGACCCTCGGACCTGTTCCAGCGCAGTCAGGATTAGCTCGCGCGTCACTCCCGTCTCGTTCAGGACGCGACCGGCATCGTCCTTCTCCTGCACGAGGCCGAGGAGGAGGTGCTCCGCGGAGACATACTGGTCACCGAGCTTGCGAGCCTCCTTCTCCGCCGTCTCCAGGGCATGGCGCAGGTCGCGCGAAACCGACGGCTCGGCTCCCCCTTCAACCCGCCCGTATCTGGCCAGAGCGTCGGTGACCCTGTCGCGGAGCAATGGGATCCGGATGCCGGCCTTCTCCAGGACCGGGGCGACGATCCCTCCTTCCTGCGCGATGAGGGCGGAGAGAAGATGGACACCCCCGATCTCCGGATGCGCGGCTTCCCGCGCCATCCGGGCAGCCGACTGGATCGCCTCCCCCGCCTTGACCGTGAACCGATCGGCGTTGGTCACTTCGATACCCCCTCGGTGAGTTTATTTCCTGGGCGCGTCTGCACGCCCGGCCCGCCTCGAGACGGCAGGTCGCCTGCCATTTCGGCAGCGATTCGGGCCGCGAGCCCCGCGACCCCACCCCTATGAACTCAAGAAGCGTACCAGAAGAATGGAGCGCTTGGTGGAGGATCGCCCCGGCCCTGGAGCTCTGGGAAGGCCCCGGCTGCTCCCTCCGAGGAGGGTTCCCCGAAGACCGCCTGAGTGATGAGGCTTCCCCGGGGGTCAGTTCCCCGAGACCACCCGCTTGACGAGCGTGCCTCCGGGGATCGTCTCGCTACGGTCCACCTGGTTGATCGCGGACAGCGCCTCCATGGACACCACGGACGGGTATCGGCGGTCGAACTCCTCGAGGGTCATCGCAGAAGGAAGCCGTACCAGTGCGATGCGGTCCGGCTGAGCGCCGAGGACGGCGCGGTCGGTCACTTCGTCGAAGCTACCGAGCGCCGACTGCACTGCGTCGGCCCGCGCGTTCCAGCGTGACTCCGGGGCGTAGCCCAGGATCTGGTATACGTTGCCCCGATGCTCAAGGAACAGAGCCCGCCCCACCAACGTCCCCTGCTCGGTGGTAGCCGTGAACTGCGCTCCGGCGGCGGGAATGCCGTTCACGCTGGTCCCTTGCAGGCGAGAGCCACTGACGCCCTGCTGTGCCAGGAACTCGTCCCGACCGGCCTGGGCAGACGACGCCTCCGAGAGCGTCAGGGCGATGAGTGCGTCCTGTTCCGGGCTGATGCCCTGAACCGCCTGACGCTGGTTTACCGTCTGCCATCCCGCGGGAAAACGGAAGCGGAAGGCCAGCTCGGGATGCAGGAAGAGGTTGTCCTCGAAGTATCCCTGGCGCGGATCGGTGCCGTAGATCATCCCACCCAGACGCTCCAGATACGGGTCCCGGCCGATCCGATCTCCGGGGATGTTCTGAGTCCGGATCTGATCCAGAACTCGGTCTCGTCTCGAAAGTGGATCGGGGTGGGTGGAGAGGAAGTTCGGCACGCTTCCAGCCTGGCCTCCCGACGCAGTCGCCAACATCTGGAACGTCTCGGCCATCGCCCTGGGTTGGAAGCCCTCGCGACTCATGTACCGGAGACCCAGGTCGTCGGCCTGGCGCTCGTCGTCCCGGCCGTATGAGAGGAAGAGGAGCCCCAGTCCGGCTTGGGCCGCCCCGGCCCAGTCCGCGAGTTCCGGAGCGAGCACAGTTCCCAGTCCGAGACCGAGTTGGGCGAGCTGCTGGCGACTCATCTGATTGACCCCGTGACGGGCCGTCACGTGCCCGATCTCATGGCCCAGCACCGCCACGATCTGCGCTTCGGAGGTGAAGTGGTTCACGATCCCCCGGGTCACGTAGACGAATCCTCCCGGCAGCGCGAATGCGTTGATCACCGGGTCGTCCACGACGCGGAAGGTCCAGGGCAGGTTCGGTCGCTCCGAACCGGCTGCCAGCTGTTCACCCAGCCGCTGGACGTAGTCCTGCCAGCCGGAATCCTCGACGAGGCCGAGCGAGGGAACGATCTGAGCGTCCGCCTCCCGGCCCATCTGGATTTCCTGCTGCTCGCTGACGAGAGAGAGTTCACGATCCCCGGTCACCGGATTCACCGCGCATCCCGGCAAAGCGGCGAAGACAGCGACGACCGAGAGCGGCACCAGGAAACGGCGGGCAGCCGTTCCAGCGATCTTCAAAACCATCGAGCCCCCCGATTGGATGGACCCGGTCCGAACCGATGCATCCGAGTGGACGGAAAGGAACGACCGGTGTCTCTCACCTTACCCGGAGGGCCCCGGGGAGTTCAGGGGCTCGAGACGTCCGCGCACACCCGTAGCGCAGGCCCGCCGCTACAGTTGATTCGAGAGGAAGCCCGCGGCGGCGAACGGCCCGCAAGCCTCGGGACACGAGTCCGGCCTGCCATGCGGAGAACCCATTCGCACCGCGAAGTCCACTCCGCTCCTCGGCACCGACACTCCCCTCCTCGACACCGACTCAGAACGCGGGGGCGAAGAGGACCGCGTTGGTGAAGAGCTGGAATCCAGAGTACCAGAAGCCGCGAAACAACGGGTCGTCAGCAAAGAGGATGATCCGGCCATCCCCGTGGTCGACCTCGACCAGCCACGCGCTCCGATCGAGGCGCTGGAGGTTGGGCTCGGACATGATTCCGCTGATCCGGGCGACTCCCTCGGGGAAGAAGACCGGAGACTCGAACGCGTCGGACGGCTCGAAGGCCGCACCGCCGGACAGCACGAAGACCCGATCCTCGCGCCCCCCCGCCCGTACCCCGAAGCTCAGGGGGTGGGCGGGATCCATCGCGGCCTCCAGGATCGTTCCCACCGTCCGCTCCCTCGCTGCTTCCGCCTCTCTCTCGGCGCGGGTCCGAATGGCGCGGTCGAGGGAGTCGACGGGGAGCTGGACATCGGCCTCGGGCGCATGCAATCGCTCCTCTACACCTACCAGAGAAGCCCCCAGAGTCCGGGCCGCCGCACCGACCGCCACCAGGGTCCCCCCCTGCCGCACCCATTCGTCGATCCGCATGGACCCCGCTTCGCTCAGCTCCTGCATGGGCTCGCCGTGCGGCACCGCGACCACGTCGTAGGGATCGAGATCGATTGTGGTGACGTCGGCCACATCCACGGGGTCGAAGGGCAGCCCGAGCACGCGTTCGAGGAAGTGCCAGTGCGCACCGAATCCGGTCGGCGCGGTGCCCTCGCCTCCCAGGAGCGCGACCCGGGGAAGGAGCAGGGGGGCCGCCTCCGAAGTCCCCAGATCGGGACCGGAGGTCACGAGGCCGCTGGTGACCGCGACCACTCGTGTATCCAGGCCGGCCGCGTTCAGGCGAGTGCCGAGGTCCTGGTTTCGGTCGCCCGGAATGAACACGGTGCCGGGCGGATAGGGAGGATCCTGACGCACGGTGAACGAGTCCGGGAGCACGAACGCACGCCCCTCGCCCGCCAGGAATCGGACGAGTGCGGGCATGTCCTCGAACGACGGCCTGAGGAGATATCCAAAGGCACCGGTGCCGAGTCCGGCGCCCGGCGCCGGCGATTCGGGTTCACCCACCGGATTCCACGCACCGCCGATGGGCGCGTCCGCGGCATGGGCCTCGACCCCGTATGCGTAGGGCAGGGTCCAGCCGGTGATGTCACTCGGCGCGGGCTCCGGCTCGATGAGGTTGTCCCACCTGAGGAGCGCCCCGGCGAGTCGGCCTCGGGGCTGCCGCATGCGTACGCGCACGGTCCCGGCGGGCAAGGCTTCCCGACCGGTGAAGCCGGGGTAGGGATCCGTAACCGCGGTCACCTCCTCGTCGAGCCGCTCCGCCTGGATCGAGTGGAGATCCAGCAGCCGCAGGAGGGCATCCATCCGTCCGGGGTCGTCGCCGGGGACCAGGTAGACGTCGTCCAGCGCATCGTCCACGGTCCGGTGGAATCCGGCGAAGCTCTCCAGCAGGTCCGACCGACCCTCCGCCGCGGTCCGCAGCGTGGCATGGGCCGTGGTCCGGTGTCCCCGCACCCGGTCCGCGAGGGTGAGGAGGGATCCGTCGTCGCGACGGATCGTCCGGCCGGCGAAGCTGCCACCTCCCTGCTCGTAGGTCATCCCGATCGCCCCCAGGAGCGACGGCCAGCTGTCCCCGTAACCCGGGTAGAGGAGATCGAACCTCTGGCCGGTGAAGTAGAGGAGACCTGCTCGATCCATCGCCTGGGCGTTCGCAGCGCCGAACCGCTCGCCCCACTCCAGGACGGACTCGGGATAGATGGGGTTGATCGGATCCGCGGCCGGGAAGAAGAAATAGCTCGACCCCGATCCCATCTCGTGGAAGTCTACGTGGACCTGAGGCAGGAACCGGTCGAAGCGGTCCAGACGGGCCAGCGTCTCCGGTTGGGTCAACCAGGCCCAGTCCCGGTTGAGATCGAACAGATAGTGGTTGTAGCGACCGCCGGGCCAGGGCTCCCTTCGAGCCCGGATCTGGGGATTGGGGTTGGGTTCCTGTTGGGCGGTCTGACGATAGAAGTTCACGTAGCGGTCGCGGCCGTCCGGATTCCCGATCGGATCCATCACCACGATCAGGGATTCCAGCACGCCGGAAACCTCGGGAGCGCCGGAAGCGAGATCATGGGCGAGAAGAAGCGCGGCCTCCGAAGCTCCGGCCTCGTTCCCGTGGATCCCGAACGTGAGGTACACAACGGCCGGATTGGATGCCGCGAGCTCCACCGCGAGCGCTTCGGGCGTGTCGGGGTCGGTCAGAACGCGATTCACCTCGAGGATCCGGTCCAGATCGGCTCGGTGCTCGCGTGACGCGAAGAGGACCTGGAGCAGGGGGCGGCCCTCGGGCGTCTCGCCGTAATGATCCACCGACACGAGATCGGACGCGGCCGCGAGCGCCTCCATGAAACGCTCGATCCCTCCGGTGTCGGTGAACCGGGTACCGATGTCGTATCCCAGGATCGCCGAGGCGGCCGGGACGTTCTGGGCCCACCCGGGCATGGGAAGCGCGAGAAGTGCCCCGACGAGCAGGCTGATGGCGGAGCTGGAACTTCTCAATCGGTGCACCCTATCGTTGAACGTGAGCCCGAAAGCTATTTTTCGCGTCCGGAGTCCCGCAACCGACACGCCTCCGAGCACTGCCGCCCGGCGCTGTCCCCGAGAGACCGCCCCATGACCGATTTCCCTGCCCCAGGCCGTCCCTTCCACCCGCCGGGTACCGCTCGGCGGCCGTCCTTCCTCCGTGCGTCGCCGCGGCGTTGGCGTCGGCCCACGGCGGCGGCCCTGGCCGGGCTCGCGGCATTGGTGTTGTCCGCCTGCGGAACCGACATTCCCGGATCGCGCGGAGGCACGACAATCGAGACCGAAACCTTCATACAGGGGATGGTCGACCTGCAGCGACAGGCCTCGACTCGCGCGGGCAACGTGCTCGCTCCGGGAGACGCCGAGCGGATCCTGGAAGCCCATCGCATTCAGCCGGACGACCTGCGCCGGTTCGTGGAAGTGCACGGACAGAACGTGCCGTTCATGAACCTGGTCTGGTCCGAGATCGACCGGCGGCTGGAAGAGGATCCCACGGAACCGCAAGCCCGGGGCTGACGCCGTTCATCCTTCGCCAGAGCCTACGCCGCCGATCCGTCAGAACACTCGGAAGCTCAAACCGATCGCAATCCCGCTTCGGTCCCCGAGTGAAGCTCCGAAGCGGACGGCCCACCCCGGATCGAACGAGATGTCCACCCCCAGATCCACAGCCAGCCCCAGGTGGAGATCCCCGTCCCCCCGGCCATCCCGGAAAGGGGGATGGTCGTCACGGTCGTCGCGGTTCAGCACGGCGTCCAGGATCATCCGAGGGCTCATATAGGGATTGAAGAGCACCGCATCCGCCTGAAACGCCCGTCCGATGGCAATCCCGAGCGGAAAGCTCAGCACGAACGCGTCTCCTGCCGCGAAGCCCGCCCCGGTGATCCAGTCGATGTTGAAGGGGATGTCGGCTCCGGCCCGGACGAGGCCTCCCGAATAGTCGAACCCACCGAATACCGAAAGGTCCTCGCCGGCGTCCTCGGCCAGTCCGAGGCGATAGCCCACCGGTCCTCCGCTGCGCCAGGTGGTCAGGAACCCGATGCTGCTCCCGGGGGACGGATCGACCAGGTAGACCCCCCAACCCGCAGGGGCATCGGGAGAGACGAGCAGTGGCGAATCCCACGCAACCTGTGCTCTTAGTGAGCCGGCTCCGAACAGGGTCAGCAGCGTAACCAGGGTCGTGACCAGCACGGAGCCCGGGAGTGTGCTTCGCTTCTTCGAGAGGTGCATCCGGCCCTCAGGCATCATCCGCTCACGTGTCATCAGAGACTCCCGTTCCAGTCGCCCACGGTCCTCGTTCGCTCCCTCTCGATCGACGCCTCTCGATCCTCGCCTCCCGGTCCCTCTCCCGGGCCTTGACTACTCCCACTCGATCGTCGCCTCCGGGGCGTTCTCACTCCCACTCGATCGTTGCCGGCGGCTTCGAGCTGACATCGTACGTTACACGGTTCACCCCCGGGACCTCGTTAATGATCCGGGTCGAGATCCGGCCGAGCACGTCGTGGGGAAACGGATACCAGTCGGCCGTCATCCCGTCACGCGAGGTCACGGCGCGTAGAGCCACCACGTTCTCGTAGGTCCGGAAGTCGCCCATCACGCCCACGGAGCGGACGGGGAGAAGCACCGCGAAGGCTTGCCAGATGTCGTCGTAGAGTTCGGCGTCGCGGATCTCCTCGAGATAGATCGAGTCCGCCTCCCGCAGGACGCTGAGCCGCTCTTCCGTCACGTCGCCGAGCACCCGGATCGCGAGCCCCGGGCCGGGGAAGGGATGCCGCCCCACGAACTCTTCGGGAAGTCCCAGCTCGCGCCCTACGTTGCGGACCTCGTCCTTGAACAGCTCCCGCAGGGGTTCGATCAGCTCGAAGGGCATGTCCTCGGGGAGGCCCCCGACGTTGTGGTGCGTCTTGATGGTGACGGAAGGCCCGCCCGTGGATACGGACTCGATCACGTCCGGATAAAGGGTGCCCTGCACGAGGAAGCGGGCCTGGGTGCCCTCCTCCTCCGCGGTCCGTTCGAAGATGCGTATGAACGCGTTCCCGATCACCTTTCGTTTCTCCTCCGGATCCTCGATGCCCTCGAGGGGCTCCAGGAACTCCCTGGCCGCGTCCACCACGACGAGGCGGATGCCCATGTGCTTGCGAAAGGTGCGTTCCACGCTCTCGCGCTCGCCCTTCCGGAGGAGTCCGGTATCGACGAAGATGCAGGTCAACCGGTCCCCGACCGCCTGGTGGACCAGTGCTGCCGCAACGGAGGAATCGACGCCGCCGGAGAGGCCACAGATGACCTGGGTGTCCCCCGCCCGCTCCCGAATCCGTTCCACCGACTCCTCGACAAAAGCGCCGGGCGTCCAGGTAGGATGACAGCCGGCCACTCTGAACAGGAAGTTCGAGAGGATCTCCTCGCCACGAGTCGTGTGGGCCACCTCCGGATGGAACTGGACTCCGTAGATCGCTCGCTCCTTAGCCCGGAACGCCGCAACCGGCAGAGTCGCCGTGGATGCGAGGGGCTCGTACCCGCGGGGCGGACGGTCCACATGATCTCCATGCGAGCACCAGACCCGGGTCGTCTCACCGGGGTCGAAGCCGTGGAAGAGCTCGTCGGGATGGCTGACCGACAACGCGGCACGCCCATACTCACGCTGGCCCGCGTGGACGTCGGCGCCCTCCAGCTTCGCGATGAGCTGCATCCCGTAGCAGATCCCCAGGAGGGGGATTCCCTCTCTCAGGAGGGCGGGATCCATGCTGGGAACGTCCGCGTCGTTTACGGATGCGGGACCACCCGAGAGGATGATCGCGCTCGGTCCCCACTCGCGGATCCACTCGAGGGAGCGGGTAGGCGGTTGGATTTCGCAGAAGACCCGCTCCTCCCGGATCCGGCGGGCGATGAGCTGGGTGTACTGGGATCCATAGTCCAGGATCAGGACGCGGTCGTGGCTTTCGTTCATGTGGCTCGCTGGGCAGGTCGGAAGAGAGAGATGACGGCCGCGGAGGATCCCACGACGCCCACGACCCGAGTCGGGGACTGTCCCGTGTGGCCGGCGGTGGGAGAGCGACCCGCCGACTTCGCCCTGTGGTGGGGGAGCGCACCCCTTGCACCGGGGTGCGGGTTGCGTGTCACGCGGGCTCCTTCGATGGAATCTCCTCGTCCGCGAGGAGGGCGTCGAAGGTCTCGCGGCTGCGGATGAGCAGCGCCCGGCCCTTCTCGACCATCACCTCGGCCGGCCGGAGCCGCGAATTATAGTTGGAGGCCATCGCGAACCCGTAGGCCCCGGCCTCGCCCACGGCCAGGAGGTCCCCGGGTTCAGGGAGGGCGATCTCACGGTCCCGGGCCAGGAAGTCTCCGGTCTCGCAGATGGGTCCGACCACATCTGCCACCACCAATCCGTCCGACTCCCGGTCCCGCACCGGGATGATCCTGTGGAAGCCGCCGTAGTGGGACGGACGCAGGAGGTCGTTCATGGCGCCATCGGTCACGACAAAGTGCTTACCTCCGGACACCTTGGTGTAGAGCACGCGGGTGAGCAGGATCCCCGACTCACCCACGATGGCGCGCCCGGGCTCGAGCACCAGTCGCAGGCCTCGAGCCTCGATCTCCGGGATCACCGCCCCGGCCAGCGCCTCGAGGTCGAGCCCAGCCTCTCCCTGGTAGCCGATCCCGAAGCCGCCCCCCAGGTCCAGATACTCGAGCTCCGTCCCGGCCTCCGCTACGCGGTCCACGATCCCGAGCACGGTCTCCAGCGCCCGCAGATACGGCTCGGATTCGACGATCTGCGAGCCGATGTGCACGTCCACCCCGAGGAAACGCAGTCTCGGGTCGTCTCCGCGATCCAGATAGAGCGCCTCCGCGTCGGCGGTCGGGATCCCGAACTTGGATGCGGCGTGGCCCGTCCGGGTGTAGGCGTGCGCGGCCTTCGAATCCACGTCGGGGTTCACGCGCAAGCTCACCGGGGCCACCACGCCGAGCCGCTCGGCCACCTCCGCCAGAAGCTCGAGTTCGCCCGCGCTCTCGACGTGAAAGGCGTGGATTCCGGCCTGGAGCGCGGCGACCATTTCGCGCTCCGTCTTCCCCACCCCGGCGAAGACGATCCGCTCCGGCGGAATCCCGGCTCGGATGGCCCTGTGCAGCTCTCCGAGCGAGACGATGTCCGCACCCGCCCCCATCGCTCCGATCCGATTGAGGATCGCGAGCGACCCATTCGCCTTGACGGAATAGGCCAGGAGGAAGGGGACATCCTCGAAAGCCGTCTGGAAGCGATGGACGCGGCCCACGACCCCCTCGATGTCATAGACATAGAGCGGCGTGCCGAATCCGGCGGCCAGCTCCTCGAGGGAGAGTCCTCGACAGGTGAGGACCCCGTCCACCCGTTCGAACCCCGACGAGAGGGTTCCCCGATGCCCCGTCAATACGCTTTCGCCCACACCACCTCCATTTCGGCTTCACCGCCCCCGATACAACCCTTCGGCGGGGACTGCGACCGGAAGTCGGGATCCGGGATGCATCGGAGCGTTGCTCCGGTTTCGGCCTTGATCCGGGCCTCGACGGCCGGATCCCCGCTCCACCCCGTGTAGACGAATCCGCCGGGTCCCTGGAGGATCTCAACCATCTCTTCGAAGCTCTCCACCCCGCGATGCGAATGCTTCTCCCTCCGTTCCCGGGCCCGCGCGAGAAGCAGTGCCTGGAAGGCCTCGAGCCGAGACGGCAGCTGCGTGACGGCCTCCTCGACGGCAACGAACGTCTTGCGGTCGTCCCCTTCGGCCCGAACCCGCGGAACCAGCACGACCTGGTCCTTCTCGAGGTCCCGGGGCCCGATCTCCATCCGGTACGGCACGCCCTTCCGCTCCCACTCGTAGAACTTGGCGCCCGGATTCAGATGGTCGCGATCGTCAACGCGCACGCGCACCTCCGACCCTTGCAGGCGGCCCGCGATCTCGTGGGCTTTCTCCACGACCGCGGCCCGTTGCGCGTCGTCTCGGTAGATGGGCGTGATCACGACCTGGACCGGCGCGAGCCGCGGAGGCACGACGATCCCCTGGTCGTCCCCGTGTGTCATGACCATCGCCCCTACGAGACGCGTGGAAACGCCCCACGAGGTGTTCCAGGCGTATTCCTCGGCGCCGGCTTCACTCTGGAACGTCAGACCGAACTGCCTCGAGAAGTTCTGACCCAGATGATGCGACGTCCCAGCCTGCAGGGCCCGCCGATCCTGCATCATTGCCTCGAGGCTGTAGGTCCGCACCGCGCCCGCGAACTTCTCGGACTCGGACTTGAGACCCGTGACCACGGGCATCGCGATCCAATCCTCCATGAACGTCCGGTACACCCCCAACATGCGAAGCGTCTCCTCCCGGGCCTCCTCCTCGGTGGCATGGGCGGTGTGTCCCTCCTGCCAGAGGAACTCCGAGGTTCGGAGGAAGAGTCGGGTCCGGAGCTCCCAACGCATGACATTCGCCCACTGGTTCATCAAGACCGGCAGGTCGCGGTACGACTGCACCCACTTCGCGTACATCGAGTAGATGATCGTCTCGGAGGTGGGCCGCACGACGAGCGGTTCGTCGAGATCCTTGCCTCCGGCGTGTGTGACCACGGCCAGTTCGGGCTTGAAGCCCTTCACGTGCTCTTTCTCCTTCTCGATGAAGCTCATCGGGATCAGGAGCGGGAAGTAGGCGTTCTCGTGCCCGGTGTCCTTGAACATCCGGTCCAGAGCACCCTGCATGCGCTCCCATATCGCATATCCCCACGGTCGGATGACCATGCTCCCGCGTACGGGCGAATGGTCCGCCAGCTCGGCACGAAGCACGACCTCGTTGTACCACGCGCTGAAGTCTTCGGATCGATGGATGAGTGCCTTCTCGTCGGTCATCTGGGAGTCGTGTCCTTCGTCTGGAAGCCGTATCCGCCCGCAGATGGCCGCTTTCAGCCCCGGGTCGGGAGAATTGTGAAAGTCGAGGGTGGTGCAGTGACCCATGGAGAGATGAGGTCGGGGGATCGATCCCCGCGGCCGCGAAGTCGTCTCACCCCTACGGATGGTCGGGGACGCTCAGTCGCCGCCGGGACCCGCTGGATCGCGGCGTTTCAAATAGTCCTTCCCGAACACGAAGAAGCCCGGAATGACGAGCAGCAGAAGAGAGATCAGTCCCCAGGTCAGCCGGAAAGGGAAGTTCGTTCCTGCGCTCAGGATGAACGCGGCAGCGCCGCCTCCGGCGAGAGCCAGGATGACGACGGCTACGAGGATCGCGTACTCCAGCATGTTGAGACGGCGAATCGCACGCTCCATCTCCTCCCGGGTACCCTCGAAATTCTGATCGTTGTTCACACTCCACTCCCTCCCGCCGGGATCTCCACCGCCTGGCTCTCCGCACGGCCGTCGAGGGCCGTCAGCGCAGCAAGGGAAACCTCGCGTTCCTCCCCGCTGATCATGTCCCGCACGACCGCCATGCCGCGCCCGACTTCGTCCGGACCGAGCACGATCACCTCTCGCGCACCCACCGACCCCGCCGCCGAAAACTGCTTCCGCACGGATTGCGAGCGGAGGGGATACACAACGCTCCGCCCGCCCTCGCGCCGGGCCCGTGCGATCTTGCGGGCGATAGGCTCCTGTTCGGCGCCGATCGATACGATGAAGAGGTCGACCTCGGGACGATACTCCGGGGCCAGTCCCCTTTCCTTCAGGATCTCACCGAGCACCACGTCGCCCATTCCAAACCCCACCGCGGGCAGCGCGTCGCCGCCGACCCGTTCCAGGAGTCCATCGTAGCGGCCGCCGCCACAGATGGCTCTGAATTCGCCGGAACGGTCGAAGATCTCGAACACGGTCCCGGTATAGTAGGCCAGACCCCGCACGATGCTCAGATCGAACTCCACATGGTCCCCGAAGCCCAGCTCGGCCAGTATCGCGAGGAATCGGCGGATCTCCGAGACCCGGGCGGTGACGGCGTCGTTCGAGCCGAATGCGCGCTCGACGTCATCCAACCCTGGAGCATCGAAGAGAGCGAGCACACGTTGGGCCTGGTCGCGCGCCAGGGCCACCTCCTCCTGGCTGACGAGCCGCGACTCGATCCGGTCCCTCGATTCGCGCTCCATCTTGTCCACTACCGCGTAAGCGGCGTCGAGACGGACCTCGGGAACCCCGGAGGCGCGGAGGAGCTCGGCAAGCAGCACCCGGTCCGACACACGGGCGCGGATGTCCGTCGCGCCTAGCCCCAGCTCGGCCAGCCCACCCAACGCGATAGCGAGGATCTCCGCGTCGGCCTCGATCCCCGCTTCACCGACCAGGTCGACGTTCCACTGGAAGTGCTCCCGGAGACGCCCCCGCTGCTGGCGCTCGTAGCGGAACAGCTGGGGGATCGAGAACCAGCGGATGGGCTTCGGCAACGCCCGGCTCCTCTCCGCCAGGATTCGCGCAAGGGACGGCGTCATTTCGGGCCGCAGCGCGACCCGACGCTCTCCCTTGTCGGTGAACTCATAGAGCTGGTGGACGATCTCGTCTCCACTCTTCTCGGTGTAGAGATCGAGCTCCTCGAGCGGAGGTCCATCGTACTCCACAAAACCGTAGCGCCGGGAGACCCGGCGCCAGGTGTCGAACAGATGGTTGCGCAGTGCGAGATCCTCCGGGGGAAAGTCTCGAAACCCCGGAAGTTTCGCGAAACTCCCTTCTTTTGACATGGCGCGAATCTATCCGGATTCGAACGGCACGGGCAAGGCTTCGGGGGGGATCCGACCGAGGTGTTGCAAGGCCTCTCCGACCGTGTAGGCCGAGCCCGCCACGATGACCGTTCCCGAAGTGCCGGCCCGCTCCCGCGCGACCTCGATCGCGCGGGATACGTTCTCGACCACCCGCGCCTTCCCCTCCGGAATGGCCGCAGCCGCCTCGTGGGGGTCCCAACGCCGCCCCCGCGGCGCCGTCCCGGGACCCGTCAGGACGACCTCATCCAGAATCCCGTCGAGATCGGTCAGCATCTCCCGCCAGGGCTTGTCGCGAAGGATGCCGACGACGCCGATCAGGGGACCGGCCGGCCGCACCTCCTCGAGCGTCCGAACCAGGGCCCGGACGCCTGCGGGGTTGTGAGCGGCGTCCAGGATCCAGGTCCGCATCCCTTCTCGTTCAACCTGGAACCGGCCTGCGACGCGGGTCCGGAGCACGCCCTCGCGCACCGCCGCGCCCGACACGGGAAGGCGGGGCGGAAGCGCCTCCAGCGAGCGGATTGCAAGCGCCAGGTTCCTCAACTGGTGTCGACCGACCAAAGGGGACGCGAGCTCGAGGGCCCCCCAGCGTCGGGTGTTCATCCGGAACCGGCTGCCCTCGAGGCCGGAGCGGCCAGCCGGCTGAGCGACCCGAGACAGGAGGGCCTCGCGAGCCGCGGCCTCGTTCCGTAGGATCTCGAGCACGATCGGATCGTCCGATGCGGTGAAGGCGGGCACACCGGGCTTGAGGATCCCGGCCTTCTCGCGGGCGATCTCCGCCACGGTGCCACCCAGGATACCCATGTGGTCCTCCGCCACATTCGTCACCGCCGTGAGGACCGGCGAGACCACGTTCGTCGCGTCCAGTCGGCCCCCCATCCCGACCTCCACCACGGCCACATCCACCTCGGTACGCGCGAATGCAAGGAAAGCGAGAACCGTGGCGGCCTCGAAGAAGGACGGTCGCTCCCTGATGAGGAGGGGACGGAGGTCCCGCGCCCATTCCTCGAGCAACTCGTCCGGGATCGGGCGCCGATCCACGAGAATGCGTTCCCGAAACGAGATCAGATGGGGCGAGGTGTACAACCCCGTGCGGAACCCGGCTGCGCGGAGGATCCCGCTCCAGATCCGCGCGACCGAGCCCTTCCCGTTCGTTCCCGCAACGTGAAGGACCGGGTAGGTCCGGTGGGGATCCTGCAATGCCGCCAGGAGTCGTTCGGTCCGTCCCAGTCCCCACTTCACCTCGCCGGGGAGCGCTGGAAAGATTCGGGCCGCCAGCGGATCGTCCGCGGGCAGCCCGAACTGGATGGCCGGATCCGGGCGCCCGGGCGCCACGGGGTTCACCCGCCGGACTCCGGGACGGAGGCGAACATGTGCCTCAACAGCCGAACTGTCGTCTCGCGCAGCTCGCGACGGTCCACGACCCGGTCCACGATCCCGTGCTCCAGAAGGAACTCCGAGCGCTGAAAGCCTTCGGGGAGTTCCTGCTTGATCGTCTCTTCGATCACCCGTGGGCCCGCGAACCCGATGAGGGCACCGGGTTCGGCCAGGTTCACGTCGCCCAGGAGCGAGAACGAAGCCGTTACGCCTCCCGTGGTCGGGTGGGTGAGGATGCTGATGTAGGGAATGCCTGCTTCGTGCAACTGCGCGAGAGCGACCGAGGTCTTGGCCATCTGCATGAGGGAATAGATTCCCTCCATCATCCGAGCCCCGCCGGAGCTCGAGACGATCAGCAGGGGTCGGTCGTCCGCCAGAGCGCGTCGGGCGAGACGGGCGATCTTCTCGCCGACGACCGAACCCATCGATCCCCCGATGAAGCCGAAGTCCATCGCCGCCACCGCGACGGGCATCCCCTCCAGCTCGGCGAAGCCCGTCACCACGGCATCTTTGCGTCCGGTCTTCCGTTCCGCCGCTCGCAGCCGATCCCGGTATGACTTGAGATCGGTGAACTCGAGTGGATCGGTGCTGGAGACCCCCGCGTCCATCTCCTCGAAGGTACCCTCGTCCGTCAAGATCCTGAGGTAGAACTCCGGATCCACACGAAAGTGGTGACCGCACTCGGGACAGACGTGGAGGTTCTGAGTGAGCTTCTCGCGATAGAGGATTCCGCCACATCCTTCGCACTTGTCGAAGACGTCCGAGGGCAGCTCACGCCGGTCCTCCGCCTTCAGCGGTTTCTTTTCTTTTCGGAACCAGGCCATCCGCGGGCGCCTCCGGTCGGATCGATCGAGTTCGAGGTCGAGCTAGCTCTCCTCCTGGGCCAGCCGCGCCGAGAGCGCAACCATCGTCCAGCAGGTCACCAGGAATGTCCCCCCGTAGCTCACGAAGGGCAGCGGGATTCCGGTGATCGGGACGAGCCCGATCGTCATGCCGATGTTGATGAAGATGTGGACGAGCCAGGTGCCGAAGATACCGAAGAGGACCAGGCCGGCAAAGGGATCGGTGGTCTTTTCCGCGAGGTGAACCAGCCGGTACAGGAGCGCCGAGAAGAGGACGATCGCCAGGAGGACCCCGACGAACCCCAGCTCTTCGCCGATCACGCTGAAGATGAAGTCCGTGTGCTGCTCCGGAAGGAAGTCGAGACGCTTCTGTGTCCCCTCGGTGAAGCCCTTTCCCAGAAGTCCCCCGCTTCCGATCGCGACCTTGGACTGGATGAGGTTCCAGCCTGCACCCCGGGGATCCATCGCCGGATCGAGAAAGACCAGAAGCCGGTTCCGCTGATACTCGGCGAGCGATCCCCAGAGCGGCGTCGCGATTGTCCCCGCGGCCAGGTTCCCCAGAACCACGGCGGCGGACTCGGCCAGATACAGCCGGTAGCGCCATGCGTAGAGGACACCCACCAGCCCCACGAAGTACAGCGACCAGACCAGGGTGCTGAAGGAAAGCAGGAGCGCGAGTCCCGGGGAGGCCAGAAGAAAGAGGAAGAGCGGGGGCGTCCCGGCCCAGAACAGTCCGGCGAAGAGGACCCCGACGAACGCGAGCGCGGTGCCCAGGTCTGGCTGGAGCACGACGAGTCCCAGAGGGATCGCGATCAGGATCGAGGGGGCCAGGAGATCCCTCAACGTCTCAGGAGAATCGTCGCGAGCGGCCAACAGGCGAGCCAGCCCGAGCACAGCGGCCAGCTTCGCGAACTCCGAGGGCTGGAAGCGGAGCGGGCCCACCTCGATCCAGCCCTGAACACCTTCCGCGGTCCCGGCTCCCGTCCCGACGACCAATGTGGCCGCCAGGAGTACGACGGACCCGACATACGCGGGCATGGCCACCCACTCGATCCAACCCGGCTTGATCCGGGTCGCGACGGTGAACGCGCCGAGCGACACGAGGAGCCAGGCCGATTGCCGCAGCCAGGCACCCTCGGTCACGGGGCTCGGGACGTTCAGCACGCCCGCCGAGTAGATCATCCCGATGCCGAAAATCGAGAGCACGATCGCCACGCCCGCCAACGTGGGATCGCACGCCCAGCGCCGAAACCACGACACTTCGTGCCCTACTCGATTTCGACCGCGGACCCGTCCGCGGGAGGATCGGGCCGCCCGTTCCAGCGGGCCCACGGGGCCGAGACGCCCGCATTGATGTGCTCGCGGAGCGTCTGGATGGTGTCGGTCGGGATCCCGTACTTCCGGCGGAGGTGGTAATCGGCTGCCTTGGCCGCGATCGGAGCGGCCATCGCCGACCCGGACTCACCCTCCTCGACGATCACCGCGATCACGATCTCGGGCTCCTCGAACCAGGGTCCCGCGAGCCCCACGAACCACGCGTGCGACCGATCCTGTTCGAGTCCCTGCTGCGCGGTGCCCGTCTTCCCGATGAAATCCCAGTGCTCCAGCGAGGACATGAAGGCGGTGCCTCCAGCCGCGGTCACCTCTCGCAGGCCCTCACGCAGAGCATCGAGACTTTCGGGCCCCAGGCCCAGACTCCACTCGATCTCGGGCTCCTCTTCTCCCCGCAACCTCGCCAATCTCGGGGCCGGGGCCGTTCCGTCGCGGCCGAGCGCAACGTAGAACTGCGCCATCTTGAGCGGAGTCTGATCGTTGGGCCCCTGCCCGATCGCGAGACTCAGAACCTCGTTCTCGTTCGCCCGGTATCCGAAGCGGTCCTGCCAGAAGTCGAGGCTCCCCGGAAAGATCCCACTGGACTCCGCGGGGAGGTCCACGCCGCAGGGCTCCGAGAATCCGAAACGCGTGCCCCTCTCCACAAGGCGCTCCAAACCGATTCTCAGTCCGAGCTGATAGAAGTAGACGTTGCAGGAGTTGGCCAGCGCCCCCGCCAGATCGAGATGTCCGTGCCCACTCGAATCCCAACAACGGCGCACGACATTCCCGTAGCGGAAGGACCCATTGCACGCTTGAGGCATGAACTCGCCGGAGTCCACTACTCCCATCTCGAGCCCGATCGCGGCGGTGGCGACCTTCCAGGTGGAAGCCGGAGGATAGCGTCCGACGACCGCCCGGTTGAACAGAGGACGCGTGGGATCCTGGTTCAGGAAGGTCCACAGCTGCGAGTCGATCCCTCCCACGAAGCGATTCGGATCGAAGGAGGGAGCCGAATACAGGGCCAGGATCCCCCCATCGTCGACATCGAGGGCCACGACCGCACCCTGGAGAGAGTCTGGAAAGATCTGATGGATGTACTCCATCAGGGCCAGATCGAGGTTCAGATGAAGATCGTCGCCCGGGAGCGCCGGCGCCGCCGCCTGACCTTCGAACGATCCGACCACGCGTCCGACCGCGTCGACCTCCACATAACGAACCCCTTGAGAGCCCTGGAGAAGATCCTCGTACTGCCGCTCGAGGCCGTCCTTTCCGATGATCATCCGTGGTTCGTATTCCTCGAACCCGGGCCGCTCGAGCTCGTCCCCGGAGATCTCGCCCACGTATCCCATCACATGTCCAAGGGCGGCGCCACCCATGTATCGCCTCTTCGGACGCATCTCCAGGAACACACCGGGAAGCTCGCCCCGGAGTTCCTCGAGCGCCGCCACTGCCTCGTACTCCGCGTCGGCATCGACCAGGAGAGGCTGACGTCGGTCCGCGCTCGCCTGCTCCACGAGACGGTTGAATCGCTCCTCCCCGAATCCCAGGATGGGCTGGATGCGCCGCAGGCCGGACTCGATCGAATCGAGGGGTGCGGGAAAGAGCGAAACGGAGTAGGAGGGCACGTTGTCCGCGATCACGTTCCCGTAGCGATCGAATATCGTGCCGCGGGGAGAAGGAAGCGGAAGGACCCGCAACCGATTCGACTCGGACTGGAGGGCCCAGGCCGATCCTCGCACCACCTGCGCCCGGAAGAACACCACGGCGAGGAGCCCCATGACGAGGCCCAGCAGGAGCAAGGCGACCCGCGCTCGACCTCGTCGTAGATTCGGATGTACCGTTCTCATGACCTCTCCGTCCCTCTGGATGCCTTCCTCACCGGACCGGCTCGCGTCTCCACGCCCCCGTCATCAGCAGGATCACCGTGCCCACTGCCGCGGAGTAGAAGGCGGCCACCGGCGCCTCCATCAGAAGAACGCGTGCCGCTCCTTCCCCGAGGCGACCCCCGGACGCCAACCATCGGATCACCCACCGGAGCCATACCCCGAGGACGAGATAAAAGGTGAGGAAGAGCACCGATTCGCCCACGAACAGGTCTCTCGACCGGGCCCCGAGGATGCCTACCACGGTGAGGGCCAAGGCGTTCGCCCCAAAGGAGAGAACGGAGAAGGCGTCGGCCAGGAGCCCCAGTCCGAACCCCGTGCCCGCGGCCACGCCCGAGCGCACCTCGCGGGCGATCACGAGTACGGCGACGGTCAGGAGGTCCGGCGCCCAGGCGCCCAGACCCAGTCCCACGTGCAGTAGGAAATGAAGGATCGGAAGCAAGAACGCAACTCCCCAGAAGCCCAGGGAACGGGTCACGGCTCCGGATCCAGGGATTCGGGCGACAGGTCGATCACCGTGTCCCCCGGAGCAATTTCGGGCAATGCGTCGATCACCCCGTCGCCCGGATCGGCCTCGATCTCGAGATCCTCCGGGCCCGGGCCCACGTTCGAAGCGCCGGCATCGTCCTCGGGGGGTGGCGGAACGAGATCGATTCCGGGAGCCGGGGAATCCTCCTCATCCTCGACCGGCGGTGGGCCCTCGTCTTCGACCGCGACGGTCGTATCGTCCGGGAGCCTCTCTCGAGGCAACCACAGGGTTTGCAGTGAGTCCGCGGGTGGGGTGACGCCCCCGGTGATGACCAGAACGTGGGTGGCGCTACCGGGGCGGACGGCAGGCTCCAGCCAGTAGCTCCGCCTCCAGCCGGCTTCCGTCTCGGCGAGCGAATCGATCGTTCCCACCAGGATCCCTCGGGGATATACGCTCCCCTGACCGCTCGTGACGATTGGCACCCCGGGCTGCACCGAGGTGTGGTAGGGCACCCCATTGAGCATCAGTCGATCTTCCTCGCGGAAGATCCCCCGACGCGGCTCTACGATCCCGAACACCGCGCCGCCCACCGTCATCGCGCTGACGCGGAAGTCCGGATGCGTCCAGTCCATGGCCAGCGCGGACCTTGGACCGACTTCCCGCACCACCCCTACCAGTCCGTCGGCCACGACGACAGGCGCGTTCACCTCCACGCCGTCCGCTTCCCCCACGTCGAGCAGAAACATGCTCTCGGAACCCTGGGTTCCCGGCCGGATCGCAGTCGCGGACACGAAGGTCGCGCTCCCCCTGGCCCGGAGCTCGAGAAGCGTTCGGAGGCGTTCGTTCTCCTCCTCAAGAGTGCTCTGGGAGTGGAGGACCGCGAGGGCCGAGTCGAGTTGAGCCTGGAGAACCAGAACGGAGCCCGATCGGATCCGGGCCTGTTGCACGGTCTCCTGAAGCCGCAGGAATGGCGCCAGAACCGTACTCCGCATCGCGAGTGAGAGCTGCTGCTGGGTGACGGACGGAAGTATCATCAGGAGCACGGACAGCGCCACGAAGACCAGGGCCAGGACAAGATCGCGTCGTCCGCCCGAGTCGTTGATGTCCGGCTCGAAATGAGGCATGCGCCGGGTCGATCCTTTGGAGCCTGTCCGCGAAGTGATACGAACCGTGCCGATCCTACCCCGAGTTCTACCCCGGGGGCGGTGGAACGGACGGAATCGTTCGCCTTCCAGAAGGCTGCTGAAGAAGAGGAGTGCACCGTGCACCAGGGTCTTGCGAGTCGAAGACAAGGAGGGGCCCATGAGGCGATGCAGCGCATCGGCGATCGGAATCCGATGCCGTATTCGGCCCCAACCCACTGGTGCCCTGCGGGTTGGGGCGGCACGGTGCACTCCTCTTCTTCAACAACCTTCTAGGTGGCGAGGACGTTCCGATACTTGTTGAGGTCGTCCAGGATCCGGCCCGCGCCCCGCACCACGCAGGTCAGAGGTTCTTCGTCAACGTGGATGGGGAGATGCGTCTCGGCGGCGAGGAGGCGGTCGAGGCCACGGATCATCGCTCCGCCACCGGTCATGACGATCCCGCGGTCCACGATGTCGGACGAGAGCTCCGGGGGCGTGATCTCGAGGGCCCTCCGAACGGATTCGACGATCGCCTGGATGGGCTCCTGGGTGCATTCCCGGATCTCGTCCGAATGGACCGTGACGGTCTTTGGAATACCGCTCACCAGGTCGCGCCCCTTCACATCCATCGTGCGCTCCTCGCCGCCGTCGAAGGCCGATCCGATCTGGATCTTCACGGCCTCGGCGGTGGGCTCGCCGATGAGGAGGTTGTAGTTCTTTCGGAGGAAGGTGACGATCGCGGCGTCCAGCTCGTCGCCTCCGACCCGGATCGAGGTGTTGGAAACGATGCCCGAGAGTGCGATCACCGCGATCTCGGTCGTTCCCCCTCCGATGTCGATCACCATGTTGCCGGTCGGAGTCTCGATCGGCAGCCCGACCCCGATCGCGGCGGCCGTGGGTTCCGCAACCATATAGACGGCCTTGGCTCCCGCCGCGATCGCGGAGGACCGAACCGCCCGACGCTCCAACTCGGTGATTCCCGACGGCACCCCGACCACCACGCGGGGCTTGATCCGGAAGATCCGCTTGGAAGTCACCTGCTTGAGGAAGTGACGCAGCATCATCTCGGTCACGTCCACGTCGGCGATGACACCATCCTTCAGCGGCCGGACGGCCTCGATGTTCTCGGGCGTGCGGCCCAGCATCCTCTTGGCCTCGAGCCCGATCCCGAGGACTCGCTTCGTTCCCCGCTCGACCGCGACGACCGAGGGCTCGTTGAGTACGATCCCCTCCCCCTTCACGTACACGAGGGTGTTCGCCGTGCCGAGATCGACGGCGATGTCATTCACGGGAAGGAGTGAGCCTGAATTGAACCACTTGGAAAACGAAGCCAAGATTTGGACCGAGCGAAGGCGATCTGGAAGTGGGGGCATCCCGACGTTGAACGGCCACTCGGGCGGACCGCTGCGCCGAAGTGTTCCCGATTGTATAGACGGGCCCAATCAAGTGCAAGACTCGTACTAGAAGGCTTTCGAGGAAAGGTAGGGGCCCCGTGCGATGTGGGCCTCGGACGGCATGCAAGGCAATGACCCACGCAAGCATGCAGTTGCGATGCCCTGAGGCACGACGGCCGTTCGGGGAGCGGGAGCGGCGCATGGCCCCGACATCCGGCCGCCGAAACGGAATCCGGTCCGGAAAAGTGTTCCTCCCCTTCGTCCTTCGCTCCCGGACTTCCGGCGCGCTCGAGCTCAGTCGCGCCCGGTCGACCCGAATCCCCCCACCCCGCGCTCCGTATCGGAGATCTCCGTCACTTCGGTCACGCGGGGGGCCTCGTAGCGCGCGAAGACCAGCTGTGCGATGCGTTCTCCTCGTGCGATTCGCACCGGCTCCCTCCCGAGGTTCAGGAGGATCACCTTCACCTCCCCGCGATAATCCGAGTCGATCGTTCCGGGAGCGTTCGCTACGATCACCGCGCGCCGGAGGGCAAGTCCCGACCGCGGCCGGACCTGGCATTCGATTCCCGATGAAATCTCTACGGCCAGCCCGGTCCGCACCGCCCGAGGCACTCCCGGCTCCAGGATCACCTCCGTTTCCGCGGAGCGGATGTCGTGGCCGGCCGCGCCCGTGGTCGCTCGCTCGGGGAGTGCGAGGTCGGGATTCCCGGGAAGGCGTTTGAACCGCACCTCCAGTGGAGACTCGTCAGGGTGGGTCACGACGATTCCTCCGAGACGAGATGCCCCACCGGCGTGGGTTCCCGTCCAAAGGCTTCGGCGACGCCCGCGTGGACGATCTCGCCTGCAGCGACATTCAGGCCCGAGCAGAGTGGTGCGCTGTGACGACAGGCCTCTCTCCACCCCTGATCCGCCAATCTCCGGACATACGGCAAGGTCGCGTTGGTGAGTGCGATCGTGCTCGTGCGGGGGACCGCTCCGGGCATGTTCGTCACCGCGTAATGAATCACTCCATCCACGGTGTAGATCGGATCGTCGTGCGTCGTGGCACGCGTCGTCTCGACACAGCCGCCCTGATCCACGGCCACGTCCACGATGACGGCTCCGCTGGACATTCGAGAGAGGTCTTCGCGCCGCACCAGAGAGGGAGCCTTCCGGCCCGGGACCAGCACGCTCCCGATGAGCACATCTGCACCGACGAGCTGATCCCGGAGGTGCAGCGCGTTCGAGTGCAGAAGCGCGACGTTCGGGGGCAGGGTTTCCGAAAGGTACCTCAGTCGCGGGAGGGATACGTCGAGAACCGTCACCCGGGCCCCCAGGCCCGCTGCCATCCGGGCCGCGTGAGCACCGACCGTACCGCCACCCAGGACCAGAACGTTCGCAGAGAGTACCCCGGGAACCCCGCCCAGCAGGAGGCCTCGTCCGCCGAAGTAGCCCTCGAGATACTTGGCCCCCTGCACGATCGATAGGCGGCCCGCCACTTCGGACATCGGAGTCAGGAGCGGAAGGTCGCCCGATTCAAGCTGAACCGTCTCGTACGCCAGGCAGACTGCGCCCGAGTCGAGAAGAGCGTCCGTGAGAGGCTCCGAAGCTGCCAGGTGGAGGAAGGTGAAGAGGACCTGATTCGGCCCGAGCAGGCCCCACTCGG
>JBBDIV010000051.1:0-23513 GCA_040880225.1 Gemmatimonadota bacterium
AAGCGGGGTCTCGTAGAACGAGTCCGAGGCGGCGGACTGGTGGTCCCCCAGAGCGCCTGGAAGGAGCCGTACGACGGCATCGGTCACCGCGAGGGCCGCGACCTCCCCGCCCGAAAGCACGAAATCGCCCAGCGAGACCTCCTCCGTGGCGAGATGCTCGGCGACGCGCTGGTCCACGTCCTTGTAGTGGCCGCACAGGAGCGTCAACTCCGGGGCCACGGAGTACCGGACGGCGTCCGCGTGCCGGAAGACCCGGCCTCGCGGGGAAAGCAGGACGACCGGGCCCTCCGGCTGGATCGACTCCACGGCCTCGAAGAATGGCTCGGGCTTCAGCACCATGCCCGCCCCGCCCCCATATGGGAGGTCGTCGACCGTGCGGTGGCGATCGTGGGTGAATTCCCGCAGGTCGAGGAGTCGGTACTCCACCAGCCCCGCCTCGCGGGCGCGAGCCGGCACGCTCAAAGCGAGGGGAGCCTCGAAGAAGCCGGGGAATATGGAGACGATGTTGATCCGCATGGTTCCCTCAGAGATCGAGGAGGCCGGCCGGCGGATCGATCGTGAGGCTCCCCGTCTCGAGGTCCCAGCCCACGACGGTCTCACGGGTGAAGGGGACGAGGTGGTCGCGCTCGGGCCCCCGGATCTCGAGCAGATCCGCGGGCCTCAGGTGATACACCTCCTGTACCCTTCCGACTTCGGTGCCGTCGGGCATCAGGACCTGCATGCCCAGGAGCTGGTGGTAGAAGAGTTCGCCGGGATCGAGGGGGTCGGTGTCGCTGAACCGTCTCAAAAGATATCGGCCGCGGAGAAGATCAGCGGCAGACCGGTCTGCAATGCCCGCGAGCTGGACCAGAAACCCCTTCCGGTAGGGCCGTACGGCTTCGACCTCGACACCGGGAAGGGCCGAATCCGGCCGCTGCCCGTCAGAATCCGAGATCCGCAGCTCCGTACCCGGAGCGAAGGTGCTGTCGGGTCGGTCGGTCAGAGGCCAGACGAAGATCTCGCCCTTGGTCCCGTGAGGCTTGCTGAGGTGCCCTACGACGATGAATTCGGGGTCAGGTTCGCCGGTCGTCATGTCGAATGGCGCCCCCGAGCCGGGTTCGAGGAAAACGTGCGACACAGGGCCGGCAATCTATTCCTTCTTCTCCTCTTCGTCGGCCTCCGGATCCTCGTCCTCGTCCTCTCCCTCGTCTTCGTCGTCCTCGGTCTCCGTTTCGTCCTCGTCCTCTCCCTCGTCTTCGGTCCCCGCTTCGTCCTCGTCCCCTACTTCTTCGTCTTCGGTCTCCGCTCCGCCTTCGTCCCCTTCTGCCTCGTCCTCGTCCTCTTCTCCTTCCCCTTCGTCCTCTTCTCCTTCCTCGTCGTCCTCTTCCGAGCCGACCTCCTCCTCGGCTTCCTCGTCTGGTGCGGAGGCCTCCGGCTCATCGACCTCCCCGGCCGACTCTTCCGCAGCCCCCGACTCGGAAGCGGCTTCCGTACCCTCCCTCGCCGCTTCCTCGGGCTCGACGATCTCTTCCTCGGCTCGAGCCACAACCTCGGCCGTCTCCGAGTCCGGAGCCCCTTCCTCCAGCTCCTCGGCGGTGGCTTCTCTCGCCTTCGCCGCCTCGGCCTCCGCGTCGACTCCGGCTTCCGCATCGGCCTCCGAAGACTCCTCCGCGGCCATCTCGGCCTCGACCTTCCGCTTCGCCGCCAGGGCCGTGGCCTTCCGTTCCTTCTCCGCCTCGCGGTCGACTTCGCCGATCGCGAGATCGTCGTCACCTCCGCGGCGGGCCCGGTTCAGAAGCGAGTTCACCGTATCGGAGGGGACGGCCCCCTGCGCGATCCAGTAGTCGACCCGCTCGAGATCGATGACGAGGCGCGCCGGAGAGAGGAGGGGCTGATAGTGCCCGAGACTCTCCACGAACCGCCCGTCCCTGGGCTTGGTCCGGTCGGTGACGACGACTCTGTAGTGCGGCTTCTTCTTCCGGCCCATACGCCGGAGACGGATACGAACGGCCATGTGTGTCTTCTCTTTCTGCCTTCCGAGGCTACGCGGTGTTCCGACCCGCACGAGGCGGGTCCGGCGGACGTCAGCGAGGCATCATGCTTCCGAGGCCTCGCATCCCCTGCATGCCCTTCAATTGCTTCATCATCTTCTTCATGTCCCTGAACTGCTTCATCAGCCGGTTCACTTCCGACACCGGCCGCCCGCTGCCCTTCGCGATTCGCGCTCGGCGCGAGCCATTCAGGAGCTCCGGACGACGCCGTTCCTCCGGCGTCATCGAGAGGATGATCGCTTCGACGTGTTTGATCCGCTTCGGATCCATGTTTCCCGTCGGAAGCTTCTTCTTCATCCCCGGAATCAGCTTCACGAGCTGTTCCAGCGGTCCCATCTTCTGCACCTGCTTCAGAGCGGTGAGGAAGTCCTCCAAGGTAAACTTCCCCTTGCCCATCATCTTCTGCTGGAGCGCTTCCGTCTCCTCCTCATCGACCGCCATCTGAGCCCGCTCCACCAGCCCAACGACGTCGCCCTGCTGAAGGATTCGGCCGGCCAATCTCTGGGGATCGGCCCGATCCAGGTCGTTCACTCCCTCGCCGACACCCACGAACTTGATGGGCTTGCCCACCACCCCGCGGATCGACAGCGCGGCACCGCCCCGGGCGTCGCCATCCATCTTCGTCAGCACGACCCCGGTGAGGTCGAGGGCCTCGTCGAACCCTTCGGCGATCCGGACCGCCTCCTGTCCAGTCATGGCATCGGCCACGAATAGGATCTCATGAGGCGCGAGCGCCGACTTGAGCCGTCGGAGCTCGTCCATCATCGGCTCGTCGATCTGCAGTCGACCCGCCGTATCGACGATCAGAACCGCCTTTCCCTTCGCCTTCGCCTCTTCGAACGCCTTGCGAGCCACCGCGACCGGATCTCCGCCGGCCCGGCCCGAGTGGATGTCCACCCCGAGCTGCTTCGCCAGGGTCTCCAACTGGTCGACCGCAGCCGGCCGGTAGAGATCGCAGGCGGCGAGCATCGGCTCGCGACCCTCGCGCTGGAATCGGCGCGCCAGCTTTCCGGCCGTCGTCGTCTTTCCCGATCCCTGAAGCCCCACCAACACGACGACGGTGGGCGGCTTCGAAGCCCACGCGACGCCCGGAGCCTCATCGCCCAGCAGTCCCGACAGCTCGTCATGCACGATCTTGACGATCTGTTGGCCCGGTGAGACGGAGTTCAGGACCGACTCGCCGAGTGCACGCTCCTGGACCCGGTCCAGGAACTCCCGGGTCACCTTGTAGTTCACATCCGCTTCGAGCAGGACCCGCCGGACCTCTCTGAGCCCGTCCCGGATCATCGACTCGTTGAGCACCCCGCGTTGCCGGAGACGTCCGAGGACGGAATCCAGCTTCTCGCTCAGCTCATCGAACATGGACGATCCGCGTTTCCTGCCGGGTTGGCTGTGAGACCCGTTGCGCGCGAACGGTGCTCGCCCGTATCGCACGGGTAGAGCTTTGCAAGGTAATGTGCGTGCGAAGCGATGTGAAGGTGCGCGCGAACGAACGCCGTCTGCCTGCGTAGCTCGAGGGTCCGCGCGCGGCAGACTGGAACAGAGCTCCGAGCGGGACCTCCATGAAGGGCGCCAGGGTCAGCTCACGTGAATGATCTGATTCCTGCGCGTCCCGACCGAGATCATCTCGACCGGGGCAAGAGCGACCTCTTCGATCCGTTCCAGGTAGCGTCGCGCATTGGCCGGCAGCTCCTCCACCGAGCGAGCTTCGGAGGTGGAGGTCCGCCAACCCGGCAGCGTCTCGAGGACCGGCTCGACCCGATCCAGACCGTAGGTGTCGGCGGGAAACTGCTCGGTGTCCCCGTCCGGAGTGCGGTACCGGGTCGCGACCGCGATCTCGGGAAGGGTATCGAGGACGTCCAGCTTGGTGACCGCCAGGCCCGTGAGTCCGTTGACCCGGGCGGCATGCCGCGCGAGGACCGCGTCGAACCAGCCGCACCGGCGCGGTCGTCCGGTGGTCGCACCGAATTCGCCGCCGAGCTCCCGCATGTGAGCGTCCATCTTCGGATCGAACTCGGTGGGGAGGGGCCCGTTTCCGACCCGGGTCGTATACGCCTTCACCACGCCCAAGACCGCGTCGATCCGGGTCGGACCCACGCCGATGCCGATTGCAGCGCCCGCGGCAGTCGTGTTCGAAGACGTGACGTAGGGGTAGGTGCCATGATCCAGATCCAGCGCCGTACCCTGGGCTCCCTCCAGAAGTACACGCCCGCCGCCGCGCAGGGCTTCGTCGACTTCAACTCCGGTCTCTGTCGCAAGGTCCAGAATCCGCTCACGGAGCGCGAGACAGCGTTCGATATCGGCCTCCAGGCTGCCGTCGGGCGTCCGACCGAGCGCCTCGAGGGCGACCTGCGCCCGTGCCGCACCCCGAGCGACCAGTTCGGCGAACCGCTCTGCGTTCGCGGCGTCCGCCACCCGGATCCCGCGACGTCCGACCTTCTCTTCGTAGGCCGGTCCGATCCCGCGACCGGTGGTCCCGATCTTGTCGTCGGCAGAGGCCTCCGAGGCCCGGTCGAGGAGGCGATGATACGGTAGGAGCAGGTGGGCTCGCAGGCTCACGCCGATCCGGCCCTCGAGTTCGATGCCGCGCTTCGCCAGCTCGTCGTACTCGGCAAAGAACTGGACGAGGTCGAGCACGACTCCGTTTCCGAGGAGACAACGCTTCCCTTCGTGCAGGATGCCCGACGGGATCTGGTGGAGGATGAACTCGCGGTCGCCGACGTGTACCGTGTGGCCCGCATTGGCACCACCCTGATAGCGGGCGACGACGTCGACGTCTCGCGCCAGCACGTCCACGATCTTCCCCTTTCCCTCGTCACCCCATTGGCATCCTACCACGACGACGCACCGGCCGTCTCCGGCTCGCTGGCCCACCTTCCACTCTCTCCCCCGGCGCCCCGACGAACCCGTCGGTGCGTACCGGTAGACATGAAAAAAGCCCGTCCCGGGGGGATGGGCTACTGACAACTCTATCCTTCGGGAAAAGCTATTCGGGCCCCTCTGGACTGTCAAGCAAGCCCCCGTCGGTCAAGACCGTGCGGATCTCTTCACGGGTCTTCCGGTCGCAGGCCCGAAGCGGAGCTCGTGGAGATCCCCCGCGATAGCCCAGAAGATCGAGGGCGGCCTTCACGCCGGGCACTCCGCGCTTCGCGACGATCGAAGCATTCACGTGAGCGATCCGTTCCTGGATCCTGCCCGCCTCCACCACCTTTCCCTGCTCGAACGCCTCCCCGATCGCGGCGGCCTCGGACGGAGCCAGGTTCGCCACACCCAGGATCCCGCCCACGGCCCCGATCTCGAGCGCCGCATAGAGCTTCGAGCCGCTGCCCACGAGCACCTGGAAGTCTCGGTCCGCCTGGGTAACGTAGCTCCCCAGCGCATCCAGATTCCCGCTCGAATCCTTGATCCCCACGATGTTCGGATGGGACGAGAGCTCGGCCACGAGTTCCGCCGCGAGCTCGACGCTGCTGCAGCTCGACGGAACCCGATAGAGGAGCACCGGGATCCGGGCGGCATCGGCTACGGCACGGAAGTGATCGGCCAGCGCGCGCCCATCCATGAGCGCCCGGTAGAAGCCCGGAGGCTGGACGAGAACCGCGTCGGCTCCGTCAGCGGCCGCCTCATCGGTTCGCTGGACGGTCGCGCGGGTGGACTCGGCTCCTGTGCCACACAGCAGGAGGCGGTTCGAAGGAACGTGCTCGCGGGCCATGGCCACGGCCCGACGCCGCTCGCCGGGCTCCAGCAGCACGGCCTCGCCGGTCGTGCCCCCGATCAGGATCCCCCGCACCGGAGTCCGAAGCCAACGCTCCAGATTGTGCCCCAGAGCTTCCGCGTCGAAGTCCCCCGTCCGTGCGTCGAAGGGAGTGGTGACCGGGATGAAGACGCCACCCAGATCCACAGGCGGCGGGGTCGCGGGGTCGGGCGTCACGACCCGAAGAGATGGGACATGTCGTCACCGGTCGAGCTCAGGCCCTCGGCGGGCGCGTCCACTCCCTCGTTCAGGAAGTTGACCTTGAGGTCGAAGTCGGAGGGGTTCGTCGCCGCCGCCTTCGCGGTCTTGAAGGTGACCTGCTTGTCGCGAACCAGATCGAGCAGATGCTGATCGAAGCTCTGGGACCCGTAGTGCTCACGTCCTTCCTCGATCAGGTCGGCGATCTCCTGGGTCCGATCCGGATCGCGGATGCAGTCCCGGATCGTTCCCGTGACCACCATCACTTCGCAGGCCACGATCCGGCCGGGCCCATCCGCCCGGGGCAGCAGCCGCTGCGAGACCACGGCCTGGAGACTCTCCGAAAGCCGGATACGCACCATCTCCTGCTCGGACTTGTCGAAGACAGCAATCAGCCGGGATAGCGTCTGCACTGCATTCTGGGTGTGTACGGTAGATATCACGAGATGGCCCGTCTCCGCGGCCTTGAGCGCGATGTCGATCGCTTCGGTATCCCGCATCTCTCCGATGAGGATCACGTCCGGGTCCTGCCGGAGAGCCGCACGCAACCCCGTGGCGAAGCTGTCCGTATCGGTGCCGATGTCCCGCTGGGTGATCGATGACTTCTGATCCCGGTGGAGGAACTCGATCGGGTTCTCCAACGTGACGATGTGCTTCTGCATCTGCTGGTTGATGTGCTCGACCATGGCGGCCATGGTGGAGCTCTTCCCGGAGCCCGTGATGCCGGTCACCAGGATGAGACCGCGCTCGTTCTCCGCGATCCTTTCGAGAACCTTCGGCATCCGGAGCTGTTCGATGGTCGGGGCCTCGAACGGAATGACTCGCATGACGATCATGAACGAACCGCGCTGACGCAGGATGTTCACCCGGAACCGGCCCAGTCCTGAAAGACCCCACGAGCAGTCGTAGTCCGTAATCTCGTCGATCCGCTCGCGATCCCGCTCGTACGGCATCAGCTTCTGCGCCAGAGTCCGCACCTGGTCCGAGGACATCTTCTGCTGCGTGAGCGGCATCAGACGCCCGTGGATCCGCGCACGGATCACGTCCCCGGTCTTGATGTGGATGTCACTCGCGCCACGCTCGATCGCGGCCTTGAAGATCTCGGTCACGTCATCTCTCACGGTTCATGGGGGCACCCGCCTCCCGGCGACCGGGTCGCGGTGTCACCCTCCTAGAGGCTGTTGAAGAAGGGGAGCACACCCGGGTGCCCTGCGGGTTGGGGCGGCACGGGCCCGTCTCCGGCGTTGGCCCGTCTCACCATGGCGCAAGGCCATGCCGTCGACGACCCGCCTTGGATCCGGGCCCGTGGCACTCCCAACTCGGTGTGCTCCCCTTCTTCGACAGCCTTCTAGACCTTGCAGGAAGCATACCGGCCGGCCCATGCATCGCGACTGCGCTCCGGGAAACCGGCCCGGACGGGCATCCCACCGAGGACTCCCGAAGCGGCCGGGATCCTGCGGTGGTGCCTCCCCGGGGGTCGGGGCGGCGGGAGATTCCGGCGTCGCGTCCCTTCACAGCCGAATTCCGGAAAAAAGTTACGACACCGCTTCCTCGGCGGCGCTCCGATCCTGTCCGCTCAAGAACGGGAGGTCCCGCCATGCCATCCCCATGCGGTCCCTGACCTCGTCCATGGTCCTTCGCGCCTCGGCCCGGGCCCGCGCCGCACCCACATCCAGGGCCTCGAGTACCCGTCCGGGCCGAGCCTTCAGCTCTCTGGCCTTCTCCCGCATCGGCGCGAAGTGATCGGCAATGTGATCGGCGAGGATCCTCTTGCATTCCACGCAGCCGCGGGTCCCCCCTCGGCACTGGGCCGCGATGTCGGGGATGAGCTCGGGATCCGTGAACTGCCCGTGGAGGCTGAAGACATTGCAGACCTCGGGTCGGCCCGGATCCGTCCGGCGTACACGCTGGGGGTCCGTGACGGCCGTACGCACCCGTTCCCAGACCTGGTCGGGTTCTGCGAGGATGCCCACGGTGTTCCCGAGCGATTTGCTCATCTTCGCCTCTCCGTCCAGCCCCACGATCCGACCCGCGGTACCGAGAAGGGGCCTGGGCTCCGGGAACAGGGTTCCGAACCGCGCATTCCAGCGCCGGGCTATTTCCCGCGACAGCTCGAGGTGCTGGAGCTGATCCTCGCCGACCGGCACAAGCTCGGCGCGGTACAGCAAGATGTCGGCGGCCTGAAGGATCGGGTAGTTCAGCAGTCCGGCGGGGATGGACTCCAGACGGGAAGACTTGTCCTTGTACTGCGTCATCCGCTCGAGCTCGCCCACGGGGGCCACCGCATTCAGCAGCCAGGCGAGCCGGACGTGCTCGGGCACGTCCGACTGAACGAAGATGGTGCTCCGCTCGGGATCGAGGCCCACGGAGAGAAAGCTGACCGCGAGGTCGAACACCCTCCGGGGCAGGTCGCCGGCCTCGAACTCCCCGGTGATGGCGTGTTCGTCGACGATGCAGAAGAAACACTCGTGGGTGTCCTGCAGGGCGACCCACTGTTTCAGCGCTCCGAGGTAGTTGCCAAGGTGCGCCTCTCCGCTGGGCTGCATTCCGCTGAAGACTCGCTCGCGCTGTCGGTTCTCCGCCATCGTGTTCCGTGTTCCTGGAGGAATCTCGCCGTGGTCGCCGAGGCCGGGCGCCGCTAACTTAGCGCCGCACAACGCAGAGAGCGACCCCGGAGCGAGGCCCGCAACCAGCACGTCCGAGGGGCCTGCTCGCTCGGGATTGCGCCCCTCGCACCACGAGAATCGGAACTCCAGATGGAATTCGTCCGGTCACTCCTCGAGACGGCCGTGGAAGCCGCACGGGCCGCGGGCGAGATCCACCGCTCGTTCGCCGGACGGGTGGCTCTGGCCGACGCCACGGAGAAGGGGCCTTCCGACTTCGTATCGCACGTCGATCTCCGGGCCCAGGCGGCCGCCTCGGAGGTCATCCTGACGAACTTCCCCGATCATCGCATCCTGTCTGAGGAGGAAGCACCCGCAGACGCATCGCCCGCCGTGGTCACGCTCACCGATCTGGAGAGCGCGCCTCCGGAGGGACCGGCCACCCCTCCTTTGTGGATCGTCGATCCCCTGGACGGGACGACGAATTTCCTTCACGGACACCCTCTCTACGCGGCCTCGGTGGGCGTGACCGTCGCGGGACGTCCGGTCGCGGGCGCGGTCGCGGCGGTGGCTTCCGACGAGTGTTGGTGGGCGGCGAAGGGGGAGGGTGCCTTCCGGAACGGGGTGAGGATACGGTCCTCCCAGGTGAGGACGGCGCGGGAAGCCCTGGTGGGAACCGGATTTCCATTCAAACGCATGGCCGAGCTCCCACGGTTCCTCCGACAGATGCAGCACGTGCTTCCCGCCACCTCGGGAATTCGGAGGGGTGGCTCGGCAGCGCTGGATCTGTGCTTTCTGGCACAGGGCTCGCTCGACGCCTTCTGGGAGTGCCACCTCGAGCCGTGGGACGTGGCGGCGGGCCTGATCATCCTCGAAGAGGCCGGCGGGATGGCGACCCGGATCGGAGGCGGCGCCCTCGAGGTTCGGCGTCCGGGATCGGTGCTTGCGGGAAACTCGGAGGAGCTAATGCAGGTCCTGGACGCGCTCCTCGCCGCCGCCGAGTCCGGGGATGACTTCGGGGATGCCGGCCCCTGACGCGAATCGGCCCGGCGGCCCCTCCCGGAGACCGCCGTGACAGACACCCGCTGCGACAGGGAAAGCCCCCCATCGACGTGGCAAGGCGGGGGACCACGCAGGCGAGGAAGGAGCCCCGGTCTCGAAGTCTCGAACCGGGGCTCTCCTCGTGGGCTCGGGAGAAGCGGAGCCGCGCGGGCGACCCTCCGACCTTCCACCCGGTTCCTGCGAGCTCTTTCCTGCGTTCCTGCGATTGCTCAGGTCTCGGTTCGAATCTCGATCTTCCGACCCTTCGCTTCAGCGACCTTTGGCATCTCGACCCTGAGCACGCCGTCTTCGAATGTGGCGCTGATCTCGTCGGCAGAGACCGTCCGGGGAAGGGTGAAGGACCGCTGGAAGCTTCCGTAGCGACGCTCCCACACGTGATAGCGACGCTCCTCGCCTTCCTTCCAGCTCTCTTCCTTCCGACCGCGGATGGTAAGGACGTTGTTCTCGAGCTCGATCTCCACGTCCTCGCGGCGCATTCCCGGGAGTTCCGCGGTGAGCAGGAGAAGGTCCGCAGCCTCCTCGACGTTTACCGGTGGAAGCCAACTGAATCCCTCTCCATTCTCAACCTCCTGGTCGCCGATGAGGCGGGAGAGACGATTGGTCATCTGATCGAGCTCCCGCCAGGGCGAAAGCCAGTTCCGATCGCGATACTGGGTGATGGCCATGGTCTGTCCTCCTTCTTCCTTCAAAGGGGTTCACGTGACACATTGTCCGAGCCTCGGGTGCCCGGCGGACGCTCCGCAGGGCCAATCCGGACCGGACCGCTTTGCGCCTACTCCACGCTGCAAAAGGGGTGCCAATACTCGAGCGTGACATTTCTGCCAAATTCTACCATGGCAACGACTTGACCCCCATCGGTTCCTGTCACTTTGACCGACGGACCACCGCACTTTGACAGTCCGCTGCAACCAACCGTTTATCATCAGCCCGCGCGGAGTCGGGTGAGGAGGGACCCCCCAGTGAAGCTCGCACTGATCGGATACGGAAGAATGGGCCGCACGGTCGATGTCGTGGCCCGGGAGCGGGGGCACGAGGTCGCCCTCGTCCTCGATGAGGCCGACAATGCCGGCGGACGAGGGATCACGTCGGAAGCGACGGCCGACGTCGATCTGGCCATAGACTTCTCCACCGCGGAGGCCGTGCTTCCGAACACCACTCGCCTCGCCGAGGTCGGAGTGAACGTCGTGGTCGGGACCACCGGGTGGGACTCCGATCGCGCCCGGGTCGAAGAGGTCGTCCGGACCGCGGGGACAGGGCTCCTCCACGCGCCCAATTTCTCCGTCGGGATGCTCTTGTTCACTCGTATGGTGACCGCAGCGGCCCGCATGGTGAACGGGATCGAGGACTACGACATCCACCTTTCCGAAACCCATCATCGGCACAAGGTGGACCACCCCGGCGGGACGGCCCGCCGGCTCGCCGAGCTCCTGGTCACCGAGGTCTCCCGCAAGAACGGCTGGACGACCGATCTGACCGAAGGGGAGGCCCCGGATCCGACACGGCTCCAGGTCTCGGTGGCCCGGGTGGGCGAGGTGCCGGGTATCCACAGCGTCGGGTTCGAGGGCCCGGACGACCGGATCGAGCTCCGACACGAGGCCAGGAACCGGAACGGATTCGCCCGGGGGGCCGTTCTCGCGGCCGAGTGGATGCCTGGGCGGGCCGGAATCTTCACCATGGAGGATCTGATCGACGACCTCCTGGGCCGAACGGATGCCCGATCTCGGTGAGCCGGCGACTGGACGCGCTGTTCACCGCATCCGCCTTCCGGACCGGACCGCTCGCGCGACGCCCCACCCTTCCCTCGTGCCCGTCGATATGCCTACTGTTGGACCCTGGCTCTCCCGACGAGAGTCTCCGAACCGGACTCCCAACATCCCGCCAGCTTCCGAACCGAACATGATCCCATCCCAGGACCTGGATCGACTCGAGGCCGCAGTGGAGACCCTCTCCGATGAGAGATCCATCCCCGATCGCGATCGTGCGCGGGGAGTGGTCGCCGACTTCCTGGGCGCCCTCGAGAGAGGCGAGATCCGGGCGGCCGAACCGACCGACGACGGCTGGGCGGCGGTCCTCTGGGTGAAACGAGGCATCCTGCTCGCGTTCCGCACCGGCGTCACGCGGGAGTTTCCCGCGGACGGGGCGGGTCGGTCGCCGTTCCGGTACTTCGACCGGGACACCCTTCCTCTCCGGGAAACCCGGGGCGTAGAGGAGAACGTGCGGATCGTGCCGGGAGGGAGCTCGGTCCGGGCCGGTGCCTACCTCGGGCCCAACGTGGTGATCATGCCACCCGCCTACGTGAACATCGGGGCGTGGGTGGGCGAGGGCTCGATGGTCGATTCCCACGCCCTCGTCGGATCCTGCGCTCAGATCGGAAAGCGGGTGCATCTGAGCGCTGGGGTGCAGATCGGGGGTGTGCTCGAACCCGTGGGCATGCGCCCCGTGATCGTGGAGGACGATGCAATGATCGGCGCGAACTGCGGCGTCTTCGAGGGCGTGATGATCGGGCGGGGTGCCGTCCTCGCGCCGGGGGTCCAGTTGACTGCGGCGACGCCCCTCTTCGACCTGGTGGAAGGAGAGGTGCGACGGAGTGCCCCGGAGCACCCCCTCACAGTACCGCCCCACGCCATCGTGGTGCCCGGAACGCGCCCGGCGCGCGGGCCGTTCGCCGCCGATCACGGGATCCAGCTCTACGCCCCCGTGATCGTGAAGTACCGGGACGAGAAGACCGATGCGGCCACGGCGCTGGAAGAGGTGCTCCGATGAACCGGCGGGCCGGGCCCGGCCGATGATCGACGATGTGGACCGCAAGATCCTCTCCCTGCTTCAGGACAACGCCAGGATCGCCGCGGCGGAGATCGCCCGCACCATCGATCTGGCTCCCTCGGCCGTCCACTACCGCATCCGGAAGCTGGAGGAGGAGGGGGTCGTGCAGGGATACGAGGCTCGCATCGATCCCCGGGCCCTCGACATCAACCTCGTCAGCTTCGTGCGGGTCCAGACGGGCCCCGGCGCCCAGGCACCGGAGATCACCCGGGCACTTTGTGAGCTTCCCGAAGTGCAGGAGGTTCACCGGGTCGTGGGAGAAGACTGTTTCTTCGTGAAGGTCCGGGTGCGGGACACGGAAGCACTGGCCGAGCTCCTCGACTACCGCATGCAGCGGATCCCGAACGTAGCGTCGACCAAGACGACGATCGTGCTCACGACGGCGAAGGAGTCCCGGGCCCTCCCCATTGGGGATTCTTCGGGTCGCGACGCCGCGCCTGTATCAGACGACGATCCGATATAGCTCCGGCTTGCAGCAAGGATGATCGTCTGTCATTCTCCTCGATGATGGAACGATCGTCTATTCCTGGAGGTCTCATGCGGCTATTCGCCTCAGCGCTCGTCGCCGGTGCACTGCTCGGCTCCCCCGAGCTCGTCCTCGCACAGGACGCTCTGCCCCGAGCGATCAACCTCACGGACGGGTGGGTTGGCGAGCCCGGTGCCCTGCATTTCAACTTCGACCATCGCTTCCGTCTCGTGTCCGCGGCGGACAAGGTCCTGAACTCCCCCAGCTTCCTCCTCGCCGCTCCCCTTCCCGGCAACCTCATCGTGGGAGGCTGGTACGCCAGCCGATCTGAGTTGGCCGACGGCCGCGTAAACGAGTGGGAGACGTTCGGTCGCTGGGCTCCGCCGATCGCACGCGAAAACCTGGGCCCGGCGCTCTCCGTCGCATACAACGGGTCGGCCCGGAGCGTGGACGGCGAGCTTTCGCTCAGGAGGGCCTTCGCGGTTCCGGACGGGGTTCCGGTTGACTCGATCGCCCTCCTCGGTTCGGCGCGTGCGTTCTCCGATGTCGCGGACACGGGAGACGGTGGCTGGTTCTGGGGCGGGGGTCTCGTTCTCCACCTGCGTGACGGGCTAGCGCTCGCCGGGGACGCGGGGCGGATCCAGACGGATGGTCCCGACCTGCGCGGCGTCTGGGGCGCGGGGCTCCAGTTCCGCGTCCCGACGACCCCGCACACCGTGTCGCTGAGGGCCTCGAACACCAATACCGCCACGCTCCAGGGGTCCGCGATCGGCGGACGGACCTCCTGGGGCTTCGAATTCACCGTCCCCATCACCTTCGCGCGCTATTTCACCGGACCCCAAAGCGGGGAGGATCCAACCGCCTCCAGCGATGGGGCCGCCCTGGTCGAGATGAGTGACGCCCTGGATTTCGTGCCCGAAACGATCCGGATCCGGCCCGGACAGACCGTGACCTGGAGGAACGCGGGGAATCTGGCCCATACCGTGAGTGCCGATCCCGCGAACGTGGCGCAGGGCGCAGATCAGATCGCGCTTCCGAGCGGTGCGGCAGCGTTCGACTCCGGGCTCATCGTTGCTGGGGGGGCGTTCAGCCACACCTTCACCGAGCCGGGCGAGTACCATTACATATGTCGGCCGCACCTCGAGGCCGGGATGGTGGGAACGATCATCGTGGAGGACTGAGCTCCCGACCAACGACTGGGCTCGCCGCCGGAGGGATCGGGGCCGGTCCGCATGGGCGCTGAAGCGGAGAGAGTCAGACCTCGAGCAGATCGAGAGCCTGATCGACGGCTCCGCGTACGGGCTCGACAGGTTCCGCCGATACTTCGAATCCCACCTCCTCCAGCGCCTGGACGAGCCGATCCCGGAGGATCCCCCCCGGCTGGATCAGGCCTCCGACCAGAGCGACCGGGGGGATTCGGTGCGCGGCGGCACCCACGAGGCCGGTTCTCCGTCCGAGCACCTCCGCGTGGCGGCGAAGGGAACGTACGGCTTCCCCGACGATCCGCCCCGCGACCGAGTCCCTCCGATCCGCCTCCTCGACCACCTCGGGAGCGAGGGCAGCGATCGACCCTTTCCCGGCCGCACAACTCCAGAGGTAGAGCTCTTCGACGGAGGAGACCCCGAGAGCGCCGAAGAGCCGCTCGTGGAGGGAGGTCGGTTCCCCCCGGTCCTCCACGCTCCGCACGGCGGCACGCAAACCCTCCAGACCGATCCAATACCCGCTACCCTCGTCACCGATGAGCGCACCCCACCCCCCGACCCGGACCGGTCTTCCCGACCTCGCTCGACCCAGCGCGGCGGACCCCGTCCCCGCGATCAGGAGGACCCCCTCGGCCGTTCCGAAGGCGTCGTGGAACGCGATCTCGATATCGGACACGATATGGACCACGCCGGCGAGCTCCCCGCCCAGGAGTCGATCCCGGACGATCTGCACGGAGTCGGGACGGGCGGCAGCGCCCGCGAGCCCCGCGACGAGAACCCCGAGGGGCGCGTCCGTGCCGGTTTTCGAGACGAGGGACCGCACCTCCTCGATGATCCGATCCGCGGCAGCGAGGTCGTCGCCCGCCCCGAGGAGAGTCGCGGCACCTTCGCTCCGCCCCACGATCCTGCCCTTCTCATCCGCAAGCCGGTACCGGGTCCGGGTCGCGCCGCCGTCGATCCCGACGACGCATGGAAGTCCGGACGCTCGCGTCATCCTCCCTCCTTCGATGACGCCGGCTCCCCCCCGATCCGGCTGACAACGCTTCCTACGCACAGAGTGATCACGGACCCGATCGGTACGAACCACGGCCAGCCTACCGCACTCGCCGCGAACACGGCGACCGAGCCTACGATCAAAATCCCCGCGGTCATCCCCGAGATCACCCCGACCTGGGTCGCGCGGGAATCCAGGACCCCGAGAGCGAAGGCTCCGAGGAGTCCTCCGTAGACAACGGATGTGATCGCCAGCGCGACCTCCACGGCCGTGGCGCCGCCGCTCATCGGAACGTAGGCGATCGCCACCCCGATCAGGAGCACGGCCCAGATGAGGGTGAAGACCCGGCCCGCCCGCAGCACTCGGTGGTCATCATCGTCGACCCCCGCCAGTGGGGCCCAGAAGTCGTACGCGGAAGCGGAGGCGAGCGAGTTGATCGACGAGGAGAGCGACGACATGGCCGCTGCGAACACGCCCGCGATGAGCAGGCCCGTGACCCCCGGAGGCAGCTCTTCAATGATGAAGGTCGCGAAGATCGTGTCCGAAACAGCGAACTCACGGGCGTCGTAGAAGGCCCAGAGTCCGATCCCGACCATGAGGAACACGGCGAACTGGACCACGACCACCACGCCACTCCCGATGATGGCCTTCCGGGAGGACTCCAGATCACGGCAGGTCAGCAGCCTCTGGACGATGAGCTGATCCGTTCCATGCGAGGCCATGGTCAGGAAGGCCCCACCGATCACTCCCGCCCACAGCGTGTAGGGAATCGAGGCGTCGACGGAAAGATCGATCCAGGTGAGCTTCCCGGCGTCGGCGGCTCGGTCGAGGATGGCGGTCCACCCCCCCGGCACGACTGCCTGGAGCACCGCGAGAGCCAGGGCGGCCCCCGCCAGGTAGAGGACCATCTGGAGCGCGTCCACCCAGACCACCGCACGGATTCCGCCGAAGTATGTATAGACGAGGGTGAGGACCCCGATCACAACGATCGAAAGCGGATAGGGCCACCCCGTGATCAACGCGAGAGGGACCGCGGTCAGGAAGAGTCGCACGGAGTCCGCCAGGAGGCGTGTTCCCATGAACACCCCCGAGGTGAACCTCCGGGTGCCGGTGCCGAACCGTTCCTCGAGAAGCGCGTAGGCAGTGTTCAGTTGGCCCTTGTAGTAGGCCGGGAGCAGCACCACCGCGACGAGCAACCGACCCACCAGGTAGCCGATCGTGAGCTGAAGGAACCCGAGGTTGCCGAGATACGCCACGCCCGGGATCGAGAGGAAGGTCAGGGTGCTGGTCTCCGTCGCGACGACGGACAGGAGCACGGCAGCCCAGGGAAGATCCCGTCCCCCGAGGAAGTAGTCGCTGCCTCCCTTCTGATTTCGACCGAGCCATGCTCCCCAGGCCGTCACGCCGAGGAGATATCCGAGCAGCACGACAAGGTCGAGGGCGGTGAAAGCGCCCATGCGGGTTCCTCCCCTGAAAGCGAGTACGGCGCGGCACGAGCGGCGCCGGATCGTTGTGCGATGCCGGTGGCGGATCCGGAAGCCGGCGCGCGAGTGTCACGCTCCCGGGGCTCCGAGGCCACCACACTAGCAGATTCGCGGTAGACTGGCATACTCCCTGGGACCGACTACCGCGCGGCCCATCGAATCGCCACCTTACCCGCCATGACCGACTCAGGACAACACCCCGGACCGCTCGCCCGACGTGTGGTGCTGAAATTCGGGGGGTCGAGCGTCTCGTCCGTTCAAGGATGGGAGACGATCGCGGGCCTCGTCCGCCGAAAGATCGAGGACGGCGAGCGCATCCTGGTCGTACACTCGGCGCTGGTGGGCGTCACGGACGGACTGGATCTTCTCCCGGAGGAAGCCGCCCAGAACCGCCACGAGCCGCTTCTCGAAGGACTGGTGGAACGCCACTATCGCCTCTGTCGGGATCTGGGCCTCGAGGGGGCGGTCCTGCTGGAGCCCGAGATTTCCCAGTTGCGAAAGCACGCCGAAGGCATCGCCCTCACCCAGGAAGTGACCCCCCGGATCCAGGCCCGGATCCTCGCCTTCGGGGAACGGCTTTCGACCCGAATCGGCGCGGCATTTCTCGCATCCAGGAAGATCGCCGTCGTCTGGCTGCCCGCGACGGAGTTGTTGCAGGCCGAGGACACGGGCCGGCAGAGCGGCGCCGCCGTATGGCTCTCCGCGGAGTGCGACGCCGAGCTGGACTCCCCGCTGCGCGAGAGACTGGACGATCTGGCTGGAATCGGCCTGACGCAGGGGTTCACGGCGCGCAACGCGCGGGGGGAGACGGTCGTGCTGGGCCGGGGCGGATCGGACACCTCGGCGGCGTATCTCGCCGGCAAGTGGGGCGCCGATCGCCTGGAGGTCTGGTCCGATGTCCCGGGCATGTTCAGCGCTGATCCACGTGTCGTCCCCTCGGCCCGGCTCCTCCGGCGCCTAGACTACTCGGAGGCGCAGGAGATCGCGACCACAGGGAGTCAGGTTCTCCATCCACGCGCAATCCGGGCGCTACGGGATCGCCGTATCCCCATCCATCTGAAGAGCACACGGGACCCGTCGGCCCCGAATACCGTCATCGAGCGCACCGAGCCCGAGGGCCGGGCTCAGGTCAAGGCGATCTCCTGGAAGCGGCGCGTGGTCCTCGTCTCGATGGAGACGCTGGGGATGTGGCAGGAGGTCGGCTTTCTCGCCCGCACCTTCGAAGTGTTCCGTGACGTGGGACTCTCGATCGACCTGGTTTCGACCTCCGAGACGAACGTGACCGTCTCGTTGGATGGGAAAGCCACCCTCCTCGACGAGGAAACGATCGCCCGACTCACGCAGCGGCTCTCGACCTTCTGCGGCGTACGGGTCATCCGTCCCTGCGCGGCCGTCAGCCTGGTGGGAAGCCGCATTCGAGGGATGCTTCACCGGATGGGCCCCGCCCTCGAGGCCTTCGAGGAGCATCGAGTCCACCTCGTGACCCAGGCTGCGAACGACCTGAACCTGACCGTCGTGGTCGACGAGGATCAGGCGGAGGAGCTGGTGCAGCGTCTGCATGCCCTGCTGATTCCGGAGGCCTTGGACACCGGTGCCCCCGTGTTCGGACCGTCGTTCAGCTCCCTGTCAGGGCCCGAGGTCTGAGCGGCTCTCCGACGTTGCCACATGCGGGGACGGACCCGGGTCAGGACCGCGCCGATGCGGAGGACGACTCTCCCGCTTCGCCGCCCCGATCGGCCGGGAGCCGCCGCAGATTTCGTGCGATCCACACGAAGGACACCAGGGCCAGTCCCAGGAAGACGGCGGCCTGCCCCGGCTCTCCAAAGATCAGCTTTCCGGTTCCAAACAGCGTGGAGTAGACGGCGGTCACCCCGGCGAGCCAGTTCGTCCAGTTGAGTGTGCCTCCGTCCATGCCTTCGCGCCCGTAGCCCAGACGGTCCGCGATGTCGTACCATCCCGGTCCGCCCGGGCGTACTCGCCGGTAGAACCGATCGAGGACCGGATCGGGCTCGGGTGAGGTGAGGAAGGTCACGGACAGCCACACGGCGGTGGACGCACCCACGGTCCCGATCATGATCCAGGCCCACTGGATCGGGTCGTCGGGGTCCAGGCCCGCGGCGAACCAGAGCACCAGGCTGACCACGAGCGATGCCGCCATCGCCGAGATCTCCGACCAGGCGTTGATCCTCCACCAGTACCACCGGAGAATCAAGACCAGTCCAGTACCCGCTCCGATCGCGAGCAGGAACCGCCAGGCGCCCTCGATCGAAGTGAGGAAGTAGGTGACGACGAGCGAGGCGAGCATCAGGAGTGCCGTGCAGCCCCGCGACACCCGGACCAGCTCCTTCTCGCCCGCCGATGGCTTCAGGAAGCGGGCATACAGGTCGTTGACGAGGTAGCTCGCGCCCCAGTTGAGCTGCGTGGAGATCGTGGACATGTACGCGGCCGCGAATCCGGCGAGCAGGAGCCCTGTCAGCCCGGGGGGCAGGAGATCCACGATCGCCATCACGTATCCCTGCGCCGGATTCTCGAGATTCGGGTAGAGAATCGTGGACGCCAGCGCGACCAGAATCCACGGCCACGGCCGGACGGCATAGTGCGCCACGTTGAACCAGAGTGTGGCGAGAAGTCCGTCTCGCTCGCTCCTGGCGGAAAAGATCCGCTGTGCGATATACCCTCCCCCACCGGGTTCCGCCCCGGGGTACCATGAGGCCCACCAGTTCATCCCCAGATAGACCGCGAAGGTGATCGTCGGCATCCACACGACCCCTTCGGCCGGGAGAAGGGAGAGCGCGGACTCCGCCGATCCGAACTGCTCCGCGAGCCCTGCTTCCATTCCCGTGATCCCACCGACCGCGCCCACCGCGAACACGGCGAGGACGACGGCCCCACCAAAGGCCAGACCGAACTGGAAGAAGTCCGTGACGACCACGCCCCAGAGCCCGGCCAGGATCGAGTAGCTCGCCGCGAGGAAGAAGCAGACGAGAAGGGCCCAGAGCCGGGGTATGTCGAGTGCGACGGAGGCGATCTCCACCATGGCCAGGTTCACCCAGCCCATGATGATCAGGTTGATCGGAAGCGCCAGGTAGGCCGCTCGGAACCCTCTGAGGACGGCCGCGGGCTTGCCCCCGTATCTGAGCTCCGTGAACTCGACATCCGTCAGCACGCCGGCCCGACGCCAGAGGCGCGCATAGAAGAACACGGTGAGAATCCCGCTCATCACCATGTTCCACCACAACCAGTTCCCCGCCACGCCGTACTGCGCCACCATCTCGGTCACCGCAAGCGGGGTGTCCGCGGCGAAGGTCGTCGCGACCATCGAGGTGCCGGCAAGCCACCATGGAAGAGCTCGGCCCCCGACAAAATAGTCGGCAATGGAACGCCCACCCCTGCGGGACATCGCGAGCCCGATCCCGCCGGCGATCACGAAGTACGCGACGATGATGGACCAATCGAGTCCTGTCATCGACCGTCCCTGGGCCGGACGTCACGGTCGGTGACGGCCAACGCGACCGCGTCGTGCACCGCTCGGCGGAACGCGACGTGTCGGGAATTTTCGCGTGTGGGATTCACCCGATTGGTGAGAAGCACCACGAGGATCTCGAGCTCGGGGTCCACCCATATGGAGGTGCCGGTGAAGCCTGTGTGTCCGAATGCGGCCGTGCTGAAATAGTCGCCCGCGGACGAACGTCCGGAAGGAGTGTCCCACCCGAGAGCATGGCTTCCGGGCCCAGGCTGGCGGGTCGTGAACGCGGCCACGGTCGTCGGACTCAGCAGCCGCCTCCGCTCGTGAGCACCTCGTGTCGCGCACGGGAAGCCGGCGCCCGGCTCCCACGCACATGCTTCGAGCACACCGCCGTTCGCAATCAAGCCGGCGAACGCGGTCAGGTCCTGAAGAGTCGAGAAAAGTCCCGCGTGACCCGCGACTCCCCCCAGAGCAAAGGCGTTCTCGTCGTGGACCTCGCCTCGGATGTGGTAGGGCCGCCACTCGGTGTCGCGTTCTGTGGGAGCCGTCCGGGCAATCTGGATGGAGTCCGGATTGAAGCCCGTCGCCGTCATGCCGAGCGGTGCGAACACCGCACGCTCGAGGAAGGCGTCGAAGTCCTCGCCGGTCACGGCCTCGACGACCCAGGCCAGCGTCATGAATCCGATGTCTGAATATTCGGCCTCCGATCCCGGCTCGGTTCGCAGCGGCAGATCGTAGACCGCCTCCCGGATCTCGGGGATACCCGTGTGTTCCATGAAGAACTGGGCGAAGGGTGGAAGGCCGCTCGTATGCCGGAGAAGATGCCGGAGCGTAACCGTCTCCTTTCGCGGATCCCCGCGAGCGAATCCCGGAAGGATGTCCACGACCCGATCCTCCAGGTCGACCAGACCCTGCTCGTGGAGGAGCATGACCGCGGTCGTGGTCGCGACGGGCTTGGTGAGAGAAGCGAGGTCGTAGAGGGAGAAGGGCGTGACCGGTGGACTCCCGGGATCCCAGTCGAGCCGGCCGTAGCCGCGCAGGCGGACGACCCGGCCGCGGCGCACGACCGCGAGCGCGACCCCGGGCGAGACCGAGTCCCCGATGGCGCGCTCTACGAACGCGTCGAGGGCGTCGAGGGCGTCCCGGTCCATCCCGACGGCGGCGGGGCTCGCCTCCGCCGGGGATACCGGTAGGGTCCGCCAGCTCTCCGGGGCCGGTGTCCCGGTGGCCGGGGCCACACCGCGGAGGTCACCCGGCCCCCCTCCTCCGACTCCCCGGAGGGCGCCGGCCCCGCCCGGGGCATCGTCCTGGACATCGGGAGTGTCCTGGCCATCTGCGTCCCCGGCCGGCTCGGGTTCGTCGTCGTCGGGCTCCGGGCTGCGCAGAAGTCCGGCCTCGTCGAGCGCATCGCCGCGTCGGTCGCCCAGCGCCGCGATCGCGGGAATCGCCTCACGCTCCAGACCATCGCCCCGGTCGTGCAGACCCGGTAGGGTGATGGGCAGACGACCGGCGATGGAAGTCGCCCCTGCGATAGCCCTGGCCGCCGCCCGCTGGGAAACCTCCCGGTCGCCCCATGCGACGAGATACGAGCCCACCGTGGGAACGGCGTTCAGGAGATAGGGGTTCCCGAGCGAGACCAGGACCGTGGGAACCCGTCCCGCCAGCGTCGTGACAAACTCGCGCACGGGGTCCGGAAGGGCGACCGTGCCCGCGCCGGCGCGCGGCGGGACATAGGCGTTCACGAGCACCACGTCGAACGAATCCGCACGCGTCACGAGTGAATCGAGCACCGACTCGCCGGTGGCGGGTCCGATCCGGACGCCGTCCATATCCGCGACCAGGGGCGAGAGCACGGCGTCGAACTCCCGGCCCGCGACGAGGTCGGCGGACTCGGCATAGGTGATGCTCAGGACCCGGTTGATCGTCTCCGGATCGAGGGGGATCAGCTCGCGGGAGTCCCGGGGGAGGGTGATCGAGCTCGCGGCCATCCGGTCGGCGGCCGCCCGGTGGCCGGCCGTGCCCACCCTTCGCGTCACGGCTTCGAGAGATACGGTGCGCTCCCTGTGGAGTCCCACTCGTGCCTTGGCCTCGAGGATCCGTCGGACGGACGCGTCGATCCGCGCACGGTCGAGTCTGCCTTCCTCGACCGCGGCCACCACCGATTCGATCGACGCCGTCACGGACTCGGGAACCACGATCACGTCGGCGCCCGCTTCGAGGGCGAGCACTGCGGCCTCTCCCCCGCCGTATCCCGCGGTGATCGCCCCCATGCGGAGCGCGTCGGTGAAGAGGAGCCCCGTGAATCCCAGGTCCTCGCGAAGGAGGTCGGTCATGAACTCCGGCGAGAGGGTAGCCGGCGGTGCATCGGGCCCCAGGATCCCGGGTACCGAGACATGCGCTGTCATCACCGCGTCGACACCGGCATCCACGGCCGCCCGGAACGGTACGAGCTCGATGCGGTCGAGACGCGCCCGGTCCGCGGTCACCTCCGGAAGGATCAGATGGGAATCGACACGCGTGTCGCCGTGTCCCGGGAAATGCTTGGCAGTGGCGAGCACTCCCCCCTCCCGCGCCCCGCGAATGTACGCCCGGCCCAGACGGGCGACATCCTGCGGGTCCTCCCCGAAGGCCCGGGTGTTGATAATCGGGTTCTCGGGGTTCGAGTTGACATCGAGAACGGGTGCGAAGTTCAGGTGCACCCCGACCGCCCGCGCCTCCCGAGCGGTGATCCGGGCGAACTCCGCAACCGTCTCCTCGTCGCCGATCGCCCCGAACGCCATCGTAGGCGGGAAGCTCGTCCCTCCGCCCTGGGAAAGAAGGGTCGGAAGAGCATAGGTGTGGTTGATCCGCATTCCCGGGCCCCCGTTCTCGAAGTCCGAGGTCACGAGAAGGGGCACATCGGCGCGGCGCTGCAACTCGTTCAACTTGGCCGCGTATGCGAGGGGGGTTCCGATCGAGATGACGACACCGCCGATTCCCGACCGCTCTACCCATTCGACCGCCTCGAGGAACTCGGGATCGTCCTCGGCCGCGTACGCGCCGGAGAGCCAGGGAAAAACCAGCTGGCCGACGGCCTGCTCCAGGGTGAGCGAGACCAGCACGTCGTCGACCCACTCCCGAGCTTCGGAGTCGAGATCGGTGACCCGATGGCTCACGGCCGGAACCGCGCCGAGCGGAGACATGGACGCCTCGCGCTCCGGTCCTTCCCCGGACGCGGCACAACCGGCGACGGCAAACATCACGAGCGCCATCAGGCCGGCGCAATGAACGGCCGGTCGTGGGAACATCATGGGCATGCCTCCACTCTACTCGGAGAACCCGCCGCGCACCCGCACGCACCCGCCGCGGGCTCGACGACCGAGCGGACCGCCCGGACCTGGATCCCGTCCCCGATCGCGAAATCGGGCGGGATTCGCGTGGGCGTGCGGCCCAGC
>JBBDIV010000052.1:0-23093 GCA_040880225.1 Gemmatimonadota bacterium
CGGAGTCCCGGTCGGAGGGGCCCGGTAAGATCCGGGTCCTGGCGACCGACGGCGCCGCCCGCTTCGCCGCGCTCGGGGCCCGGTTCCTGGGACGTGGGCTCGAGAGTGGAGAGGTGGAGGTCGTCGACCTGTGAGATGGAAAGAGTCCACCCGAGCGAGATCGCTCGGCTTGCGGGGCGACTCCGGAGACGGCATCGTGAAACCCGAACCGGGATGCGGACCTCGAGGGAACGCAGCGTTGGATTCCTGCGCGGAATGGACTTCGGTCGGCCCCGGATCGACGGCCACCTCGAGGCGCCCCCGGGCTACGCGGTCCCCACGTTCGTGCGGCCATGGCGGCTTCGTGCGGCCGATGGCCCCCGATCGGAGGAAGGAAGGTGTTCGCGGACGGTCCACCCGGCCCCAACCACCACTTGCACGCCCGCTTCCTCGCCGAAGCCTCTCCGGAGACTTCCGAGCAACACCCCTGCGACCTGGCCTCCGGCGGAGATCGTAATGAGTCGGCGATCGTGAGGCCTGCTGGCATCGGTGGAGGGCGCCTGAACGACTCCGACAGTATGACCCGGGAACCGGAGGGACCCTCTCAGGAATCCCACTCACGATGCGGACCGTCACGACCGCGCCGCGCATCGCCGCGCGGTTCGCATAGAACCCACACCGACCGAGGTCCACGATGCCACATCCCTTCGATCGTCCCGCCGGGACCGCAGCCCTGCTCATGCTTGTGGTCGTGTTGGCCACACTTCCGGCATCGCTCCGGGCGCAGGACTTCGCCGACGTGGAGATCCGGACGACCCAGATCACTCCCTCGATCTTCATGCTCCAGGGAAGCGGCGGGAACATCGCCGTCTCCACCGGCGACGACGGGACGCTCATCGTAGACGATCAGTACGCCCCCCTCGCCGACCGAATCGTCGCCGCGATCGCCGAAGTGACGGACGATCCAGTCGACTTCGTGATCAACTCGCACTGGCACTTCGACCACAGCGACGGGAACGAGAGCTTCGGTGCGATGGGGGCGCTGATCGTAGCGCAGGAAAACAGCCGCACCCGCATGCTGTCCGACCAGTACGTCGCCGCCTTCGACCGATTGCAGGAGGCCTACTCCGACGAGGGCCTTCCCAGGATCACCTTCGGACGGTCGATGAACTTCCACTACAACGGCGATACGATCGAGATCCTCCACTTCGGTCCCGCGCACACGGACGGGGATGCGATCATCCACTTCCGCGACTCCAACGTGATCCATACCGGCGACGTCTTCGTACGCTACGGACTCCCATTCATCGACGAACCGAACGGAGGGGACGTGAACGGAATGATCCGCACGTGCAAGGAGGTACTGGCCCGGATCGACGTGGACACACGGATCATCCCGGGCCATGGCCAACCCGCAACCCGGGAGGATCTCGCCGAGTACGTGGCGATGCTGGAGACCGCGCGGGACAGCATCCAGGCACTCGTCGACCGGGGGCTCTCGCTGGACGAGATCCAGGCGGAGGATCCGACCGACGTGTTGGGAGTCGGTGGGAATGCCGAGGTCTTCGTGGCCGCGGTCTACAATAGCCTCGTGCCCTGATCTCCGGGGGAGGGCGTCGGCCATCCTCGGGCGTCCACGTAGCCGGTCCGTTTTCGGGATCCGGGCTTTGACTTCCCTTCCCGTGCCGGATACGATTCGCCCCATGAAAATCCTCGTCGTCGGAAACGGAGGGCGCGAGCACGCTCTCCTCTGGAAGCTGAAGCAGGATGCGCCCTCCGCCTCGTTCTACGCCACCCGACCGAACCCGGGAATGGCGGAGCTGGCCGAGCCCGTCGACCTTGCGCCTGATGACGTGGAGGGCATCGCGTCGTGGTGCGAGGGCAACGACATCACCCTTACCCTGGTCGGGCCGGAGATCCCGCTCGCGGCCGGGCTCGTCGATCTCCTCCGCAAGCGGAGCCTTCCCGCGTTCGGACCCTCGGGGGTAGCCGCTCGAATCGAGTCGTCCAAGGCGTACGCCAAGGAGCTCATGGCCAAGGTCGACGTCCCGACCGCCGGGTACCGGACCTTCACCCGCTGGCCCCAGGCGGAGGAGTACATCTCCGGTTCGGACCGCCCGCTCGTCGTAAAGGCCTCGGGGCTGGCCGCCGGGAAGGGGGCGATCGTCTGTCCTTCGACCGAGGAGGCTCTCCAGGCGGCCGAGGAGATGCTCGAGGGGGAGGCCTTCGGCGAAGCGGGCTCGGAGATCGTCGTGGAGGAGTTCCTGGAGGGGGAGGAGCTCTCCGTGTTCGGACTCACGGACGGGCGCCACGTGGTCCTCCTCCTCCCCTCTCAGGACCACAAGCGGATCGGGGAAGGAGACGTAGGCCCCAACACCGGCGGCATGGGAGCCTACGCTCCATTCGATCGGATCAACGCGGAATCCATGGACGAGATCCGGGACACCATCTTCCTACCCGTTCTCGACGCAATGGAGCGTGCCGCAACGCCGTTTCGAGGCCTCCTTTACGCCGGGCTGATGTTGACTTCGGACGGCCCGCAGGTGGTCGAGTTCAACTGTCGATTCGGGGATCCCGAGACCCAGGTCGTGCTGCCACTGATGGAGAGTTCCCTGCTCGAGTTGATGATCCCGGTCGCTCGGGGGGGGAGCATCGAGGGGGCGGAATGCACCTGGCGGTCCGCAGTCGCGCTGAACACGGTGCTGGCATCGGAGGGCTATCCGGGCAGCTACGAGAAGGGGAAGGAAATCGAGATCCCCGCGGAGCTCGAGACGGATCCATCGGTGATGGTCTTCCATGCCGGGACCCGGTCGGAGGACGATCGGATCCTGACGGATGGCGGGCGGGTGCTCTCCGTGGTCGGTCTGGGTGACGATCTGGAGACCGCGCACGGGCACAGCCTCGGGGCGGCCGATCGCATCGAGTTCGAGGGAAAGACCCTGCGGCGGGACATCGGCTGGAGAGCGCTTTCGTCGCGTGCCCGAGCTGCCCGAAGCTGAGACGATCGCCCGCGGGCTTCGTGGCCCGCTCACCGGGAGCACGGTCCTGCGGGTCAAGGTCCTGCATTCCGACCTCCTGGACGAGACCAGCGAGGAATTTTCCGAACGTCTGCAGGGAACCCGGATCGTCTCCGTCGACAGGCGCGGAAAGAACCTGGTGCTGAAGCTGGAGTCGGGTGCACCCGACGGGGTCGCGCTCGATGAATCGGGTCTCCGGACGTCCTTCCTGATCGTCAACCTGGGAATGTCGGGCCGGCTCCTCTACCGACCGCTCGACGCCACGGCGGAGCCGCCTTCGCATCCGGCGGTGCGGCTACACCTCGAGGGTGGGGGGCAGCTCGTGTATCACGACGTCCGACGGTTCGGTCGTCTCCGGGTGCTGGAGGTCGACGACTACACCTCCTGGTCGCGCGCCCTCGGCCCCGAGCCCCTTTCCCCTAGGTTCCGGGCACGAGACCTCCTCGACACCCTCCGCAGCTCCCGCTCTCCTGCGCGATCGCTCCTCCTCGACCAGAAACGCGTGGCCGGGGTAGGAAACATCTATGCGAACGAAGCGCTCTTCCGGGCGGGCATCGACCCCCGTAGACCCGCGAACGGAATCGGAGAAATCGAGGCCCGGCGGCTCCACCGTTCCTTGAGAACCGTTCTGCGGGAGGCCGTGCAGGCGGGAGGCACCACGCTGCGCGACTATCGAACGGCCCAGGGATGGCGAGGCACCTACTCGGACCGGCTTCAGGTCTACGGCCGCGAGGGATCCCCTTGTCACGCATGTGGGCACGCGATCGAACGCATCGTCTTCGGAGGCCGGTCGGCGTTTCTCTGCCCGAACTGCCAGCCACGGGAAGGAGGACGCACGTGAGAGGTCGAACGCGTAGGCTGAGGGACGACGGTGCGGTCCTGGCCATCGCCCTCATGGCCGCAGCCATGCCGCCGCAGGTCCGGGCGCAGAGTACCCCACCCACTTCAGCGACTCCGGTCCTCGACGGTGGCGAGCTCGATGTCCGGGAACACGATCTGGACAACGGGATGCGTTTCCTCATACTGCCCAGGCCGGGTGCGCCGACCGTGACCTTCGTCGCGCACGTGCCGGTCGGCAGCGTGAACGAATCCCTGGGCACCACCGGGATCGCGCACTTCGTCGAGCACCTCCTCTTCAAGGGTACGACTACGATCGGCACGATCGACGCCGGGGCCGAGCGCGCACTCTTCGACCGCATGGACGCGGCTCACGACTCCCTGCTGGCCGTCATGGGAAGGCGCCCGGACCCCGACTCGGTCGCGCTCCGGAGGCTCGAGACCCGCATCGAGGTCCTCGAGGACTCGGCGCGGGCGTACGTGGTCCCCAACCAGTTCGATCGAATCCTGAGTCGCAACGGCGCGAGAGGCCTGAACGCCTCCACCAGCTACGAAGATACCCGTTATTACGTCTCACTTCCGTCCAACCGGGCGAAGCTCTGGTTCGTGCTCGAGGCCGACCGACTCCGCAACCCCGTCTTCCGGGAGTTCTATACCGAGCGCGACGTGATCGCCGAGGAGCGCCGGCTGCGGATCGAGACGTCCCCCGCGGGACTCCTGTACGAAGCTCACTTCGGGACCGCGTTCCGCGTGCATCCCTATGGTGTCCCCCCGACCGGACACATGGACGACATCCTCACCCTCTCACGACCGCAGGTCCGCGAGCACTTCGAACGCTACTACGGGCCGAACAACACCACCGTTGCCGTTGTGGGGGACATCGACCCCGATTCGGCTGTGACCTGGGCGGAGCGCTACTTCGGCCCGATCGAGCCGTCGGCGCCGGCACCGCCCGTGCTCGTGAGAGAACCCGAACAGCGGGGTGAGCGGCGGGTCGAGGTACGCTTCGATGCCGAGTCCCAACTCCGGATCGGATGGAAGATTCCGGAGGCCACCCACCCGGACGCGCCCGGGCTGGCCATGCTGGCCAACCTGCTGGTGGCTGGGAGGGACACCCGGCTGTACCGGCGACTCGTGCGTGATGAGCGGCTGGCCACGGCCGTCACGGCGGGTACGGGCCCGGGAAGCCGGTATCCCGGGTTGTTTACGATCCAGGCCACGCCCAGGGCTCCATACTCCGCCGAGGAGGTGGAGATGGCAATCTACGAGGAGCTGGAACGACTCAGGACCACGCCGCCCTCCCCCGACGAGCTCGAGCGGGTCCGGACCCGGCTCGCGGCCTCGGAGATCCGGCGGCTAGCCTCGAAGGAGGGCCTGGCATTCCAGATCGTCGCGTCGGAAGCACTGTGGGGTGATTGGCGGGAGACCTTCCGGGCACAGGAACGAATGCAGTCCGTGAGCGCTGACGACATCGTCGATCTCCTGAACCGCTACTTCGAGCCCGAACGCAGGACCGTGGCCATCCTTCGTCGAGGGGAACCGACGCCCGACGATCCCGGAGGTGCTCGGTGAACCGCTTCCTGCTCCTCCTCGCGTTCGGACCCGCCGTGACCCCGACACCGACCGAAGCGATGGTCCCCATGTCGTTCCAGGTTCCGACCGAAGACGCGGTCACGGTCGAGCACCCGGAGGGGCTCGCGGCAGTCGAAGCCCTGGAGTTCCCTCCCCTCGCATTTGCGCCTCCCGAGGCGCTCGAATACGAGGTGTCGGGAGTCCACGTCTTCCACCTCGAGGACCCTTCCCTCCCTCTGGTCGACGTGCAGCTCTTTCTGCGCGGCGGCATCTCGAACTTCCCGCGAGACCGCTTGGGCACGATCTCCGCCCTTCCCTATGCCCTCCGGAACGGGGGCACAATCGCGCTCCCACCCGACTCCGTGGATCGACGCATCGACCTCCTGGCGCTACAGGTAGGCGTCGGTCAGGGTGGAGGTGGAATCAGCCTCTCGTTGAACGCCCTCACCCACCGAATCGATGCCGGACTCGAGCTACTGCAGGAAATGCTTCTGGAGCCCCGGTTCGACCCCGAGGTCGTGGAGGTCTGGCGGATCCGGGAGCTCGAACGCCTCCGACGCCGAGAGGACAACCCGGGCAGCCTGGCCTTCTCCGAGTTCAACCGACTCATGTACGGCGACCACCCGATCGGCTGGGTTCTGGCCGAGGACGACCTCGCCCCCGACCGCCTCTCGAGGGAAGCATTCCGGGAATCCCACGCCGAGATCCTCTGTCGAGACCGGCTCATCGTCGGCATCTCCGGCGACCTCACCTGGGATCAGGCGGAGGAGCGGATTCTTCGCTTCCTCGAACCCTGGCCAGAATGCGAGCATGAGCTGCCGAAGCCACCTCGCCCGGAGCTGCGCGAGGATCGGGGGGTCTTCGTGCTGCCCAAGGCGCTCGACCAGAGCACGATCGTGATGGCCGGACCGTCGGGGATCCAGCAGGGCGACACGCAGGAGTACTTCGCATCCCGGGTCGCGAACTACCTGCTCGGGGGACGTGGATTCAACTCCAGGATCCTCGCGCGGATCCGAACCGAGGAGGGACTCACCTACGGCGCAGCGTCCGTCTGGACCACACCCCGGCGCTCCGACGGGATCGCCGGTGCCTTCACCGCGACTCGGGCCGACCGGACGATCCAGGTGGCCCGACTGCTCCTCGAAATCCTCGGGGATTTCCGCACCTCGCCCCCGCAACAGCAGGAGGTCGACGAAGCGGTCGAAGAGATCGCGAACGGATACGTCTTCGCCTTCGAGTCCCCGGCTCAGATCGTCTCACGGAGAATGGTCTTCCGAGCCCAGGGGCTACCAGACGGATGGCTTGAACGCTACCTCGAAGGCCTCCGAGAGGTCACGGCCGAAGACGTCCGAACCGCGGTCCGAGACCACCTCCACCCCGAACACATGACGATCCTGATCGTCGGGGATCCAGACCAGCTCGATTCGGGGCTCGCCACGCTGGGACCGGTCTTCGAGCTCACCGCCGAGGGGGAATTCCATCCACCCGTCGACCCGGGATCCGACCCCGATGCAGGCCCGCGATCCCCCCGGTGAGATACTCCCACTCCACTCCTTCGAAACCGGCCTCCTCGAGCTTTCGGGCGAGGGCGTCGGGGCCCGGGAACTCGCGCACGGATTCCGGGAGGTACGTGTAGGCCCAGGGATGCCCGGACACGACGCGGCCGACCAGCGGTAGGACCCGGTGGAAGTAGAACAGGTAGAGCCTTCGCAGAATGGGATTGGGCGGCGTCGTGAAGTCGAGAACGACCAGGCGTCCACCCGGCCGCAGCACTCGGGCGAACTCGCGAAAGCCGCCGTCCACGCTGGAGAGGTTCCGAACCCCGAACGCTACCATGGCGGCGTCGAAGGACCCGTCCGGGAACGGAAGCCGGAGGCTGTCCCCGCAGACGGCGCTCACCCGGGCCCCACGGATCTTTCCCATTCCGGCGGCAAGCATGGGCCAGGCGAAGTCCGAGGCGACAACACGGCCGCCGAACCCCGAGCGATCTACCAGCTCGAGGCTCAGATCGTAGGTGCCGGCGCAGGCGTCCAGGACACGCTCCGACGCCTTCCCGTCGAACGGACCGAGGCGATCGATCGCAGCCCGTCTCCATCGACGGTCGATGTTCAGGCTGAGAACGTGGTTGAGGAGATCGTACCGGGGCGCGATCTCGGAGAAGATTGTCCTCACCTGGTGCTCTCGCGCCTCGCCTCGATCCGGTGTGGCCTTTCGCGTGTTCGCCATGCGACGACGATTCTCGTTGGGGTGCGTGTGATGCCGATGAAACCTGACGCGCTCCCGCCCCGTAGGGAACCCCGCCCCGGACCGTCGGCCGATCCGGGACCTGCCGAGGTGGCCCCGCGGCACGCAAGTCCTGCGAATGGAACCCGGGAGGACGGTCGCCGTTGGATGTGAGCACCCTGGACGATCGAGAGCTCGCCGCACAGGCGTGCGGTGGAGGGGAGCGCGCCTTTCGCGAGCTCCTCGAGCGCTACGAGCGCCCGGTCTTCTCGCTCGTCCTGCGCATGGTCCGCGACCGCGAGCTCGCCGAGGATCTCGCCCAGGAAGCCTTCATCCGGGCGTTTCACTCGATTGCGAGCTACGATCCCGCCTACAAGTTCTCGAGCTGGTTGTTCAAGATCGCGAACAACCTCACGATCGATCATCTCCGCAAGCGGAAGCTCGAGACGATCTCGATCCACGGCTCGCCCCACGCCAAATCCGAGGAGGAGGAGGAACGCAGCCGACTCACGATCGAGTCGCCGGGCGAGAACCCCGAACAGTTCACGCAGAATCGAGAGCTCGGCGGCCAGATCGAGGACGCGATCGCCCGGCTTCGGCCGGAATACCGAACGGCGGTGCTTCTGAGGCATGTCGAGGGGTACCCATACGAGGAGATCGCCCAGATCATGGAAGTGCCTCTCGGAACGGCCAAGACCTACATCCACCGGGCCCGCTCGGAGCTGAAGGAGCTGCTGGAGGAGGCCGCGAGATGATGCCGGGATCGAAACCTGCGATGCCCAGCGCCCGTAGTGTGGAACGTATCCACCACAGGAGGCTCCGATGAGCGATCGTCCAGCGCATCTCGACACCGAGACGCTCCAGGGCTATCTGGACCAGCAGCTCGACGCACGTCGTCGTGCCGAGGTCGAGGTGCATCTGGGTGCTTGTCCGGGGTGCGCGAGAGAGCTCGAGGCCTGGCGGGGCCTGTTCGGGACGCTGGCGGAGCTTCCGCTCGTCGGACCTTCCGCGAGCTTCCACGAACGCGTATTGAGCGGGGTATTCCCCGGCCGCGCGGCCCATCCCACCGCCGACGTGTTGCAGGATCTGATCGAGGGGACCTTGCCCCTGGCGGCCCGGACGCGGATCGACGCTCACCTGACGGAGTGCGCCGAATGCAGGTCCGAGTTCGATCGGTGGCACGCAGTCCATGACAGTCTGGACCGGATCCCACGCCTCTCGCCTTCTCCCGGCTTCGCGGCACGAGTGATGGACGCGGTCGCTCCACGGCCCGCCGGTGCGTCGAGCAGTCCGCCATGGCGGCCGTTCCATGCCGCGGCCCGAGGTTGGATCCCGAGGTCCGCTTTCGGGCGGGGGATCGCCGCCGCCACCGCGCTCGCACCGGGAATCGTCCTGCTCCTCGTCGGCGTGCTCCTTCTGCTGAACCCGCTCCTCGAGCCGGGGGACCTGGTGACCTTCGCGACGTTCCAGCTCTCGGACCTCTGGCAGCTCGCCTCCGCACAGGTCTTCCAGCTCCTCACGGAGACGGCACTCGTCGTCTGGGGCTCGGGCGCACTGCAGACGGTCCGGGACTTTCCCGGGCTCGCGGCCGGAGCGGCTCTCACCATCTGGTTGGCCGTGTTGACCTCCGGGTGGGTCCTCTACAGGAACGTCGTCGTTCCCACTGGCAGATCGAGATCCCATGTCCATGCCTCTTCATAGAATCGTGATCCGGGCCGTTCTACTGCCCGTCCTCTGGCTCGCCATCGGGCCGCAGGTCGGAGTCTCACAGGATCGGCAGATCGTGTTCAACCAGGTCTCCGTCTCCGGAGGCGAGGCCGGCATCCTGTTGGAGTTCGACGACGGAAACGAGTTGTCGATCGTCCTGGCGGACGGCCGCGTAAGGGTGGACGGCGAGGACGCAGGCCCATACACGCCCGGCGGAGCGCTAGAGACCTCGTGGCGATCGCTGCTCGGCCAGGCCGTCGCCGTCGATCCCGACGCGCTTGGGGACCTCTTCTCCGACTGGAGCCCTCCGTCCGAGACCAGCGCCACCTCGAGCCCCGCTGCCGAGCGACTGGTGGCCCGTCTCTCCGGGGCTTTCACACCCACGACCGCGATTTCCGATCCGGCCGAGGAGACGATGTCCGTGGATCTGTCCGGATCGGGAACGGGCGGTGATTCCGTTCTCGCCGGGCTGGTCCGCCGCACGGACCGACTCCGTGAGCTCGCCGCGGCCCTCGAGGAAATCGATGTCGAGGACCTGAGCATTCACCTCGGAGGCACCGTCGAGATCGACGAAGGGGAGACGGTCGACACATCGGTTCTCCTGATCGACGGGACACTCGAGCTGGATGGCACGCTGGACGGGGACGCCCTCCTCATCGGAGGACGGATGGAGATCGGGTCGGAGGGCCGGGTCACCGGAGTGGTGCGAAGCTCGGGAGCCAGCATCTCGGGCGACCGGAGCAGGGTCGAGGGGGGAGTCGTGTCTTTGGATGCCCGCTTGGACGAGATCGACGGAGAGGTGTCCGATCTGGAGGACGCGGTGCGGGACGCGGTACGCGATGCGACCGCGAACGTTCGATCGAGTCCGTTCGATTCGGGTCGCTCGCCCTTGCGCAGCTTCGGACGTGGGCTCGGGGATCTGCTCCAGAACATCGTGACCTTCGGACTCCTGCTCGCCATCGGCCTGGGCGCCCTCTACTTCTTCCCGCTCCAGTTCGAGGTCGTGTCCCGTACCGCGGGCAACGCGACGGGTCGATCGCTCCTCGTGGGTGCTGCGGGCCTGGTTCTGGCGATTCCGGTCTTCGTGCTGGGAATCGTGTTCCTGGCGGTGTCGATCATCGGAATCCCGCTCCTGGTCGCCTGGATCCCATTGTTCCCCTTCGCCCTGGGGATCGCAGTCCTCTTCGGGCTCCTCGCCGTTGCGAGAAACCTGGGACGCTGGGTCTCGGGCCACCGCGCCGCCAGCTTCGATGGGCTCGACGCCTCCCGACCCGCAGTCCAGATCGGTTGGGGACTCGCCGTTCTGCTCGGAGCGTATATCCTCTCGAATCTGTTCGAGATGGGTGGCCCCTGGTTCGGGATTTTCGAAGGCGCGCTCCTCTTCGCGGGAACCGCGGTCACGACCATCGCCCTCTGCGTAGGTCTCGGATCCGTGATCCTGTCCAGGGCCGGTCGGGACCACACCTACACTGCTCCCGAGCGACGGAGTGGTCTCGCGGACGACGCCGACGCCCCGGAGGCTCCGGATGTGCGTTGATTCCAGCTTTGGTTCGCCTCGGCGTCGCCGGATCTGTTGCGGGTGGGAGAGGGTGGGCCCCGAGCTCCGGATCCCACTGCTCTCCAACACGATCACGTTGCTTCTCCTGATCCTGTGGAGCACCGGAGCGGAAGCCCAGAGCTGGAGCACCCTGCAGCTCTCGCGACAGCTCCAGGACGAGCGCGAGTTGACGGTGGATGTGAACTACGCTTCGGGTCGATTCACATTTGGACCGGTGGAGTCTCCGAGCCTCTACGGCATCCACCTCCACTACGACGACGAGCGCTTCGAGCCGATCCACAGCTTCGAGAGCGACCGGCTCACCGTGGGCGTGGACGGCCGGGACCGGGGCTCGCGATTCGGCCGGGGTTCCTCGGAGGGCGCACTCGACCTGAGGCTCTCGAATGCCATCCCCCTCGACCTCGACTTCGAGTTCGGGGCCGTGCGAGCGGACGTAGAGCTGGGGGGCCTGCGTCTCGAGAACTTCCGGTTCGCCACCGGGGCATCCGAGACACGCATCCGGGTGTCCTCGCAGAATCCGGACCCGATGGGCCGAGTGACCCTGCGGGTCGGAGCCGCGTCCCTGGAGGCGACCGGACTCGGGCGGCTGAACGCGGAGGAGATCCGAGTCGATGCGGGGGTCGGGGACGTCGACCTCGAGTTCGACGGGCTGACTCGCGAGGAAACCCGGATCGACGCGGACATGGGGATCGGAAGACTCACGATCCGAATTCCTCAGGCCGCGGGCATCCGCCTCGTTCGCGACTCGTTCCTGACGTCTCTGGATGCCCCCGATCTTACCCGGAGGGGGGATGTCTATTACTCGTCGAACTGGGATGCGAGCGGGATCCGGGTGTTCATCGATGTGAACGCGGCCTTCGGACGCGTTTCGGTCGTCCGCCTGAGGGAATGAACTCCTTCCAGCCAGTGAATCTCTTCTCCACTCCGAACGTATATAGGTTTGGAGGTCGCGATGCGGCCTCGGATGCAGTTCGGATAAGGACTCTTCCCGGTCCCGACCGGGAATCCGCCATCTTGGAGGACGAAATGTTGAGCACGCTTCTCACCCTGTTTGCGGCCGGGCTCGTCACGCTTCTCGTAATCGGCATCGCGCTGTCGCTCGTCGGGATCGTGTTTTCGCTCACCCTTGGACTCGCCTCGTTCCTCCTATTCAAGGTGGGCCCGATCCTGCTCGTCGGCTGGATCGTTCTGAAACTGATCGACTCACGAAAGTCCCGACGGCAGCTCTCGGCCGCCGACCGGGCCTGGCTGGACGCCGGCGAGTAGCACCGCTGCGACGATATCCGAGTAGGGACCCGCTCCGCGACATCGAGGGGAGCTTGCGATGTCGGACGGATTCCAACCCCTATTCGCTCTCTTCGAACGCGGCGGAGTGCGTGATCCGGATCGGGGTGCCGACCCCGGCACCCAGCAGTCGGGCAGCTGAGCCGTCGCGGACCGCGACCTCCACTCTCCCATCCGAGTTCACCAGAGCCGCGAGCCGTTCGGGGGCCGCTTCTCCGTAGGTCTTCACGACGGGGATGGTCTGCCCCCCGATCTGGACGTCGGCCTCACCCTCGAGGGCACTCCCTGGAAGGTTGGTAACCAGATTCCCGAATCGGTCCTGCGAGATCACCTTCCCCTCCATAGCGCCGTCCACCTTCCGGACCCGTTCGGGCTCCAGTCGGACGGGATCCTGCACCCGAGCACCGAGACGCGTTAGGTGGACACCGCGCGCCAGATAAGCAGCGGCCGGTGCGAACACATCGCGGCCATGGAAGGTCGAGCCGGCTTCCGGAAGAATGTACTCCGGGTTCTCGACCTGGACGATCCGGGACTTTTCGGAGGCGTCGAGCACGCGACTGAGCACACCGTTGTCCGGGGCCACGAAAAACCGCCGATCCACCTCCCCGGCAATCGCACGCCGCTCAGTCCCCACTCCCGGATCGACGACCACCACATGGATCGTGCCCGGCGGGTAGCGACTCCAATAGCGAGCCAGAACGAGTGCTGTCGAGCGGATGTCTCCAGCCTCGATCGAGTGGCTGACGTCGTCGATGATCACACCGGGAAAGATGGATGCGATCACACCCTTCATAGCCCCGACATAGCCGTCTCGGGTGCCGAAGTCGGTCAGCAGCGTGACCCGTGGCATGGGCGATGGCTCCCCGTCAGGCCCGCGCGGTGCGAGGGCGCCACGCGGTAGACGCCTCGAGATCGTCGAGGATAGCTGCCGGATCCTCGAATTCCTCGAGCGTGCGCTCCCCGAGCTCCTCGAGAAAGACGCCGTGGGCCTGGAACTCCTCGAGCGTCTCCGGGAAGTCCCGCGCGATCACGTGGAGCGGGCTCGTGAAGAGCTCCTCACGGGTCGGTCGGCCACGAAACGGAAGCTTCATATCGGATCGCCTGTGACGGAAAGTTTTACGGAACGGAGCACCTCCGCGGTCAGCTCGAGGAGAGCGGTCCCGGAAGGCGATTCGGGAGCGGACAGCACGGTCGGGGTTCCGGCGTCGCCGGCACGGCGTACCGATGGATCCAACGGGACGGTACCGAGAAAAGGCAGGCCCATCTCACGGGCGAGTCGCTCTCCACCCCCCCCGCCGAACACATCGATCGGCTCACCACAGTGGGGGCACTCCATCGGTCCCATGTTCTCGATGATCCCGAGCACACGGGTGTTCACCCGCTCGAACATCTTCACACCGCGCCGAACGTCCCCCACCGAGACGGCCTGGGGCGTCGTGACCATCACCGCACCGTCGATGTCGATCGTCTGTACGAGCGAGAGCTGCGCATCGCCGGTACCCGGAGGCATATCCACGACCATGACGTCGAGCGACCCCCAGGCGACCTGCTCCAGGAACTGCTTGAGGATCCCGGCAATGAGAGGGCCCCTCATAATCACCGGCTGCTCCTCCTCCAGGAGGAATCCGAGGCTCATGAGGCGAACGCCGTGAGCCTCGAGGGGCTCGATCATCTCGTTGCCCTTCTCACCCTTGACTCTAGGACGCCGGGTCTCACCGAACATCCTGGGGATGTTGGGTCCATAGATGTCCGCGTCCAGAAGCCCCACACGAAGTCCTTCCCTCGCGAGTGCGGCCGCCAGGTTCGTGGCGACCATCGACTTCCCGACCCCCCCCTTCCCCGACGAAACCGCGATCACGTGCTCGACCTCGGAGAGCAACCCGGGCTTCGGGGTGGGCGCGGGGACCGACCCCGGCTTGAGGCCTCCACCGGTTGGCGCAGCGCCTCCGGAAGGCGGCGCCGGCTCACCTCCGGAACGGGGGAGCTGCAGGTTCACCTTGACGCTCGAGACCCCTTCCAACGATTCGACCGCCTCGCGCGCGGCCTTCACGAGCTCTCCCGGGTCCTCGGCTCGAAGGACGAAGGAGAATCGGACGCGGCCTTCCTCGTCCGCTTCCACCTCCCGGACCTGTCCCCCGCGCACGAGATCCTCCCCGGTGTGCGGATGCTGGACATTGGTCAGCCTGTTCATCACCGACCGTTTCAATTCTTCGACGGACATGGAGTTCGCTTGGTCTGAGGTCTTGCACCGATCGAGGCCAGCAACTGAAACGGCGCCCCTCCCATCGGAGAGGCGCCGCGTTTCTCGACCACTGCAACGGCGTGACCCGCCGTCCGATGCGGCCGAGCTCCGTCAGATCGCCAGGACCTCGTTCACTTCGGGAAGCGTGCTGCGAATACGCCGCTCGATTCCCTCCTTCAGGGTCAGCATCGAGATGGGACAGGACTCGCAGGCGCCGAGGAGACGCACATGGACGATGCCTTCCTCCTCGTCGTACCCGAGGAACTCGACATCCCCCCCATCCGCCTGGATCGCAGGCCGGACCTGTTCGAGAACCTCCAGTATCTGATGCTCCTTGGACATGACCCGCTCCTCGCTCCTGTTCGGGGGCCGGGCTCGAGCCCGCCCGGAAGCTACCGATCCATTGCGGAATGCGTCAACGGGTCGCGGAGCCAACGCAGGCCCTGCCAGCGATTCGCATCAACTCGTACGAGCTCTGGCAATAGAACCCCTTCGACGGGGGCGCGGTTCCCGCTCACGGAATCCATCGGCAGCCGCTCAGTCGGGCACCCGGATCAGAGTGCTGAGCGCATGAACATCTCCGTGTAGCGGATCCTGAAACAGCAGACGCCTCGAGATCAGAGCCTCGAGGGCCTCGGAAGCTCCTGCGACCCGTGCGAGCCCGCCCAGCTCACGGGCCGGCAGGCGGCGCTGGCTCTCCAACCGCGTCCAGACCCAACGCTCCGATTCACTCCCCGAACCCAGGAGCTCGAACCGTTCCGGATCGGTCTCGGCCACGACCGCGAGATCGTGACGCTCGAGCACCGCTTCGATCGGCTCGCGGTGGTGCGCACCAACCCCGCGCAGAACCAGGAACGAACCCAGAGCGGCTTCTCGCTGTCCGATGAGGAGCTTCGCGACCACCTCGTCCGCACACGAGTAGTCCAGGACCGACACGGAAGAGAGATCGACGAGGGAGAGGGACGGTGGGTCCAGCTCCTCGAGTTGCTTCTCGATGGCGAGCCGAACCGCACGACCCGTGGGCCGGGTGACGAGATGCGAGTAGAGATTCGCCACACTCCGATCCAGTAGCGCGCGCACATCTACCGAGAACGCGTCGATCTGTGGGTCCGGGCCGCGCGGCTCTTCCCGCTCGGCCATCACTCGTTCTCCGTCGTCGCTGCGGGAAGCACGATCGTGATCTGGGACCCCGGGAAACGAACCAATCCATCCTCGAGCGGGGGAAGTTCCTCCCAATCCGGCACATCCGCGATCCGGGCCGAGCCGCTCCGGATCGCGATGACGCCGTTCCACCGGCGAACCTGCTTCCGGATCTGCTGGATCCCCTGTCCGCGGCCCTGGTCCGGGAAGCGTGTGAGACCGTGGATGAATGCCGCTTCCAGGGCGGTGGAGTCACCCCAACGGTCTCCGAATCGGCCCGAGTGTTCGCCCGCGAGCGACCCCTGGAACCCGCGTCCCACATCCCCCACGCCGATCACGAGAACCGGACGTCCGAGCCGCTTCTTCCAGTTGTACGTCTGAGCACAGACCCACCCCGGTGCCTCGGCATGCTCGAGGATGTTCTGGCAGACCTCCGAAAGGATGACCGAGAACTGCACGACCGCCGTAGGAGGATAGTGCAGAGAGCGGGAGAGAATCGTCCCGGCTCGATCCTGCACCCGCTCCACGACCGCGTGGACGTCGTGGTTGCGCGTGATGGGCGTGATCTCGAGGAGTACGTCGGAGGCGGAGGCCGTTCGCGTCGGAAGAGGAGGCTCGGCTTCGAAGATCTCGCCGGCCGCAGCGGCAAATCCCATGCGGCCGAGGTATCCGGCAACCTCGCCCTGTTCCGGGAGCTGAAGAGCGGGCCGGGTTCCGATCCTCTCAGCGACGACCTTTCCGAGACTCAGGATGCCGATCATTCCCACGGGATCGATCCAGCGCAGCCGCCGCGCATCGAAGAGGACCTTGGCGTCTCCGATCTCCTCTCCGACGGCAAACAGCTCGTCCAGGCCCCGGTAGTCGAGGGAATGGGGTAGCTGGACGACCTTCATCGCCGATCCGGATGCGGGTCGACGCGCCCTGCGAGATGCGTCCCGAGCCCGCTCGCACCCCGGTGATCCACATTCCGTGCGGCCATCCGGTTCGCGTCCGACATCGCCTCGTCGAGCGACCGACCAGCGAGCAGCCCCGCGAAGCAAGCCGCACCCCAGACGTCGCCGCACCCGGTGGGGTCGCCTTCCGTCCGGGCTGGACCCACAGGTGCGACCTTCCCACTCCGGGCGGCCCCCGGAGCGGCCATCCGGGATCGCGAGCTGGACCAGGAGAACGGGTCCGGCTCGAATGCAGCCGCGGTCACATAGGCCGCCCCGTGCGGTCCGAGTGTGACGGCGACGAGCTTCAGTTCGGGACCCACCACATCGGCTGCGAGCTGCCAGGGATCTCCCCGAACCCTTCCGAGCAGCCCGAACTCCTGTTCATTCATCTGAACGGCGTCGAACGACCGAAGCCACTCGGCCCACCGGGGGAGCGGCCGCGGGATCCGATCGCCGTGCAGCCCCAGCCCGAGGAAGAGGGAGTGCAGGTCCGCGTACATCGGACCCTCGAATCCGGACCGCAGGCTCCGGGCGGTCTCGAGTTCCATCTCGAAGCCGGAGACGAAGTTGACGTAGATCGCGTCACACAACCCGGCCAGGGGACGCAACTCGTCCCATCTCCACGGTGGCACTCCGCCGGTCAGGCGCTCCGCCTGTCTCTCCTGACCCTCGTATCGTAGATGAACCCGGTTGTTCGCTTCGGGGACGACGACCACACCCGGATCCACCTGGACCCCGGGCAGGCCCCGGAGGAAGCGGAAAGCCTCCTCCGACAGGTCCCGTCCCACCTTGATCAGTGGCAGGATGCTCCACCGCTCGGGGAGCACCGTGGCCAAGGCTTCGAGGGCATACCCGATCCCGCCCCATTCGCGGAACGGCTCCTCGCGGCCGTCGCGACGCTGGATGGTATCCCACACGAGCGTGCCGACCACGCCGAGGACCCGGGCTCGGTCCGGACGCCCGCGAGGCCTACCCATGCCTGGACTCAGTCATCGAGTGAGAGGACCGCCAGGAACGCCTCCTGGGGAATCTCGACCGAGCCGACCTGCTTCATCCGCTTCTTCCCCTCTCTCTGCTTTTCCAGGAGCTTCCGCTTGCGGGTGATATCGCCTCCGTAGCACTTCGCGGTCACGTCCTTCCTCACGGCGCGCACGTTCTCCCGCGCCACGATCTTTCCGCCAATCGCGGCCTGAAGCGCCACCTGATACTGCTGCCGCGGGATCAATTCTTTCAGCCGCTGGACCAGATCCCTCCCGTAGCTCTCAGCCTTCTCGCGGTGGATGATGACCGAGAAGGCGTCGACGGGGTCCCCGTTGACCATGATATCCAGCCGAACGAGATCCCCTTCCCGGTATTCGAGGAATTCGTAGTCGAATGCGGCATAACCGCGGGTTCCGCTCTTGAGACGATCATAGAAGTCGAGAACGATCTCGGCGAGCGGAAGCTCGAACCCGATCTCGACCCGCTCCTGATCCAGATATTGCATTCCCTTGAACACGGCCCTTCTTTCGTGGGCCAGCTTCTGCACGTTGCCGATGTAGTCCGAGGGGCACAGGACTCGCGCGTCCACGAAGGGCTCCGAGATGCTCTCGATCACACCTCGGTCCGGAAGCTTCGTGGGTGTCTCCACCGCGATCGTGTCCCCGTCGGTCAGCTTCACCCGGTATTCCACGTTCGGCACCGTGGTGATCAGGTCGACCCCGAACTCCCGGTCGAGCCGCTCCTGGATGATCTCCATGTGCAGGAGCCCCAGAAAGCCGCAACGGAATCCGAATCCGAGGGCGGCGGACGTCTCGGGCTCGAACTGGAGTGAAGCGTCGTTGAGCTTCAGACGATCCAGAGCATCGCGGAGCTCTTCGTACTCGTCCGAGTTCGTGGGATACAGGCCCGCGAAGACCATGGGACGCACTTCCTGGTATCCGGGGAGCAGGGACTGCGCGACCCTCGTAGCGTCGAGAATGGTGTCGCCGACCGGGGTATGAGACACATCCTTGATCGCCGCCGCCAGATATCCCACCTCACCGGGCCCCAGACGCTTCCGCGAGACCCTCTTCAGCTGCTGGAAGCCGACCTCCGTCACCTCGTAGGTCTCATCGTGCGATCCGAACGCAATCTCCATCCCCGGCTCGAGGATCCCGTCTACTACTCGGATCGAGGGGACGGCTCCCAGATACTGGTCGTAGTAGGAGTCGAAGATCAGGGCTCGCAGCGGCGCATCGGGATCGCCCTCCGGAGGGGGCACGTGCTCCACAACCGCCTCGAGGACCGACTGGATCCCCTTGCCCTCCTTCGCGGAAACCAGAAGCACGCTCTCCGGATCCACCCCCATGAGATCGGCGAGCTCCATGCGGCGACGTTCAGGCTCGGCGCCGGGCAGATCGATCTTGTTCAGGATCGGGATGATCTCGAGACCTGCGTCCAGGGCGAGAAACAAATTGGAGAGCGTCTGGGCTTGAACTCCCTGGCTGGCATCGACCACCAGCACGGCTCCTTCACAGGCGGCGAGGGACCGAGACACCTCGTAGGTGAAGTCCACGTGTCCCGGCGTGTCGATCAGGTTCAGATCGTAGCGTTCCCCGTTCCGGGCCCCGTATTCCATCCGGATTGCATGGAGCTTGATCGTGATGCCGCGTTCCCGCTCCAGCTCATTGGAATCCAGGACCTGCTCCCGCATGGCACGCGAGTCCAGGGTGCCCGTCACCTCGAGCAGACGATCCGCAAGGGTCGACTTCCCATGGTCGATGTGGGCGATGATACAGAAGTTCCGGAGGTTCGGAATTCGCACGAGAAGGTCCTGGAGGTCGACTTCGAAAGGGCGGAAAAACGTAACAGGTCTGTCCGGAATTTCAGAGTATCGCCACTCGAACGCCAGCCGCCTGGAGGGTCCGATCGACCTCTTCGGCTTCGCGTCGTCTGGCGGGTCGTGCCTCCCGAGCGAGGGCTCGGCACCCGGTGGCGCTCGGGAATCCGCACGATTACCGTTCCCACATGAACTTCAGATCCTCATTCGGGGCCCTTTCTGCGATCGCCCTCCTCCTGGCGGTCCCCCCCGCCGGCGCCTCCGCACAGGAAGTGGAAGCCGACCTCGCCACGATCGGGCCGGCCAACGCTGAACGGTACGTGCGCCCCCTCACTCGAGGCATCGCCCTGGCGATGGGGGCGGGGGCGTTCGACGGAGCGTCCGTGCTGGGCGGCCTCGCCTTCGACGTCGGAGTTCGGGTCTCCGGAGCACTTCCTCCGCCCGAAGCGGAGGGATACCGCGCCGTTCTACCGGAGTCGGTGACCTGGGAGACCGGAACCGGTGAAGAAAGCTTCCAATCCCCTTATCGTCCGCAGGCTGGAGACGGGACCACCCCGACCATCGCGGGTCGGGGCGCGGGCGTGGTCCTGGAGCCGAATGGAGACTTCCGTGCGGCCCTGATCGCTTCGGGCCAGGCCCCCTCCGCATACGAGATGAGGCTTCCGGACGGTCGGGAGACACCGGTAGTGCCCTACCCCGTTCTGCACGCCTCCCTCGGGATCGGCCTCGCGACCGAGGTGAGTCTACGGTACCTCCCCGCGCTGGAGGTCGACGCTGAGATCGGTGGCCTCCGGGGAGTAGGCGGAGGCGTGCGCCACATGGTGACCCGTTGGTTTGACTCACCGGTGGACGTGTCGGTCACCTTCGCCCGCCAGAACCTGGAGGTCGGAGAGTACGTGGCCGCGGAGTCCACGCAGTACGGTGTCATGGCGGGCCGGGATCTGGGTCCCCTGTCCATCTTTGCGATGGGCGTCCTACGCGAAGGAACCGTGGACGTACGCTACGAATCCGACAACCCCGGAAACGAGAACCCCGCTCTGCCTCCGGACGGGACCGAAGTCCACTTCTCCGAGGAAGTCCCTTCGGGGACCGCATTCGGAATCGGCGCCCGATTGCAGCTTCTGGTCCTGAACATCGCGGGACATTACACGTTCGACGACTACCGCCTCATCACGCTCAAGGTCGGGTTCGGCTTCGACTGATCCACCGGCACAGAGCGCCGAACGATTGGTGGATCTGTGGTGGTGTATCCCGTCTTGCCTGCCAGTTCGGTCGGGGCTATCGAGGCCCGGTCCCGTCATCGTCGGCGGGCCGCCGCCTCAGAACCGGTCGACTCCGCACTTCGCTTCCAGGGGATTCGACGACCGGCCGGCTCCGCGCAGCATCCGCCGGGGGAGCCAGCGGATTCCCCGGGGTCACAGGCTCCAATCCCAGAGTACCACCGAGCCGCCCGGAGATCGGAATGGGGAACCCGGTGTCGGAACCGTCCTGAGCCACCTGCCCGGGAACGGTGTCCGGAGCGTCCGATGGAACACCGGAGGGACCCTCGACGGAGCGGGGAGCGTCCGTATACCGGCTCTGCACGAGCGGGGCGCCGGTCTCGCCAATCCCCCGCGCCTTGAAGGTGAACTGTGGAAGCCCCGGCTCCGGCGGACGAGCGAAAAGGACGCGTCCGCCCTGGTAGCGCGTTGCCGGATAGAAATACGGGTCGTTGTAGATCACGACCCGCACCTCGTGGCATGCCGTCCGGTAGGGGTCCCACCTCTCGAACGACTGCTCGTCGTGACACTGATAGCAGAGAAAGCGCGGATAGGAATACGGCTGACCCACATGATAGGCGGTGAAATCGATCGCGTAGCCCGCTGCGCTTCCCTCCGGGAGTAGGGCCTCCCTGAACTGGTCTACGGTCACATACGGATCCTGGTGGACCCGGTTCCGCTCCGGTGTGGAAGCCCACCCCCCCGGCACCCGGACATCGGACAGCCGGTCGAATTCGAAGGGTTGGCTCGAGGCGAGCACGAAGAAATAGCCTACGCCCGGAGGCTCCTGGATCTCCCAGTGATCCCCGTCCGGGAAGAGTAGCCGGTAGTCGCGTCCGCCCCGGACCCGACTGGGGTCCTCGGTCCCTCCGGGAAAGAGGAGGCGGACGACTCCGTCGGTATTCACATGGAACAGGACCATGTAGGCGTCCACCGAAGCCCGGTAGTATACCCGAGCGCGATCCCCGGATTGCAGAACGGGATCCACGCCCCGGTCCATCCAGATACGAGCCGCGATCGGCGGCGCGGACTCTGCGGATGCCTGGAGCGCCCACGCCGCCTGAGGTAGGCAGAGCGGGGCGGTCAGCAGACCCAATAGGATGGTGTGGATAAGTCTCATCAACCTGCCGCAGTCGGGATCGAAGGTGCCGAGCGATTCCCCTTCGAGGCCTCCGGACCCCACCCCTCTCGATGGTTCTGCCCGAAGCCCCACGTGCCTTGTAGCGTCGAACACCCCGGGAGGATCCCTCGGATACGGAAGATCTCCTCCACGCTCCGGTGTAGGAAATCCGGATGGCGTGTCCTCGGGCACCACGGTCGGTCCGCTTCCTGCGATGTAGACCGATTGCCACAAAAACGTTCCCGGGATAGCTTCCTGCCGCCCATGAACCGAATTCCTGCGACCCGATCCGGAAGGCGCCGAGCCGATCTCCTCAGTCCCCGGGATCTCGCGTCGCTCGGTGGCCTCGAGGTCCTTGCGACGGCGGTGGTGGAGGGATTCTTCATGGGGCTCCACCGCTCTCCCCACCGCGGTTTCTCCGCAGAGTTCGCGGAACTCCGCGGCTATCGTCCCGGAGACGACCTGCGCCACATCGACTGGCGCATGTACGCCCGCTCGGACCGCTACTACGTCAAGCAGTTCGAAGAGGAAACGAACCTCCGCGCGCACATTCTTCTCGACGTCAGCGCGTCGATGGGATGGAGTTCCCGTCCGGAAGTCCTCCCCTCGAAGCTCTGGTACGGTCGGGCCCTGGCCGCGGCCCTGGCGCTGATCCTCCTCCGTCAGGGGGATCGAGCGGGTCTGGCACTCTTCGACGAGGAGATCCGAGGCTGGCTCTCGGCGCGGGGGGGGCGTCGCCACTGGACGGAGTTCGTCCGTCGACTCGACCCCCTGGACGCCTCCGGATCCACCGACGCCTCGACGGCACTGAAGGAGGTGGCGCTCAGACTGCGCCGTCGGGGTCTGGTGATCCTGATATCCGATCTCCTGGTCGATCCCGAGATCACGGTGCGGTCCCTCAAGTATCTCCGGCACCGGGACCATCAGGTCCTCGTCTTCCATCTCCTCGACCCTGGCGAGCGGGACCTCACGGGAACGGGAAACGCCCGGTTCCAGGACCCGGAGACCGGCGAGGAGATGCTCATCGACGTCTCGGAGGTACGCGACGACTACCGCGACGCAGTCGATCTGGCGCTCGACGAATGGCGCCGGACCCTCCGGTCGTCGGGGATCGACTATCAGGTGGTCGACACGTCGACCCCGTTCACTTCGGCCCTGCGAGCGTTTCTGGCCAAGCGGCAGCGCCAGGGATGACCCTTTCTCAACAGCCTTCTGGAAGGCTATTGAAGAAGAGGAGGGCACCGTGCACCAGGGTCTTGCGAGTCGAAGACAAAGAGGGGCCCATGAGGCGATGCAGCGCATCGGCGATTGGGATCCGACGCCGTATTCGGCCGCAACCCCCTGGTGCCCTACGGGTTGGGGCGGCACGGTACACTCCTCTTCTTCAACAGCCTTCTAGAGCTCGATGACCTTCCTCGCG
>JBBDIV010000053.1:0-3527 GCA_040880225.1 Gemmatimonadota bacterium
ACGAGCGCGAACGCGCCTCGTGCAATATCTCCCAGCCGCGGGTCGTGTCGCAGCTCGGCCATATCCAGAAATCGAGAGCCCAGGAACTCACAGGTCGTGGTCCCCAGAACCGTGGCTTCGGCCGCGAGGTTGGTCAACGCTTCCGGCGAGTCCGCGGGCAGAACCGCCAGGCCGATCTCCTCCGGGACCCGCTGGAGTCGAAGCACGACGTCGGTGATCAGCCCGAGAGTTCCCTCGCTTCCCACCATGAGCTGCGCGGCGTCTCCGGACGGAATGAACCGGTCGAGAGCATAGCCGGATGCGTTCTTGCGGACCGCTGGCCACCCGGCAATACGGCCTTTTTCGACTTCGATCAGTCGAGGAGCGAGTTCCCCGTGCAGGGAGGAGAACGGCTCGGGCAGCGGAGCGTCCGGTGTGAGCCGGAATGCCGTTCCGTCCGCGAAAAGTCCTTCTACCTCCACGACGGATGCCGCCGCCGCCCCGTAGCGGAAGCTGCGCGCTCCGGCAGCGTTGTTCGCGACCATGCCTCCGACCCGGCACCACGTGGCGGACGAGGGAAGGAAGGGAACAAACCAACCTCGTTCCCGGGCGAAGCGATCGACCTCGATCGCGATGGCTCCGGCTCCGGCGCGAATCAACCCCTGCTCGGGATCGACCCACTCGACCCGTTCGAATCCCGGGCCCACCTCCACGATCGCATGAGGCCCCAGGTTGCCTCCCGGCATACCGGTTCCAGCGCCCCGTGGGATGATCGGCCATCCACGCTCGAACGCCTGTTCGAGGACGCGGCGGAGACTTTCCAGGTCGAGTGGCGTGAAGTAGGTAGGCGGACGGGCGCGGAACGGACCCGAGACGAGGGATGCCCGCGTGGCGGCCGCGTCTCCCCGGAGGATCGAGCCCCGGTATCCGAGCGGGAGATCCCATCGGATCCCGGACCGAGGGTTCAGACGCCCTCCAGCGCCCCCTTGCTCGCGTTGGCCGAACAAGGGTCGCAGTAGCCCGTGAGCTCGAGCCGGTAACCCGTCACCCGGAATCCGGCTTCGTCGTCCTCCAACTCGAACACATCCCGGGCGGGCAGGCGGCCGGACACGTCGAAGATCCTCGAGCATCCGAGGCACCGGGCGTGATGGTGCGGATCCGTTCGACCGTCGTAGCGAGCCGAGGCATCCCCGTACGTGAGCTTCACGGCCAGGCCGCATCCCACGAGGGTCTCGAGGCTCTTGTACACGGTCGCGAGAGAGATGACGGGCACTTCGGGGCGGACGGCGAGGAACACCTCGTCGGCCGTCGGGTGCTTGTCGGTGGAGGAGAGAAACCGATAGACCGCAGCACGCTGATCGGTGAAACGCTGACCGTTCGCCTCCAGCGCGTCCCGAAGTATCTCATCGGACGCCCGATTCGGCTGCGGCATTGGGAGATCCAGTCTGCGAGGGTCACGGAATTGCACCATTCTTCAGAAAAGTTAAGGGACTCTGAAAAAGCGTGTCAACGTCTTGCGCCGTGGCGCATGGCCGTGTCGGAGGACGATCTCGTCTCCGGCGAGCTCGCGAGGAGGAAGCTTTGAGCCGGGCGAAGGACAGCACCGAGTTGCTCACGCTCGAGCCGCTTCTCGAGTCCGTGCGTTTGGGTGTCGAGGATGCCGGTTGGATGCTTTCGGGGCTCCAGAAGACGACGAGCCACGAGTTCGAGGGGCGGTGGGCAGGCGAAGCCACCCGTAGCGCCTACCTCTTCTTCCACCGGATGGACCTGCCTGAGAGTGTGAGCGTGGAGGGGTTTCTCGATGAAACCTCCCGTCGCCTACGAGGCAATCTGGCACTCGTGCTTGATGGACCGATCCTGGCTCGCATCGGACGGATTCCCGAGGTGCTCGAGCGAGTCGCTTCCGCCACGACCGAAACCCTCCCCGAAGGATATCGAACGCCCGTTTCCCTCCGGCTGGCGATCCCGGATGCCGATACGTCCGCCCAGGACGCGGAGGTCCAGTTCAGGATCAAGCTCCGCATACCTCGTGCGGCCGTCGACGCGGGGTCGTCCGCGGTGCGTGCCCTGGCCGCGGCCGCGGTCGTTGCCTTCGAGGCCCTCCTCGAGCGACCGGAGGTGGCCGAGATGTTGCCTCCCGTGGTCGAGTGACCCAGGATGTCGTGACCCACCGCCCGGGAGACCGGGCGGACCGTCCGAGCATCGAGCCAGCGACGAGGAGTGAAGGATGACGCCGATCGAGAGCACCCTGGACGATCTTCTCCGCGAGGACCGCCGTTTCCCTCCTCCGGAAGGCTTCCGTGCGGAGGCCCACGTATCCGATGACGAGATCCGAAAGACGGCGGAGTCCGACCCCGAAGCCTACTGGGCCCGTTGGGCCGACGAGTTGCACTGGTTTCGCAAATGGGATCGGGTGTTGGACTGGAAGCCGCCGCACGCACGCTGGTTCGAAGGTGGGCAGCTCAACGTCTCGTACAACTGTCTCGACCGGCACCTCGAGGGCCCGCGACGAAACAAGGCTGCTCTGATCTGGGAGGGAGAGCCGGGGGACACCCGAACGTACACCTACTGGGATCTGCACCGGGAGGTTTCCCGCTTTGCGCAGGGGTTGAAGGATCTCGGAGTAGGGAAGGGGGATCGGGTCGCGATCTATCTGCCGATGATTCCCGAGGCGGCGATCGCGATGCTGGCATGCAGCAGAATAGGAGCGCCGCACTCGGTCGTCTTCGGGGGATTTTCTCCCGATTCCCTCGCGGATCGGATCAATGACGCCGAAGCCAAGGTCCTGATCACCGCGGACGGCGGATATCGGCGGGGGAACGTCGTCGCGCTCAAGAAGAATGCGGACGAGGCGCTGGAGCGGTGCGAGTCGATCGAGCACGTCGTCGTGGTCGCGCGGGGCTGGGACATCGCTCGGACCACGAAGACCAGAATGAAACCGGGTCGCGACGTCTGGTACCACGACGTCATGGAGGGCGTCGAAAGGGGGTGTGAAGCCGAGGTCATGGAGTCGGAAGACCTCCTGTTCATCCTCTATACCTCGGGGACGACAGGACAGCCGAAGGGCGTCGTGCACAGCACGGGTGGGTATCTGACGCAGACCTACGCCACCACACGTTGGGTCTTCGACCTCAAGGAAGACGACGTTTACTGGTGCACGGCGGACGTCGGTTGGATCACCGGGCATTCCTACATCGTCTACGGGCCGCTTGCCAACGGAGCGACGGTAATGATGTACGAAGGGGCCCCCGATTTTCCGGATCGGGGACGCTTCTGGCAGCTCTGCGAGAAGTATGGAGTCTCGATCTTCTATACTGCGCCGACGGCGATCCGCGCCTTCATGAAGTGGGGAGACGAGTGGCCGAAACGCTATGACCTTTCAAAGTTGCGCGTGCTCGGTTCCGTAGGCGAGCCGATCAATCCCGAGGCCTGGATCTGGTACCACAACGTGATCGGAGAGGAGCGCTGTCCGATCGTGGACACGTGGTGGCAGACCGAGACCGGCGGGATCATGATCACACCGTTGCCCGGCGTCACCGAGACCCGCC
>JBBDIV010000054.1:0-3527 GCA_040880225.1 Gemmatimonadota bacterium
CTCGAACCCACGACCTACGGATTAAAAGTCCGTTGCTCTACCGACTGAGCTACCGGCTCGACACAACGAGCATACCTCCGAACCCCGCCACGTTCCAGCCCCCCGGGAGAAGGACGGAAACCCGGCTGCGGCCCGAAAGAGATCTCGTACCCAGGAATTGCCGAAGGCAGATCATTAGAATGAACGTTCGTTCACCGTACCCTCTCGGGTCGAAGAGGCGCCGAGCGCAGGATACGGGGTACCAGGGAAGCCGGTCCACCGACTCGACTCTCCTGAATCACTGGGTGCTCCAGCCTCGTAGGCACTATGGTAGGGATCGATCGTCCCCTTCCCGGCGAAGGGGTCTCTTTCAACATTTCCGGAGTCGACATGAAGAATCACCCGATCCTCTTTTCACTCGTACTCCTCCTCCTCGCCGCACCCGTTCCTTCGCAACTTTCGGCGCAATCGGTCGTGGAGGGGGACTGGATGTTCCTCCTGATCAGCCCACAGGGGGAAAGCGAGATCCCCCTCACGGTGACGCGGGACGGTGCTGCGCTGATGGCGGAACTCTCCGTGGACGTGCCGCCGGGCCAACCCGGCTTCAACATGATGGGCACGCTCGCCGGATCGAACGTGACCTGGACCACGGAAGTGGACTTCCAGGGGATGCCTCTCGAAATCAACCTCTCCGGAGTGGTCGACGGGGACGAGATGTCCGGCGCCGCGGACTATGGGGGCATGGCCCAAGGTACCTGGTCCGCGCAGCGGCAGGGAGATTGAACCGACCGAACCAACCGCCGGGCCCGAGTCCCCCGTACCACACCCTCCTGGGGACGCCGGCCCCCGGCGCTGAGATCGCGAGAGGCTCCGGACGCACACTCCCGTGGGACTCCGGCAGCGAGATCTCGTGAAGAGCTGGTTCAGGCGGCCGCAATGGCGTCCAGAAAGCTGGCGCCGTATCGCTCCAGCTTCACGGGACCGACGCCCGGCACCTCGAGAAGCTCCGCCGGGGTGCTCGGTCGTCGGTCCACCATCTCGTGCAGGACCTTGTCGCTGAAGACGATGTAGGCGGGGACTCCCTGCCGATCCGCCAGCTCTTTCCTCACGACACGAAGGTGTTCGAATAGCCCGTCGCCCGGTTGCGGTCGGCGTTCCCCACCGAGGGGCTCCACGGGAGCGGGCGTTTGTCCGGCCGACTCTCCGCGCCCTTCGGCGCCGGGCCCGGGACGGCCTTCCGGGTTCCGGCGCAGGGCCGCCCTCGCGGTATCCCTCGCCCCACCTCCGCGCATCATCGCCTCCGTCGCTCGCTCGGAGACGGTTACGCCGGTACAGACGTCGCAGGAAGCCCGGCAGGCCCCCATTTCCTCGTCGAAGTGGTGGAGGATCGACTGGTGTCGGCATCGGTCGGACTCGAGAAGCCGGAAGAGATCGACGGTCGCCTGGTGCTTCTGGCGTCGCAGCCCCGGGTCCTCTATCTCGTCCAGAAAGCGTTCGTGAAGCTTCACGTCCGCCCATGAGTAGAAGAGTACGCAGTCGCTGTCGAGGCCGTCGCGGCCCGCCCTTCCCATCTCCTGATACCAGGACTCCACGTCCTTGGGCATGTCCCGGTGGATGACGAAGCGGACGTTCGACTTGTCGATCCCCATCCCGAAGGCGATGGTCGCCACGACGACGTCCACTTCGTCGCGCTGGAATGCTTCCTGGTTGCGAGCGCGCACCGCATCGGCCAGTCCTGCGTGGTACGCCACCGCGTGGACTCCGTGCTTGTTCAGGTAGGCGGCGGTCCTCTCCACCATGCGGCGTGAGAGGCAGTAGACGATGCCCGACTCTCCTTCGTGCTCCCGTATCAGCGCGAGGATCTCCCGCTTCGTGTCGCCCTCTCCCTTCTTCCGGGATCCCACCTTCAGGTTCGAGCGGAAGAACGAGCCCTTGTAGCCGTCCGGCTTGCGCATCCCGAGCTGACGAAGAATGTCACGCGCCACGGCGCGAGTGGCCGTGGCGGTGAGCGCGAGCACGGGAACGCCCAGTTCCTCGTTCAACCCACGGAGTCTGCGGTAGGCGGGGCGGAAATCATGACCCCACTGCGAGATGCAGTGGGCCTCGTCCACCACCAGCAAGGACACGGGACAGGTCGATACGAACCCCCGCAGAGATCCATCCAGAGCTTCGGGGGCCAGAAACACCAGCTCGAGCTCGCCCGCTCGAAACGCATTCAGCCGACGGCGGCGCTCCTCCGGGTCCAACGTGGAATTGATCTCGGCGGTGCGGAACCCCAGGACGCGAAGCGCATCGACCTGGTCCTTCATCAAACTAATGAGGGGCGAGATCACGAGGACGGTGCCGTCGAGGATGCGGGCGGGCACCTGATAGGTGAGGGATTTGCCCGCGCCGGTAGGCATGACCGCGATGCAGTCCCGTCCCTCGAGAACCGCGTCGATTACACGCCGCTGTCCAGGCCGGAACGAAGAGTAGCCGAACACGTCACGGAGCACGGTATCCGGATCGGCAATCCGGGACGGCGCCACCCTGGCGTCGAGCGGTTCAGAAACGGGATCGACCGCGTCTCCCATGGAGTCGGATGGTTCGGCGGCAGGACCGACCGGATCGGTGTCGACGTCGGGGAGCGCGCGGGACGCCGGCGCGTGAGCGGGGTCGAGGTCGAGGTCGTGTTGCATCCACTGGGGCGGAGAGAGGAACGGTGGATCGCGACCCATGGATGATGCAGGGACGGCCTGGGCGGGTCCAGTCCGAGGCGCGAACCCCACCGTTCAAATCCGCGGCCGACGAAACACCCTCGGACCGATGGCGCCCCCGCCACGCCCCGGGTCGGGAGCCCGGACGCCCCGGCCTGATGCGAAAAACCGGCGACCGAAGAAAAGTGGGTACGGTTCTTGTGATCCAATTCGTCGGACACGCCCACGCCCGAGGACGGACGAACAATCCGCCGCCTCTCGGGCCGGGTGACGGTCGCGGCGGCTCATGCGGCCCCGTCCCCCGCGGACCGAATCACGCAACTCGGTCCCCAGGGTTCAATCGACGCGAATAAAACCCGCCGGCTCCGGAATTGCCATCGACCGACCAAGTCGCACGGGCACAAGGCATTGCGGACGGGATCCGGCCCGGCCATACCCTCTGGAGCAAACCCATGACGAATTTCATCCGCCGAACGACATGTCTGGCCGCATTCGCGGCAGCATTCTTCGGATTCCCGATGCTCGCGTCCGCGCAGGCCGTTGGCTACTCGCTCCTCCCCAGCTACGAAGAGATGCGCTGGGACGATGCGTTCGGTCTCGAGGACACCCGGCTCTACGGGATCCGCGCAGCCTTCGACTTCGGACCGTATTTCTCGCTACAGCCCTTCTACGAATGGGATGACGGGGTCGGACTCCGCGACGACTTCTCCCCACCGGATGATGCCGACGTCGCCGACGAATATGATGTCCGCCTCTTCGGGACCGAAATGCAGGTGAACTTCGGTCGCGGGTCCATCGTGCCCTTCATCAAGGGCGGTGGAGGAATCCTGCGGACGGACGACGACGTGGAGG
>JBBDIV010000055.1:0-22447 GCA_040880225.1 Gemmatimonadota bacterium
AGATCGAGGGCGGGAAGAGCACGACGATCCCCGCACCGGGAACGCCGTCCAGACTCAACTGCTCCACGAACGCACGGGTGGACGCGGGCCCGTGGTGCATCTTCCAGTTGCCCGCGATCACCCGTCTCACTCGGCCCCCTCGTCCACGTTCTCGAGAACGGACACACCGGGGAGTTCCCGGCCCGCCAACAGATCGAGGGAAGCGCCGCCACCCGTGGAGATGTGGGTCATTCGGTCCGCGACTCCGGCCGCATTGGCCGCCGCCGCCGAGTCCCCACCCCCCACGATGACCGTGGTCCCTCGATCGGCGGCGTCCGCCAGCGCCCGCGCCAGTCGGAAGGTGCCCCGGGAGAAAGGCTCCAGCTCGAAGACTCCCAGAGGACCATTCCAGAGCACGGTTCCGGCACCCTCGATCTCTCGTACGAACAACTCCCGCGAGCCGGAGCCGACATCCGCCACCCGCTGCCCGGGCTCGATCCCGTCCCGCTCCACCTCGACGGCGTCGACCTCCGCCGTGATCCGGTCCGCCACCACGCAGTCGACCGGAAGCACGAGCTTCTCGCCGGCCGCCTCGAGGAGATCCCCGGCGAGGTCGACACAGTCCTCCTCCACCAGTGAGTCCCCCGTCTCGAGCCCGAGGGCCCGGAAGAAGGTATTGGCCATCGCCCCACCCACCAGCAGTCGGTCGACCCTCGGCAGGATCGCGCGGATCAACTCGATCTTCCCCGAGATCTTCGCCCCCCCCATGATCGCAACGAACGGCCGATCGGGTGAACGCAGGGAATCCCTCAGGAAGTGTAGCTCCCGTGCCATCAGCAAACCGGCCACAGCGGGCCCGCCGAGCTCTCGGATCGCCCGGGCGGCACCCACATTCGACGCATGCGCGCGGTGCGCCACCCCGAAGGCGTCGCCGACGAATCCATCGACGAGGCTCGCCAGCCCCTGCGCCAGCCCCGGATCGTTCTTCGTCTCTCCCGCATGGAACCGTATGTTCTCGAGAAGGAGGACCCCTCCCGGATTCAGATCCCCGACGGCCTCCTGGACCTCGCTGGAGGTGGGATCGCCCTCGACGAGCGGCACCTCCATTCGCAATCGCTCCGATAGAGCCGTCGCCACGGGGGCAAGCGAAGCGGCCGGATCGGGTGCCCCGCCTGGACGCCCGAGATGGGACACGAGAACCAGGCGGGCGCCGGCGCCGACCAACAGCTCGAGCGTCGGGAGCGTCCGCTCGAGGCGCGTCGTGTCCCCGATGCTCCCGCCTGGTTCGACCGGGACATTGTAGTCCACCCTGACCAGGAGGCGTCGCCCCTCTAGTTCGGCGGGATCGAGGTCCGACACCGTCCGGATGCGCGTCACTCGGCGCTACTCCCGTTCCGGCAGCCGCTCGCCCACGTACCGAACGAGGTCCCGGACCCGGCAGGAGTACCCCCACTCGTTGTCGTACCACGCCAGAACCTTCACCATCCGTCCGCTCTGGACGGCCGTGGAAGCCAGATCCACGATCGACGACGCCGGATGCCCGATGTAGTCGACGGACACGAGAGGCTCCGCAGAGACCGCAAGAATCTCCTTCATGGGTCCTGCCGCCGCGGCCTCGAATGCCTGGTTCACCTCGTCGACCGTGGTGTCCCGCTCCACCTCGACCGTCAGGTCCACGAGCGACACATCCGGGGTGGGGACCCGAATAGCCATGCCATCGATCCGTCCCTCCAGCTCGGGAAGCACCAGGGTCGTCGCCCGTGCCGCCCCCGTCGTCGTCGGGATCATCGACACCGCCGCCGCCCGCGCCCGCCGAAGATCGTCGTGGGGGCCGTCCAGTATCGTCTGGTCGTTCGTGTAGGAGTGCACCGTGGTCATCAGGCCGCGGGAGAAGCCGAAGGAGTCGTGGATCACCTTGGCGACCGGCGCCAGGCAGTTCGTGGTGCACGACGCGTTCGAGATGATGTCGTGCGCTCCCGGATCGTAGGCCTCATGGTTCACCCCCAGGACCACGGTGATGTCTTCGTTTTTCCCCGGTGCAGAGATGATCACCTTGCGCGCACCGGCCTCCAGATGCTTCGCTGCGTCCGCCCGCGTCCGGAAGCGACCGGTGGCTTCGACGACCACGTCCACGCCCAGCTCCTCCCACGGGAGCCGGGTCGGATCGGTCTCCGAAAGCACACGGATCTCGTCGCCGTCCACCCGCAGCCCCGAGGCGGTCGTGACGACCTCTCCCGGGTAGCTCCGGTGCACCGAATCGTACTTCAGGAGGTGGGCCAGGGTGTCGTTGTCGGTGAGGTCGTTCACCGCAACGAAATCCAGATCGCCGACATTGGACTCCTTGGCGGTCCTGAGGACGAGTCGTCCAATGCGACCGAATCCGTTGATGGCCACGCGAATCGACATCGAATGATCTCCTTACCTGGTCGCGATCTTTGCGATCTATGAATGAACTCGGAACCCGGCACTCGCTCTCACGAGGGGTCGGGAAGTGACCGTGCGAAGGTCAGAAGACGTACGCTTCGAGCCCCGCCTCGTTCCAGAGTGCGCGCGGCGGCGCTAGCGGTCGCTCCCGTGGTGAGGACGTCATCCACGAGCACGACATCGCGGTCCCGGACCTGGTCCGTCCTGCCATCGTTCATCGAAAAGGCTTCGTCCACGTTCGCCCGTCGTTCCCCGGGCAGGAGGTCGATCTGACTCGTCCCCCCTCCCGGTCGGACCAGTGCGTCGACGAGTCGCGAGCCCACGGCGTCCCCCAACGTTTCGGCCAGGACACGCGCCTGATTGTAACCCCGGACCCGCAGGCGTCCAGGGGTAGTGGGAACCGGAACGAGCAGGGGGCGGCGCCCGGAGCGCTCGGCGGCATGGAGCCTGGGGTCCCGGTGCCAGGCCCGGACCATCCTCGCCGCCATCGCGGAAGCGAGCTCTGGCCATCCCCCGTACTTCAGGGCGTAGACGAGGCGATCCGCGGGCGGTACGAGAACGACCGCCGAGCGCGCGAGCCGGAGCGCGTCGGGCCAGTCATGGCACTCCGGACACGCGCGTTCGGCCGGAAGGCCTGTGCCTCGGGGGGCGTCGCAGCGGGAGCAACGCGGATGGGGCGGTCCCTTGAGCCGAACCAGGCAGGAAACGCAGATGCGAGGAAGTCGCGCCCCGCGACGCCGAACCGGTCCCCCACAGCCCGCGCAGGCGGGAGGGAGCAGGAGCTCGAGCATTCGCTCGGCCGCCGCCCCGAATCTCACGGATCCCCGGTCGACGGAGTTTCGCTCTCCCGGGCACGTTCGAGCGCTTCACGCATTACCTCCAGAGGCGGGCTCCGCTTCCACCACCTCCGGAACGCCTCCGCGCCCTGGCGAACCAGCATCTCCCCACCGTCCGCAGCCGAGATTCCCTCGGCCCGGGCGCGCCGGACGAGCTCGGTCTCCCGGGGCCGGTAGACCAGGTCCAAGAGCGCCCCCGGATGTTGGAGACTGGCCGGATCGACGGGGAGTGGATCGCTATCCACGAGTCCCAGGGACGTCGCGTTCACCACGAGATCAAACCTCTCTGCACGCACCTCGGTGAGAGAGCCGACCACCTCGGTGCCCGTACCCCCCAGCTCGGATGCCAGCCGCCGCGCGCGGGCGACGGAGCGATTCCACAGGACCACCCGCTCGACTCCGTCGGAAACCAGCCCCACCAGAGCCGCCCGCGCAGCCCCGCCGGCTCCCAGGAGAAGCACCGAGGCGCCGGCGGCGGACCCGCCCGTCAAGACGTCGACGGCCCCCTGGAAGCCCGCCACGTCGGTGTTGTCCCCCCGGAGCCTCCCATCCTCGGTCCAGAAGGTGTTGCACGCGCCGGTCCGCTCGACCGTTTCGGTGGGATCGTCGACGATGCGCGCCGCGTCCTGCTTGTGCGGGAGGGTCACGTTGCCGCCTCCACCGGCCTGGGCCAGACCTCGGATGAGCCCCGGCAGAGTGTCGGACTCGCACCTCAACGCAACGTAGACTCCGTCCACTCCGGCCTGCCGAAACGCCGCATTCTGGATCCCGGGAGAGAGCGAGTGGGCGACTGGATCACCCAGCACCGCGAACAGGCGAGTGGATGCGCGGATCAAGGAGACACCAGCGGGGCAAGTCGCCTGAAGATCCCATGCACGAGCACGCGAAGTTGCTCGCAGGTCGTTTCGTACTCCCCCTCGCTTCCCCCGATGGGGTCGTGAACCCCTTCCACCACGGCGTCCTCCGCCCCGGGCAACCCTTCGCCGTCCGCAACGAAGCGCGTGATCACCTCGGACTTCTCCGCGCCTCCCATCGCCTCGACGCGCACCAGGTGACTCGGCGACATGGTCAGGATCAGATCCGCCCATTCGACCAGCTCCGGAGTCAGCGGGCGGCTCCGATGGTCGCCCAGATCGATCCCGTGGCGCGCAGTGGCACGCCGGGCTCCCTCGCTGGCAGGAGCTCCGGGCCAGGTGGCCACCCCCGCGGACTTCACTGCGAGCTGAATCCATCCCCTCTCTTCGGCCTCTCGCTCGGCCAGCCCATGTGCCATCGGACTGCGGCAGGTATTGCCCGTGCAGACGAAGAGGAGTCGAAAGGGCTGACCCGAGTCGTTGAGCAGAGGCGCCAGGGGTTCCTCCCGCGCGTCGTTCGAGTTGGAGTCGGTCATCGGAGTCATCCGGAAGAGGACGATCGGTCTTCGAGCTCAGGGAGCACGGCTTGTAGCGCCTCGAGGGGGATCGCCCCCCTGCGAAGCAGACCCGGACGTGGCCCGGTACAGTCTACGAGGGTCGACGGCTCCGACGCGGGTTGCGGCCCGCCGTCCAGGATCCAGAGTCGGGAGGTGCCCTCCCGGCCCACCAGAGAATCCCGCACCCCGGCTGCAGTTCGCGCAGGAACCGTCCCTGCCGGATTCGCGCTCGTGGACAGCAGGGGTCTCCGCCACACCTCCATCAACGCCCGAACGAATGGCGCGGGGCTCAGCCGCACGGCAACGCCACCACTCGGACCACGCACACCCTGCGGATGCCGCCCCTCGGGGTCCCGAAGAACGAGGGTGAGGGGGCCGGGCCAGAACGCTTCCGCCAGCCTCTCGGCAGAAGCCGACCACTCGAGCCCCGACTCCGCGATCCCGACCACCGTCGGAACCAGAATGAGAAAGGGCTTGCCCTCGCCACGTCCCTTCAACGCCCTCAGGGCCGCGATCCGGTCGCGGTCGACCCTCCCACCCAGCCCATATACGGTTTCGGTAGGATAGCCCAGAAGTCCTCCGCGCTCCAGGTGGCCCGCGACACCTTCCAGAAGGTCCTGGTTTCCCGCATCTGCCGGCAGCATCCTCGGAGGGATCACGGCGGCGTCTCGGCACCCTTCGCGTCGACGAAGGCCCGGGCCACCCGAAGATCCTCGGGATGGGTCACCTTGAGGTTCCACGCCGTCCCCTCGACCATCTGAACACGTCCGCCCGCCCACTGGAAGACCGCCGCATCGTCCGTCCCTTCGAAATCCTCTCCGACTGCACGGCGGTAGGCCTTCAGAAGCTCCATGAGGGGAAATGCCTGCGGCGTCTGTGCCCGCCAGTATCGTGTGCGATCGGGAGTTCCGACGACGCCCCGGCCCGAGTCCACCTCCTTCAGTGTGTCGACGACCGGCCAGCCGGCGACCGCCCCTCGCCCTGGTCTCACCTGCTCGACGCATCTCTGGACCACCTCTCGGCTCACGAATGGACGCGCGCCGTCATGCACGACGGCGACCTCTATGGTCGCTCCGTGCTCCGCGAGCGCCTCGAGAGCCAGGCGAACGGAGTCGGAGCGGGTCGCGCCACCCGCAACGACCCGGATCCTGGGATCGAGCTCCTGCATCCACACCGGCGGCGCGGCCGCATGCTCCTCCCCCAGTGCCACGACCACCGAGCGAACTCCGGGGACATCCAGAAACGGACGCAACGCGTGCTGGAGAAGTGGGATGCCCGCCAGCTCCTGGAAGGCCTTGTCCACGCCCCCCATCCTCCGGCCGATCCCCGCCGCCGGAATCGCGACGCCGAGATACGGTGTGGGGTCGGAGGGTTCCGATCCGGACCCTCGTTCTCCGTTCGGGCCGATCCCGACCCCGTCAGAAAGGGGAGTCACTCGACTGTGCCGCTCCACCCCTGCCGGCCGGGACACTCTCCTTGCGCTCCTCGGTCACCTGGTCGAAGCGGGTGTACTGTTTGTGGAAGTAGAGATCCACGACCCCCGTCGGGCCATTTCGCTGCTTGCTCACGATCAGCTCGGCCTTCCCTTCCAGTGAGTTGCCGTCCTCGTCCAGCCCCGTGGAACTGTAGTAGCCAGGACGGTACAGGAACATGACGATATCGGCATCCTGCTCGATCGATCCGGAGTCGCGCAGGTCCGAGAGCTGCGGCCGGTGATCCGTCCTCTGCTCGGGACCGCGCGAGAGCTGGGAGAGGGCGATCACCGGGACCTCGAGCTCTCTGGCGAGCCCTTTCAGCCCGCGGGAGATCTGGCTGACCTCCTGCTGACGGCTCTCCTGTCGACCCGACCCCGCCATGAGCTGAAGGTAGTCGATCACCAGCAGACCCAACCCACCCTCGGCCTTGAGACGGCGCGCCTTCGCGCGCATGTCGAGCACCGTCCCGCCCGGGGAGTCGTCGATCCAGATCGGGGCCGTGTTCAGCTTGGCGCCCGCGGTCCCGATACGCTGGTAGTCGGACGGCGAAAGGCGGCCCGTCCGCAGCTTCTGCGCGTCGACCCGGGCTTCGGAGCAGAGGAGCCGCTGGACGAGCTGTTCCTTCGACATTTCCAGCGAGAAGAGGGCAACCGGGACCTGGTGGTCGATGGCCGCGTTCTGAGCCACGTTGAGCACCCAGGAGGTCTTTCCCATTGCCGGGCGGGCGGCAACGATCACGAGATCTCCATTCTGGAGGCCCGTGGTCATGTAATCGAGCTTCGGGAAGCCCGAGGGAACCCCCGTGAGCCCGCCCTTGCTCTCCTGCATCTTCTCGATGTTCTCGAACGCCTCCCAGAGGAGGTCCTTGATCCAGACGAACCCACCCCGATCGTGGCTCTCGGCGACCTGGAAGATTCGCGACTCGGCTTCGTCGACGACCTCGTCGACGGTGCGGTCTCCCGGCTCGTAGACGTCCTGGATGATCCGGGTGGAGGCATCCACGAGACGTCGCAGCAGTGCCTTCTCCCGTACGATGCGGGCATGGTATTGGATGTTCGCGGCGGTCGGGACCGCGTCCAGGAGCTCGGCGAGATACTCCATCCCTCCGATCCGGTCCAACTCCCCGGTGCTTCCCAGGTGATCGCCCACGGTGACCACATCGATCACGGTCCGCTTTTCGTGCAGGCGCCGCATGGCGCGGAAGAGAATGCGGTGCCCTTCGCGGAAGAACATCGAGTCGTCGACGACGTCCTCGATTCGCACGATCGAATCGGAATCGATGAGCAATCCGCCGAGAACCGAGACCTCCGCCTCCATCGAGTAGGGCGGATCCCGATCGTAGCTCCTGGCCGATCGGGGTTCGGAGTTGAATGCGGTAGAGCTCACGGGTGCGTCGAGTCTGGAGGCGGAGGATCGAGCCACGTCACTCTATACTAGCGACTCGGCTGAAATGTGCAGGTCGTCCCGGGGGCCGGGTCCGGCGGATCGGGCTCATCCACCATCGAGGACGCCGCGCAGAAGCTGGAGATCCTCCCAGGTCGGACGGGTCCACCCCGAGTTCCTCAGCAGGGCCGCGGGGTGGTAGGTCACCACCAGCGGGGTCCCTCGGTAGCTGTGCACCTCCCCTCGCAGCTTGCCGAGAGCTCGATCGAGCCCCGACAGGAGCTTTCCCGCGAAGGTGCCCACCGCGAGGATCACCTCCGGCTGGACGAGCTCGATCTGACGGTGGAGGTAGGGTGCGCACATCTCGATCTCGTCCGCCCGAGGGTTCCGGTTCTGTGGGGGTCGACACTTGATCACGTTGCAGATGTAGACGGATTCGTCACGCGAAAGGTCGACCGAGGCGAGCAGAAGATCGAGAAGCTTTCCGGCAGGTCCCACGAAGGGTAGCCCCGTGCGGTCTTCATTGGCTCCCGGCGCCTCCCCCACGACCATCACCCGCGCCTGTCGACTCCCGTCGGAGAACACCACCTGGGTCCGGCCCTCGCAGAGTCGGCACCGGGTGCAGTTCCGCGCTTCGCCTTCGAGCTCATCGTAGTCGGTGGGCAACTCCCCCGGTCCGGCGGAAGGTCGATCCCCCCCCGGTGCCGGGGCGATCGGTCCGGGAGCGGCGGCCCCCTCCGGCCGGGGAATCCGACGCAGAGCGGCTGGAGGTCCCGGATCCCCCGCACGGGCGCCCTGGACTGCACGTTCGACCGCCTCGGCCGTGAGGTCCTCGAGGATCCAAGCTGCCACGCCCAGTTCTCCACGTTGACGGAGGAACCGCGCGAGCCGCTCCCGCCGGGGCTCGATCGGATCCGCCATCAGGCCCGAGGGGAGGCGGCGGATATCCGCGAGTCGGAGGTGGGGCGCAGACGCTCCCGCAGACGCTCCAGGATCGCCCATGCGACGTCTCGCTTGGACTGGATGGGAAGATTCTCTTCCTCCCCGTCCGGCCAGAGTAGCGTGACCCGGTTGGTCTCCACATCGAAACCCGCCCCCTCCTCACCGGCGTCGTTCGCGACGATGAGATCGAATCCCTTCTCCCGAAGCTTCCGGCGAGCGCCGGTCAGGAGGTCCTCGGTCTCCAGGGCGAATCCGACCCGGATCGCGCCATCCCTCCCGAAGGCTCTCGTCTCGATTGCAATGTCGGGGTTCTCCACGAGTCGAAGCTCTCGCCTCGTCTCCGGAGCCTGGTCCTCGCCCACGTCGGATCGCTTCATCTTCCGATCGCGGATGATCTCGGATCGGAAGTCGCCGACGGCTGCCGCGAAGAACACGAAGTCCGCCTCGGGGACGACCGCGGTCACCTCCGTCAGCATCTCGCTCGCCGTCTCGACCCGGCTCACGGTCACCCCCGTCGGATCCGGCAGCGCGGACGGTCCGGTGACCAGGGTCACTTCAGCGCCTCGCAACCAGGCCTCTCGTGCGAGTGCGAAGCCCATCCGGCCCGAGGATCGGTTTCCGAGAAACCGGATCGGATCGAGAGGCTCGCGTGTCGGGCCCGCCGTCACGACGATCCGTCGCCCCTCGAAGACGGGATCACCTCCAACCGCGCGGCCCGCGTGGTCCACGATCTCGGAAGGCTCCAGCATCCGACCCGGCCCCTCCCCCTCCCCGGCCGCGAGGGGGCCGATCCCGGGGCCGAGGATCCGATACCCGAGGACCTCCCTGCAGTGTTCGAGATTCCGCTGCGTCTGGGGATGCCCATACATCCGATCATTCATGGCCGGAGCCAGGAGAATGGGGGCGCGAGTCGCCAGCAAGGTGGTCGTGAGGAGATCGTCGGCCCGGCCGTGTGCGGCTCTTGCGACCAGGTCCGCGGTTGCCGGGGCCACGAGGACCAGGTCGGCGTCCATCCCCAACTCGATGTGCCGCGCCGCTCCCCCGGCATCGAACAGCTCGTGGTACACCGCACGGCCGGTCACCCCCTGGAACGTCAGCGGGCGCACGAATTCCCCCGCCGACTCCGTGAAGACCGTGTCCACTCGGGCCCCCAGGCGCGTCAGATCACGCGCCAGCTGCACGGACTTGTAGGCAGCGATCCCACCGGTTACACCCAGAACGACGTGACGTCCCAGCCAGGGCGGGCGGGGGGTCAGGATCGGACCGCTCAAGGGCTCAACCCTCGGGGCGACGACGTCCGACGAGGCGAAACTCGATCTGGCCGGAAGTCAGGGCCTCGAGTGAGCGGGTGGTGAGCTTCTCCTCCTGCCCCAGAGGCTTGAGATCTCGGGGAAGCGAATTCAGCTCCCGGGAATACTTGGAGGCGACCAGAACACCGAGGTACTTGCTTCCGGTATTCCTGGCCACCTGCGCCGGTGTGAAAACCCGCATGCGTCGTGCTCCCTTGTTCGATGAAGAGGCAGGGCTCGGCGTCCCTGCCTTCGATGAATCCGGGCCCGACTCTTCCCAGACCCTCTTGTCACTACCCGCGAGCCGGGTCGTGGGCTCCCTCCCGTTGGATCACGTCGTCGATCTCGTGCCGGATCCGAACGATCTCGCCCGCCAGATCCAGAACACGGGAAGGCCGGTGGCTTTCGGCCTCGACAATGGTCCGCACCCGAGCGACCGCCCGGTCCAGATCGTCGTTGACCACGATGTAGTCGAAGTGCCCCGCCTCCTCCATTTCACGGTGGGAGGCCCGTAGCCGCCGCTCCACCTCCTCGATCTCCTCCGTACCCCGGGCCGTGAGCCGGGTCCACAGGGCGCTCGCCGACGGTGGAAAGATGAAGATGAGCACCGACTCCGGCACGCGCTCCCGGATCTGCCTCGCGCCCTGTACATCGATGTCGAGGACCGCATGCTCGCCGCGGTCGGCGGCGGCCTCGAGATTCCGCCGCGGGGTGCCGTAGAGGTTGCCATGCACTTCGGCCCATTCGACCAGATCTCCCCGGTCGATCATGTCCTCGAACGCCGGCCGGGAGAGGAACTCGTAGTCCTCCCCGTCGCGCTCACCCGGCCTCGGTGGGCGCGTCGTGGCCGAGACCGAGAAGACGAAGCGGGCGAATCGATCCACGAGCTCGTGGGCGATCGTCGTTTTTCCCGTACCGCTGGGCGCCGCGAGGACGACCGGGGACGGGCGATGCGGAAGCCCCGTGATCACTCGACGTTCTCCAGTTGCTCCCGTAGTCGTTCGATCTCCTCCTTGAGCGTCACCACCCGCCGCGCAATCTGCGCATCGTTGGCCTTGGATCCGATCGTATTTGCCTCCCGGAGCAACTCCTGCGCGATGAAGCCGAATCTTTTTCCGACCCCGTTGAGGTCTACGGACTCCATGGTCTGCCGAAACATCTCCACGTGTGAGCGGAACCGGACCAGTTCCTCGTGGATGTCCCACCGCTCCGCGAGGTGCGCGATCTCCCTCGCGATGCGCTCGTCGTCGACCTCGACCTCGCCGTCCAGGAGGGTTCGGATCGCGTCGCGGAGACGATCCCGCTCCTCGACGAGCCGATCCGGAGCCCGCTCCCCGATCGCGTCGATCTCGATTTCCATTGCGGAAAGACGCTCCGCGAGGTCCGTGGCCAGGCGGGCCCCCTCCTCGGCCCGCATCTCCGTGACCTTTCGGGCCGCCTCGGTCAGGACTTCCGCGACGGGCTCGACGGGCAGCTCGCGGGCGGCATCTTCGCCCTCGGCTTCCCGGAACACGTCCCGGAACCGCGAGAGGGTCCCGATGTCGACGTGGCCTTGAAGCCCGAGTTCGGACTGCAGAGCGCGCAGCGCTTCCACATACCCGCGGGCCCGGGCCACATCGATCTCCACGGACGCCGAGGTCTCGGCGGCCACGCTCCGGTCCAGCACGATGCTCACCTGGACGTGCCCGCGGGAGAAATGCTCCTTCAACACTTGTTCGAGCCGCCTGTGATGGCGGTCGAACCCGGGAGGCGTCCGGAGTTGCAGGTTCAGATATCGGTGGTTCACGGTCCGGACCTCGACCCGGAGGCGACCGAGATCCAGGTCTCGCTCGGCCTCGCCGTATCCCGTCATGCTCTGAAGGGTCGCCCTCGCCATCCACCGTCCGCCGGTCTGAAAGCCTCTCCTGCCGAACGCAGAGTGCTCGAACCTAACCGGACCCCGGGCTCAATTCCACATGGTCCAGCGAATCCCGTACATCACCCGGGTCTGGGGCAGGAGGCGCCCCGGGAAATCCTGGTTCCCGGGGCGGAGCGTGAAGTTCTCCCAACGTACGAACGCCCGAACCGAGACCACACGGATCTGCAATCGCGCAAACCAGCTCTGATGGAACGGAACCGTAGCAAGGCCTCCCGAGCCCGTGGGCACGGACATCGGGTCTCGGCCCCATACCCCCACGTCCGTCCAGACCTCGAGGTTCCCCGATTCCAGGAACACGTCGTGAAACGAGATGCGGCCCTGATAGGTTCTACGGGGCAGATAGCGCCAGACCTCGCCGGCATTCCAGAACTGAGCGCTTCCCCGCAGCGACAGCCCGGAGATCAAGCGGTCGAGCGGAAGGTCCAGCGATCCCTCGACCCCGGTCCGATCCCCCCCGGAAGCCGGGGATCCTTCACGGTCCAACGGGAGCCCGGTGGGATGGAGCGAGTCCGCCTCCACCGAAAGGAGGGCCCCTCCAACCCGCAGGTCTCCGCGACCATACTCGACACCCGCTCGGATGCCCGAACGCTCGGTGAACGAGCCCGGTTCCGGGTCCGGCGGAGGATCGTCCTCCCCTCCAGCCGGCATGTCCAGGAAGGGTACGCCGACCCGCCCGTCCTCGTACTCGCCGAAGAGCGTGAACCCGAAGAGAGAGCGGCTCCAGACCCGGGCGTGGAGGGAGAGCGGGTTTTCGTCGTCCCACGACGCACGCTCCACGACCGCCGATGCACCCCCCAGCTGGGGAAGCACCCCTCCACCCCGGGCGACCTGCACGGACGAAGGCCACCCGACGCCCCATTGCTGCCGATACTCGACCTCGGCCCACCAGATCTCGCGCTGCATCGACAGCCGTGCTCCTACCTGCGTGCGGGGAGCCTCATAGAGCAGGGACTCATTCTCCGCCTCCTCCTGGGCGTCGTCCTCGTCCCCGTCCCGAGCGAGCGACGAACGCTGGAAGAAGACACCGGCGACCACGCTGGGAGCGACTTCGTACCGAGCCCGCGCACCCCAGTCGCTTCGCTGGACCCCCGGTGGCTGCCAGAGCTCGTCCGGACGCCGCGAGGTCATGCGCCGGAATTCCCAGGCCACACCGAGCCGCTCCCCCAGGAAGAGGGAATGGCGCAGATGACCCCCGAATCCGACCCCGGCCTCCCGTCGCTGAGGCCCGGCCGTATCGAGCCGGTCCAGAGCCAGAACGATGCTACCGCCGAGGGCGTCGGGGTGCGCGAACACCCCTCGGAACAGGTTCGTGTCGAGATCTCCCGTTCCGACTTCCAGGAAGGAATAGGGACGTGCATCCGAGAACCGGAGCGGGGTCAGCTCGATGACCACTCCCCCCGGCCCCCGCTCGACCGTCACCCGCTCCAGTGCAGCGAGCCCGACGCGCGCGATGTCGACGACCCCGCCGTCGAGCGGAGGCATCTCGACCCCGTCCCAGAGCACCCGCACCCGCCCGGCACCGACGCCGAACGCGGAGACGGACACGGGTTGACCGTGATCCCCCCCCCGGAGCGGAATCAGCCCAGGCACCCCCTCGAGCAGCTCGATGAGGGTCAGCGCCCGGGTGGAGCGCAACCCTTCCCGATCCCACTCCCAGACGCCGGTGCTCCATCCCGTGGGTGGGCCCGATGGGAAGGAGGGCAGGTTGCGCACCCGGAACTCGGGCTCCGTATCGATCGTGTCCTGCGTGGGAGTCGCGGGGCCCGGAGGGTCGCCCTGGATGGTGTCCTGCGGCGGAGTAGCGGGGTCCTGTGGCGGAGCAGCGGGGTCCTGCGGCGGAACGTCCGGAGTCGTGTCCTGGCCGGGTGTCTGGACCTGGGTCAACCGAACCGAAGCCGCAGCGCGGTCCATTGGTCCAGCGCCATGGAGAAGTCCCGGCACCACCGCTGCGAACAGGAACGGGAGTGGCAGCGGGAGAGCTCGCGCGATGGTCCGTGCGACGAACGATCGGGTTGGGAAGCAGGGGGTGCGAACAGCCGCGCGGTCCCGATCGGGCTCAGCGGTTCGATGGACCGTGTTCACCCGGCGCGGTCCCGAACCCACTCGAGGAGGAGTCGTGTGGGAAACCCGTGTCCACCCTTGCGGTGGTACGGCGCCCGCGGCTCCCCGTACGCCGTCCCTGCGATGTCGAGGTGCGCCCAGGTCGAATCGCCGACGAACTCGGAAAGGAAGCACGCCGCGGTGACCGTGCCCGCCGGCCTCCCTCCCACGTTCTTGAGGTCCGCCGCCTCGCTCTCGAGCTGCTTGCGGTAGACCTTCCAGAGGGGGAGGGGCCAGCAACGTTCGGCTGCACGATCGCCGGCGGCTCGAAGCTCATCGATGAGCTTCTCGTCGTTTCCGAGCACGGCGGCCGCGTGATTTCCCAGCGCGATCACACACGCTCCCGTGAGGGTCGCACAGTCCACGATCGCCCTCGGATGGTACCGATCCACGACATAGGACAGGGCATCCGCGAGGATCAGGCGACCCTCCGCGTCCGTGTTGATCACCTCCACGGTCTTGCCGGCCCGGGTCCGGATGATGTCGCCCGGCTTGGTCGCGCGACCCGAGATGAGATTCTCGGACGCGGGCACGACCGCCACGACGTTCGCCGGAGTTCCCAGTTCGCCGATCGCCCGCATGGCCCCCAGGACGGCGGCACCTCCCGACATATCGTACTTCATGTCCTCCATGCCGGAAGCCGGCTTGATGGAGATCCCCCCTGTATCGAAGGTCAGTCCCTTTCCGACCAGCGCGATCGGAGGATCTCCTTCCCTGCCGCCCCGATGTTCCAACACGATCAGACGCGGCTCTTGCGTGGAACCGGCGGTCACCGCCAGGATGGCGCCCATCGCCTCGGCTTCGAGCTCGGCGGGCCCCAGGATCGTCGCGTCGAACCCATATTCATCGGCCAGGCTCTGCGCGACCTCCGCCAGATGCTCGGGGGTGGCAACGTTCCCCGGCCGGCATTGGAGGGTGCGGGCCAGATTCTCACCGGCGGCGAAGGCGCGTCCCGTCCGGAGCCCCCGCTCCGCGAGCTCCCGGTCGCCGGTCACGCAGAGCACCAGCTCCTCGACGAGTGGACTCGCCGGGGGAGAGATTCCACGGAGTGCGCCCGGGCTCCGCTCTCCCGTCGGATCCTCCGAACCGCTCTTCAGTTCACGGAAATCCCACGCCGCGAGAGCCCCACCTTCGACGGACGCCTGCACCGCGAGCTCCACGTCGTCCAGAACGGCGAGGGGGACCTGCACCGCCACCCGGGTCATGTGAAGGGCCTCCGCGCGCCGGACCGCGCGAGCCGCCAGCTTGCGCATGGTCTCGCTGTCCGCATCCCCACGGGGGCCGGCACCCAGGAAGAGAATTCGCCTGGGGGTGCCGCCCTCGACGTCGTCGGAATAGAAGAGCGCGAACTCCTCCTCCCGGCCCCTGAAGTCCCCGGCCGCCCGCGCTCGCGAGAAATCCCCGTCGAGGATCTCGTCGGCCTGGGCACTCGGTCCGTCCAGAGGCTCATTCCCTTCGAAGACGGCGAAGGCGATCAGAGGTAGCGAGCCGGCGAGGGGTTCGTCGTGAAGGAGCTTTACCTGCATGGTCCTCTTGTGTCGGAAGGGAGCGACGGCCGCCGGCGGATCTCCGCCACGGGCCGCCACGGGCGCTGACGAGCCTTGGATCGGAGCCCTCGGGAAGCCTACATATGCTTTACGATCTCCTCGGCGAAGCGAAAGGTCCCGACCTTCGTCGCGCCTTCCATCTGGCGCTCCAGGTCATACGTGACGGTCCGCGCACCGACGGCCCGCTCGAGGCCCCGATCGATCAGGCGAGCGGCCTCGTGCCATCCCAGGTGCTCGAGCATCATGACGGCCGAGAGGATGAGCGACCCCGGGTTCACCTTGTCCTGCCCGGCGTACTTCGGTGCGGTACCGTGGGTCGCCTCGAACAGTGCGACCTCGTCTCCGACATTCGCTCCCGGCGCCATTCCCAGACCTCCGACCTGCGCCGCACAGGCGTCGGAAAGGTAGTCTCCGTTCAGGTTCGGGGTCGCCAGGATGTCGTATTCGTCGGGGCGGAGGAGCACCTGCTGGAACATCGCGTCCGCGATCCGGTCGCCGATCACGATCCGGCCGGCCGCGTCCTCACCCTCCCAGATCCTGGACTCCGGCACGGTCCTGTCCGGGAATCGCTCCCGAGCGACCTCGTATCCCCAGTCGGAGAACGCGCCCTCGGTGAACTTCATGATGTTCCCCTTGTGCACCAGGGTCACGCTGGAACGACCCCGGTCCAGCCCGTACTGGATCGCGGCGGCAACATGGCGCTTGGTGCCGAAGGGAGAGATGGGCTTGATCCCGATCCCGCTCATCTCCCTCACGTTGGCGCCCATCTCGTCGATCAGGAACCGGCGGACCTTCTCGGCCTCGGGGGTTCCCGACTCCCACTCGATACCGGCATACACGTCCTCCGTATTCTCACGGAAGATCACCACGTCCAGCCGCTCCGGCTCCTTCATGGGCGAGGGCACGCCCTCGATCCACCGAACCGGACGGATGCAGGAATAGAGGTCGAGGACCTTCCGCAGAGTCACGTTGAGCGAGCGGATGCCCCCACCCACGGGAGTCGTCAGGGGGCCCTTGATGCCGACCTTGAACTCGCGGAGCGCTTCGAAGGTCTCTTCCGGCAGCCATTCTCCCGAGAGCTCGTTCGCCTTTTCCCCCGCGTAGATCTCCATCCACTGAATCTCGCGCTCTCCGTCGAATGCCTTCTCGACCGAGGCGTCGACCACGTGGCGGGTGGCCTTCCAGATGTCCGGGCCGATGCCGTCTCCCTCGATGAAGGGGAGGATCGGCCGGTCGGGCACCTGCAGGGTGCCGTCCTCGACCGTGATCGGTTCCCCGCCCTCGGGGATGCGCGCGTGTTGGTAGTGACTCATCGTGATTCTGTCCGTGGAGTTGAAGATCGCGTTCCGGGTCGCAGTCGACCGTGGGACGCATCCGTACCCACCCTCGCCTGTCCGACCCGACATTCCCTGCTGGAAACAGCCTCAGAACCTAGTCCTCGTCCGACCGACGGGGCAAGCGCGTTTCGGACCTCTCCCCTTCTTCGCCAGCCTTCTTGTGCCCTCCTCGTAGGCGCCGTGCCCATCGGCACAATGGCGCTCGGTGCGGGTAGCCCACCGCCTCACAGCGGGCCGTCCCTCCGGCGAGGTCGGATGCCGCCGGTGACGAACGACGTAACCATCGCAGCACCCAACGCACGCGCTACGCGCGAGAGGGACACGAATGAGAGAGGGAGAGGACGTCGCTGAACGCCACGAGACGCCACGCCGCGTCGCTCTCGTGACCGGTGGGGCCGGACATCTCGGCCGCCATGTCGTCCGCAAGCTCCTCGCAGACGGGCTCACGGTCCACGTGCCCGTGAGGGACCCGTCCGGAGCCTCGGACCTCGGACAGGAAGGCGACCCACCCGCCGAGCGACTCCACTTTCACACCGACACCGACCTGACGCGGCCCGAAGCCGTGGCTGCCGCCTTCAGCCGAATCGACGAGATGGCGGGAGGCGGTCCGGACATCCTGCTGAACCTCGCGGGTGGATTCTCGATGGCGCCTCTGGAAGAGACCGCACCCCGAACCTGGGATCGCATGTGGGCAACGAACGCCACGACCGCCTTCCTCTGCTCTCGGGCCGCTTTTCCGGGAATGGCGAAGCGGGGGTGGGGGCGGATCGTCAACGTTTCCGCGTTCCCGGCGCTCGATCGGGGGGCCGCCGGACTCAGCGCCTACGGGGCCGCGAAGACCGCGGTCTTGAACCTCACGCAGACCCTCGCGCGCGAGGGACGCGAGCATGGCATCACCGTGAACGCCATCCTCCCCTCGATCATCGACACCCCTGCGAACCGGGCGGCTCAACCTTCCGCCGACACCAGCACCTGGCTTCCTCCGGCCGAGATCGCGGAGGTGGTCGCCTTCCTGGTTTCCGACCGCGCCCACATCATTTCCGGCGGGGCGATCCCACTGACCCTCGGATAGGGGAGATACATCGCGAACCGCTTGCGCCCCCATGCCCGGTGCGATCCGTTAGATTGAGATCCGTTCTCAACTCCACCAATCTGCGATGATGATCAGCCTCGAATCCGTTTCCCGAGCCCGTCGGCCCACGCGCACGAGGCCCCGCGTTCGCTTCAGCGCCGGAGACCTTCGGTTCGCTCGTCGGGATCGTGGCCGCTTCGCCGACCTCGGTCGCGCGCGATTCGCTCGCGAGGGATGAAGTCAGGGACCACGTCGAGGTCGTCGTCTCCCGGCGCCCGACTCGGGCGAACCTGGGAACGGTACCGTCCCCGTCCGGGGATGACTCTCACCCCGTGGACGATCGCCACGCTCCTCGTGGTCGGCCTCGTCCTCCTTCCGCTCGCCTCCGTATTCCTGGGGATCTTCGCACCGTCGAGCGACACCTGGCGCCACCTCGCGTCGACGGTCCTGGTCGACTACGTGTGGCACTCCGCGCTGCTGGTGGTGGGAGTGGGTGCGATGACCCTGGTCATGGGAGTGACCACGGCCTGGCTGGTGGCGACCTGTGAGTTTCCGGGCCGACGGATCTTCGAGTGGGCGCTCATCCTGCCGCTGTCGGTCCCGACCTACATCATGGCGTACACATACGCCGAGATCCTCGGGCACACGGGACCGGTCCAGGGTGCTCTCCAACTCCTGTTGAACCCCGAGACGACCGCCGCAGTCCGCACGAATCTCATGAGTCTCCCCGGAGCCGGTGTCATGATGGCGCTCGCGCTCTACCCGTACGTCTACCTGATTACGCGGACCGCCTTCATGAAGCAGTCCGGAGGGATTCTCGAGACCTCCCGGATCCTGGGGAAGTCCCCGTGGCAGACGTTCTCTCGTGTGGCCCTGCCGCTCGCGCGGCCGGCAGTCGTCGCGGGAGTCACACTCGTCCTGATGGAGGTCCTGAACGAGTACGGGGCCGTACGCTACTTCGGCGTCACGACCTTCACCACCGGAATCTTCCGCGCCTGGTTCTCGCTCGGCGATCCGCCCGCGGCGATCCGTCTCTCCGGATGCCTCCTGCTCTTCGTGTTTCTTCTCATCCTGCTGGAGCGGGCGCAGCGGGGGCGCGCGCGATTCGATGAAGGCGCCGCCTCCCGCCGTCCCGTCACCCGACTTCGACCCGAGGGCTGGCGGCGCTGGGGAGCCGCGACCGTCTGCGCGGCCCCGGTGCTCTTCGGATTCGTCGTCCCGGTGGCGCAGCTCGTCACCTGGGGCAGCCAGGTGATCGACGAGGTCACCGACCCCGGGTTCCTCGTGCTCACCGTCAACTCGTTCGCGCTGGGACTGGCTGCTGCGATCGTGACCGTATTCGTGGGCCTCCTGATTGTCTATTCCGTGCGACTCTCCCCAACCCCCACGCTCCAACTCGCCTCCCGTGCCTCGTCGCTGGGATACTCGATCCCGGGGGCGGTGATCGCCGTCGGAATCCTCATCCCGTTCATCCGGCTGGACCGGAGCATCGGGTCTGTCGTCCAGGCCCTCACCGGAAACCCGGTCGGACTGATCCTGACGGGGACGGTGGCGGCTCTACTCTTCGCGTACGTCGTCCGCTTCCTCGCGGTCGCATTGAACCCGGTGGACTCCGGATTCGAACGGACCTGTGGAAACCTGGACGAGACCTCGCGGTCGCTCGGCTCCCCTCCGCTGAGGACCCTGTTGCGGGTCGACATCCCCCTCCTCAGGGGGACCCTGCTCTCGGCCGGGCTGCTGGTCTTCGTGGACGTCCTGAAAGAGCTCCCGCTGACCCTCATCCTGCGGCCGTTCAACTTCGATACCCTGGCGACCCGGGCCTTCCAGCTCGCCATGGACGAGCAGGTGCAACGCTCCGCGCTTCCCGCACTCCTGATCGTGGTGACCGGAATGATCCCCGTGATCCTGCTTTCCCGGTTGATGGGCGAGAGGGAGCCTTCGGACGCCGCCGACGAGCCCCACCGGACGAAGCCGCCTCCCCTCCCCGAGGACGCGGTCTTCTGAGGTACTCTCTCGCGCGGACCGCACCGGGCGGCTCCCGATCCGGAGGGCGGAGGTCCGAGCAGCCGCCGAGTCAGAGCGCGCCGGCCTCCCAGGGACCCCACATTGCGAAGGTGTATCCCACCCTGGAGCCCGCCGTGGTAGTCGAGCCCTGGATGTTGAAGAACAGCACCTCCCCGTCGGGGCTGAAGCAGGCGCCCGCGAACTCGGGCGTGGGACCGTTCGTCTCCACGAGGTCGAAGATCGCGCCGTCCGGCGTCAGGCCACGCACGAACTGCGCTCCGGAGCCGTCTTCGCACAGCACGATGCCGCCGCGCGGGCTGACACAGATGTTGTCGGGGCTCTCCAGCACACCGGAACCCGGAGACTCGAAGACCAGCAGGAGCTCACCGATGTCCGCCCCGGCCCCTTCCCGATCGGCCGTTCCAGGACGAAACTGCCAGATCTGGCCCGCACCCGCATCGCCGCCCTCCGTCGCGTCGAAGAACACGCTCCCGTCTCCGTACCAGCACCCCTCGAGCCGGTGGAAGACCGCACCCCCTTTCGCCGCCCCCTGCCGGAAGACCGCCGAAGGTTCGGAGGTCGCCTCCTCCGGGTCGGGGTCGTCGATCTCGACCCACTCGACGGGCAAACGCGTGCCCGGGGTCTGACCCACGGCCGTGAGATGGTTCGGGCGGTCGCGGACCGCCAGCATCTGCAATCGGCCGCCCGCCCGGAGGTCTCCGGGGCTGTGGGGCAGGAATCGGTAGAACCCGGATCCGGGGAGCCCATCCTCGGGCCGGTAGCGAATGTCCTCCGTCTCGTAGACGTATCCCGTCCGGGGATCGACAGCCGCCGCTTCGTGAACGAACCGACCCATCTCCCGCAGGGGAATCGGCTCCACCGCCCCGTTCGCCAGGGCCGGAACTTCGAACGCGTACCCATGCTTGCGGTCCCGCTCCGCCGTGGTCTCCTCGCAGCTCAGCCAGGAGCCCCAGGGGGTGGGTCCCCCGGCGCAGTTCACGTGGGTCCCGTTCAGGCTCGGGAACTCTCGCAGGACCTCGATCCTGCGTTCGGACCTCTCGCCGAGGATCCGCAACTCCAACGTGGTGGTCCCGCCTCCGGCCCGGGGATCGTAGACGTTCTCGCTCCCGAACGGCCGAGCGACCTCGATCGGATCCCGGATTTCGTGGTTCCGGACCAACCGCACCGTGCCTTCGGGTCCCGGAAATGCGGCCATGCCGTCCAGCGCGGGAGGGACCACGAAGGTGTCGTCGGCAAGACTCGGCTGCCCGGTGGTGCTCACGCGGGCGACCCGGAACCCCCTAGGCACCCGGATCCCGGGCGCGTCCCGGCAGTCGTCCAGAGGTCCGTACCCACCCGTCCCGAGCGTGGCGTGCACCACCCCTGCCGACGTCGAGGATCTTCCGGCGGTCCGTGGCCCGACACTACACGCTGAAAGCCCCACCAGGGAGGGAGCGAGGATCGCACCCCCAGCACGGCGCAAGAAGGCTCGGCGATCGAGGTTCGTCATGGAAGAATCTCCGGAACCCGTCGTGAAGGACGAGGGGTGCCCGCCCGCTTCGTACGAGAACGGATCATGGCGTCCGGACGTCACACATCCTCGAGGTATCCCGAAACGGCTGCGTCACGATTTCGCGGCAGGAAGACAGTGGCGCTCCCAACACGGTGCGCTCCCTCTCTTCAACAGCCTTCTTAATGGGTCAGTTCCTTGCCTCGCTCGCCTCCGATCCCCTCCACGGGAGCGCTTCCGGACGGACCGGCGTCCCCCTGGGCCCGGCTCTGCGGTTCCGGCGGGGGTCGGAGTGCCTCTCGCACCCGCACCAGGAGGTCTGCAGGCTCGAAGGGCCTTCGGATCAGCGGGAGATCGCCGATGCTGTCGCCGCCGGCGGGCTCTTCCGAATCCCGAACGCCCCGGCGATCCAGGACCACGACGGCGAGGCCGGGACGCACGCTTCGCCAGCCCTCCGCCAGCTCGATGCCCGAAACTCCCCCGGTCAACTCCTTCTCGACGATGAGCAGGTCCACGGAGTCTCGGTACTCGCGCATCCCCGGCTCCGCGTCCGCTGAGGTATCGACCACATCGACCAGGTATCCCTCACGTGTGAGCACGCGCCGGATGAGGCGAGCGAGGAGCGGCTCGTCCTCGAGGAGGAGGATCCTCGGCGCCCGCCCCCCACCCGTCGTGGAGGCGTCGTCCGAGGGTTCCGGCTCACTTGCCGTGTCGCGCGTGGTCAGGAGCGGGAGGAAGAGGTCCACCTCTGTCCCTTCACCCTGGGTCGACCGGACCTCCACCCATCCTCCATGCCCCTCCACGACGGCCTGCACGAGGGGAAGGCCGAGGCCGCGGAACGCCGACCCGTCCGATCGGCTCGAAAAGAACGGCTCGAACAGCCATGGCAACACCTCCCGCTCGATCCCGACACCGCGATCTCCCACGCGGATACGCGCCCAGTCCGATTCCCGCACCCCCGGGTCCCCATGCGTGGCCGGCCCCCAGGAGATCCGGATGTCCTCGCCTGGTCCGGAGGCCTCGCGGGCATTTCGCACGAGGTGCGTGACAGCCCGTTCGAGGAGGGGGGCGTTGATCTCGACCCGGAGGGTGCGCGAGGTGGGCGCGATCCGTAGGCGGATATCGGGTCCCGCCTCCCTGCTCAGAGAGGGGATCATGGCCGGAAGGAGCTGGTTCAAGACCTCTTCCCTCCTCTCTGGGATACCCTCCTGCAGACACCC
>JBBDIV010000056.1:0-3461 GCA_040880225.1 Gemmatimonadota bacterium
CCCGACCTCCTTGAGGGGCTCGTCGAGGAGAACCTGCTTGCGCTCGAGCTGGAAATCCAGATCGCCCTCGTTCAGGCGGTCCGTGATGTCCGCAGGCGAGATGGATCCATAGAGCTTCCCTTCCTCGGAGGCCCTGGCCTCGAAGGTCAGGGACATCCCTTCGAGCTGAGCCGCACGGCGCCGGCCCTCCAGATAGTCCCTCCGGGCCCGATCCTCCTGGGCCTTGTTCTCCTCCTCGATCCGCTTGAGGTTCGCCTCGGACGCCTCGTACGCCAGCCCCTGTGGAAGCAGGTAGTTCCGAGCGTACCCCGGCTTCACCGAGACCACCTCGCCCTGATCGCCGAGATCGTCCACCGCGTGCTTCAAGATGAGCTTCATCGGTCCAATCCTCCAATCCGTTTGGAGCGTATCAACGCTCGTCGGTGTCTTCGATTACGTACTGCCGTTCCCACCATCGGGGGTGCGGGCGCGCAGGTCCAGCCACGAATCCCCCACCCCGACGAGCATCGCCGCTGCCGCGAGGAATGGGCCGAGAAGGAGTACGGCCAGTGCTGCGAGAGCTCCCCCGGCAAAGGACAGGCCTCCCGCAAAGAACAGGAGCACCGCCGCCCCCCTGAGGACGTACAGCGCACCCATGAACGCGACCAGGTTCACGCCCACGCGCCCCCACCCCACGCTCCATCCCGCAACCAGAACCAGCGTGATCCCGGCAATGAAGAGCCAGATCAGCGGATCCGGAAAACGAAACTCCTTCAGAGGACCGAGAGCTGGTCCTTCCGAGGCGTTCACCCGGACGTGGAGCCACCAGGCTACACCCAGCGCCGCCAGGCTGCTGAGCCCGAGCAGAGCCGGGAACAGGAGGCCCTGGATCTCGCCCGTGGTGGCGAGGGTTTCCATCAGACCCGCCTGGATATCTCCGTTCCCCATCCCCTGCATGACCTGCCGGGTCGCGGCCAGCCCGGCTTCGACCCGCTGGGCTACCAGGGCTTCGATCCGTTCCCATCCATCGAAGACCGTGACGACCGCGACCACCGAGAGCACGCCGCCGCCGAGCGCCACGAGACCTCGAAGGAGGAAGGGACGGCCCGGCCAGGTCAGGGTCAACGCGGCGAACCAGCCGCCGAGGACGATCGCCCAACCGCGCTCGATGTACCAGAGCCCGCTCGCCGGCTCCCCCAGAAAGACCAACACCAGCGCGATCGCGGACGCGACGAGGGCAAGCGCGCCGCCACCGGGCACGACGAAGCTCAGCATCCCGAAAGCGACTGCGACCACGACGATCGGTTGACCCACTGCGAGCGTGACCGCCAGGAGAAGAAGTCCAAGAGGCCGGAGCCAACCCCCGTCCCCCGCGTTCCCACCGGTCATGGTGCGATTCCTATCGGTCGTGATTCTGGACGTAGGGAAGCAACGCCAGGTAACGGGCACGCTTGACGGCGCGTCCGAGCTGGCGCTGAAACGGAGCATCCACCTTGGTCGTCCGCTTCGGAAGGATCTTGCCCTGCTCCGTGACGAATCTGGAGAGCGTGCCCACGTCCTTGAAGTTCAGCAACTCGATTCGCGGCCCTTCGATCCGGCGTCGACGTCCGCGTCCCCCGGAGAACTCGGGAGGCGACGCTTCCCCGTGGCCGTACTCGTCGTCGTCGTCGTCCTCTTCCTCGTCCTCGTCGTCGTCGTCGTTGTCCTTGCCGCCCACGTAGGGGTTGTCCTCCAGCACGGACTGGCCGGAGATCGGCTCGCCCTCGCTGAGGACCACCAGATACCGGAGCAGGTCGTCGTCGAGCTTCAGTATTCGCTCGAACTCCGTCAGGTCGCCGGGTGCGGCCTTGAACTGGGCAACGACATAGTACCCCTGTCCCTGTCCCTCGATGTCGTAGGCGAGCTGCCGAACGCCCCAGTGATCGAGCGCCACGACCTCGGAGTCCTCTCCACCGTCCACGCTCCCATGGTAGCGGTCCAGCTTCTCGTTTACCGCCTCCTCGGTCAGCGAGGGGTGGAAGATATAGACGACCTCGTAATCTCTCATCGCGTGGTTTCCCTTGGTCCGCATGGTTACGGGCCCCATTGCTTTGGAATGGGGCGGGTTGAGCCCTGCAAGATAGAGTGGAACCGACGCCGATTCAACCCGGGTTCGGGCAACGGCGCTCGGCGCGACGAGACTCGGACGGTATCGCGCTCGCTCCCTGGCCCGCAGCGCGTGCTCCGTCTCACGGGCATGCGCCTTCCGCCCCACACGATCCGGCGCCCGGAGCGGGCGGAAATATCGGCCCCGGCTCCCATCTTTTCGGCCGTGGAGGCCTCGGCAAGATCGAAGCGCCTCACACGTTGAAGCGAAAGAGCATCACGTCCCCGTCCTTCACCGGGTAATCCTTGCCTTCAGCGCGGATGAGACCCCGTTCACGAGCGACCTTCAGTGACCCGACCTCCTCGAATTCCTCGTAGCCGATCGTCTCGGCACGAATGAACCCCCTCTGGAAATCGGAATGGATCGTCCCTGCCGCCTCCGGAGCCAGCGCCCCCCGACGCACCGTCCACGCCCTCGATTCCTTCTCTCCGGCCGTGAAGAAGGTGATGAGCCCCAGGAGATCGTACGTGGTCCGGATCAGGCGATGCAGACCGGGCTCCTCCAGGTCCAGATCGGCGAGGAATTCCCGGCGCTCCTCGGGCTCGAGCTCGGCCAGCTCCGACTCGATGGCGGAGCAGACCGAGATGAACTCGGAGCTCGGCTCTTCGCGCCGGAGAACCTCAGCGAGCTCGCGGGTCCATTGGTTCCGGCCGGTCGGCAGGTCGGCCTCGTTCACGTTCGCGACGTAGAGGACCGGCTTGGCCGAGAGGAGTTGGAAGTTCCGGAGAATCTGCTGTTCCGCGGGAGTGTAGCCCAGGCTCCGGACCGATCGCCCTTCCGCCAGAGCTCCATGGACTTTCTCGAGCAGAGCCAGCTCCTGCTGGGCGTCCCGGTCACCGGATCGAGCCTTCTTCTGTGCCTTCTCGAGCCGTCGCTCGACCGTCTCCAGATCGGCAAGCGCGAGCTCCGTACCCACGATCTCGCGGTCGCGGATCGGGTCGATTCCACCGAGCACGTGTGTCACGTCCGGATCCTCGAAACAGCGCAGGACGTGAACGACCGCATCCACCTCGCGGATATTACCCAGGAACTTGTTTCCCAGACCCTCTCCGTGGGACGCGCCCTCCACCAGTCCCGCGATGTCGACGAATTGGACGGCGGCCGGGACTCGTGCGGCCGAATCCACCAGCTCGTGGATCCGATCCAGCCGCCCGTCCGGAACCTCGACGATTCCTACGTTCGGTTCGACCGTGCAGAACGGGTAGTTCTCGGAAGGGGCACCCTGCGCGGTGAGGGCGTTGAAGAGCGAGGACTTCCCGACGTTGGGAAGTCCAACGATGCCGGCCTTGAGCATGAGATGGATTTCGGTGGAGCGGCGGCGTGGGGCCCCACGAGC
>JBBDIV010000057.1:0-3378 GCA_040880225.1 Gemmatimonadota bacterium
GATCTCGTTCAGCTTCTCACGCGCCTTCGTTCGCGCCGCCTTCCCGAGGGAAGCATCGCCCGCGACCCGCTCCAGATCCTGGATCTCCAGCGGAGCCTTGGTCAGGTAGAACGATCCGATCACCATGTCCTGAGTCGGTGCGGCGACCGGCCGCCCGTTCGAGGGCAGGAGCACGTTGTTCGACGAAAGCATGAGCACCCGTGCTTCGAGCTGTGCCTCGAAGGAGAGCGGGAGGTGCACCGCCATCTGATCGCCGTCGAAATCCGCATTGAATGCCGCACATACGAGCGGATGGACGCGGATCGCCTTCCCTTCGACCAGAACCGGCTCGAACGCCTGGATGCCCAATCGGTGGAGGGTTGGAGCACGGTTGAGGAGCACCGGGTGGTCCCGGATGATGTCCTCCAGGACCTCGTAGACCTTGGCATCGTCCTGCTCCACGATCTTCTTGGCCCGCTTCACCGTCTCGGCCTCGCCGCGCCGCTCCAGCTCGTGGATGATGAACGGCTTGAAGAGCTCGACCGCCATCGCCTTCGGCAGCCCACACTGATGCAGCTTCAACTCCGGGCCGACTACGATGACCGACCGGCCGGAATAGTCCACTCGCTTCCCCAGCAGGTTCTGGCGAAAGCGTCCCTGCTTCCCCTTTAGCATGTCGGAGAGCGACTTGAGGGGGCGCTTGCCTCTACCACGGATGGCCTTGGAGCGGCGTCCGTTGTCGAAGAGGGCGTCCACGGCCTCCTGGAGCATCCGCTTCTCGTTGCGGAGGATGACCTCCGGTGCGCGCATCTCGATCAACTTCTTCAGCCGGTTGTTCCGGTTGATCACCCGCCGGTAGAGATCATTCAGGTCGGACGTGGCGAACCGGCCGCCGTCCAGCGGAACCAGGGGGCGTAGGTCCGGCGGAATCACCGGCACCACGTCCATCACCATCCATTCCGGGCGGTTGCGATCGTCGGGGTTCACGCCGGAGTTGCGGAGCGCGTCGACCACCTTGAGTCGCTTGAGCTTCTTCTTCTTCCGATGCTGCGAAGTCTCGGTGCGGATCTCGTTGCGCAGCCAGTCGGCCAGACGATCCAGCCCCTTGCCGTCCTTGTTCTTGTGCTGGACCGCACGCTCCGGCGTGTCGAGCATCTTGAGGAGCGTCCGGACCGCCTCGGCACCGATCTCGGCCTTGAAGTTCTCATCCCCGTCTTCGCGCGCTTTCACCCGGAGGTCGTAGTACTCGTCCTCGTCGAGGAGCTCGAGGAACTCGAGCTCCTGCTTGCCCGGGTGCACCACTACATACGAGGCGTAGTAGATGACCTTCTCGAGGTCGCGGAGCGACATTCCGAGGAGGTACCCGAGTTGGGACGGCAACGTCTTGAAGAACCAGATGTGGCAGACCGGAACCGCGAGCTCGATATGCCCCATCCGCTCCCGGCGGACCTTCGAGAGGGTGACCTCGACGCCGCAGCGATCGCACACGTGGCCCCGAAAGCGGATCCGCTTGAATTTCCCGCAGTGACACTCCCAGTCCTTGACCGGCCCGAAGATACGCTCACAGAAGAGCCCGTCTTTCTCGGGCTTGAACGACCGATAGTTGATCGTCTCGGGCTTGGTGACCTCGCCATACGACCAACTCCGGATCTCCTCGGGAGAGGCGATCTTGATCTGGATGAAGTCGAAGTTCGAGCCGCGAGAGTCTCTGGATCGGGGAAAGTCGATCATGCGTTGGACACCCCTATGGGAGTAGCGTGTGTTTGGCTGCTCGACGGCGCCGCGCCTCCAGGCGCGTCACCGTGCGTGTTTCCTCGCGGTCTCCACCTCTCGTGGAGACGCGCGGTCCCCGGGGGGATCTGAGACCGCCCCCGGGTTCGTTTCATTCCTCTCGCCCGAGCGTCACCGAGAGTCCCAGCGCCTGCAGCTCCTTCACCAGGACGTTGAAGGACTCGGGAATCCCCGGATCCGGGAGGTTGTCTCCCTTCACGATGGCTTCATAGACCTTGGACCGTCCGCTCACATCGTCGGACTTCACGGTCAGGATCTCCTGCAACGTGTGGGCGGCGCCGTAGGCCTCGAGGGCCCAGACCTCCATCTCACCGAAACGCTGGCCGCCGAACTGCGCCTTACCGGCCAGAGGCTGCTGAGTGACGAGAGAGTAGGGTCCGATGCTCCGAGCGTGGATCTTGTCGTCCACGAGGTGCGCCAGCTTGAGCATGTACATCGCACCCACGGTGACCGGGAAATCGAAGCGCCGGCCGCTTCGCCCGTCGCGCAGCCAGATCTTCCCGTCCGGCCGAATTCCGGCCTTCAGCATGAACTCGACGACCGCCGCGTCGAGGCCTTCAGTCACCTTCTTTTTCCCCTTGATCGCCGCAATCTTCGGGAAAGTGTCGGCCAGCTTCTCACCCTTGCGGGAGACCCACTCCTCAGCTGCGGTCACGAGGAACTCCAAGACCTCGTCGATCTTCTTGCGCGCATCGCTGGGAACGTCCCCCTCGAGGTAGACGTCGAGCGAGCGTCCCAGCCCCCGGACGCCTTCGTCGGGGCCCCCCTCGCCATGCGTGGAAGGTTCGGCCATGAGAGACGACTTCGCCCCTTCGTCCCGGGCCGAGGGCGCAGCACTGGCCGCACCCAGGAAGGTCTCGATCGAAGCCGTGTCCGAAAGGGGGAACTCCGTCTCGAGCCGGGCCGAATCGCGTGCCCAGCGCATTCCTGCCGCCTTGATGAGGAGGCCGATCTCATCCTCCGAAGCCCCCTGGAATACCGGGGTTTTCGATTCGAAGCCGAGAATCTGGGAGGCCCAGCCGAGGTGCGTCTCGAGGATCTGCCCGACGTTCATGCGCGAGGGCACGCCGAGCGGGTTGAGCACGATGTCCACTCCCGTGCCGTCGGGCAGGAAGGGCATGTCCTCCTCCGGCGCGATCTTCGCGATGATGCCCTTGTTCCCGTGTCGGCCGGCCATCTTGTCGCCCACGGCAATCTTCCGCTTCTCGGCGAGGTAGACCTTCACGAGCTGAACCACGCCCGGCGGCAGCTCGTCCGGCTGGAACACCTTGTCGATCTGGTCCTCGGTACGGGTCTTGACCGCGTCGATCCTGCGCTGTGCCTCGTCCACCAGGCGTCGGATACGCTCCGACACCTCCTTGTTCTGGACCTTGAGGGTCTGGAGGTCGATCTTCCGCAGATTGAGCTCGTCGAGCTCCGCCTTGGTGAGCTTCGTGCCCTCCTCGACCAGCGGTTCGACGGTCCCCTTCTTCAGAAGCAGGGATACGGTCTGGAGGTGGAGCAGCTCGGCCAACTCCTCGTCACGGGCCTCCACGATGCGGGCGGTCTCCTCGCGCTCCCACTGGCGCAACTCGCCGATCCGGGCTCCGTGCTCCTTCTCGAGCAGGG
>JBBDIV010000058.1:0-3340 GCA_040880225.1 Gemmatimonadota bacterium
CGCTATCGTCGGATGGTACAAGGTCTGGGCGTTCGGGGGCTGACGGGATCCAACCTGCGAAATTTCACACGGCGGCCAGGCGGCCAGGCGGCACGGCGCGGCACCGGGCGAGGGGAGCCCCCCCGGTCAGGGATCCGAACAGTCCCTCTGATAGCCGCATCGTATGCAGACCAGCTTGCAGTGCCGGCCCGTCATCGTTCCTCCGCAAAGATCACAGAGGACCGGGTCCGCGTCGTCTCCCGAGGAGGTGGCCGGGCCGCGGGCCCCGCGCTCGGGTCGATCGCCGCTCCGATATCCGGTACGCTCGTCGGGCGCCATGGCTCAGCCGACTGGCTCGGAGGACGCATCCGAGAGATCCCCTCCGAGTCCCTGCTGGAGATACGCACGCGAAAGTGCGACGTAGTGTTCGAAGCTGCGCGTGACCCAGGTTGCGGAGGATCCATCCAGCGTCTTGCGGATCTTCCCGGGCACCCCGACGACTACGCTTCGATCGGGTATGAGGGCACCTTCAAGCACCACTGCTCCCGCAGCGACAAGGCATTCCCGTCCGATCACGGCCTCCTGCAGGACGACCGCCCGCATCCCGATCAGGGAGCTCTCTCCGATCTCGCAGGACTCGAACACCGCACCGTGTCCGATGGTCACTCGAGGACCAACGATCGTGGGTCCCCAGTCTCCAACGTGGATGACGGCACCGTCCTGGATGTTGGACTCGGGGCCTATCACGATGGGGTGCTCCGGGCTGTCCCCTCTGAGCACCGCACCGAACCAGACGCTTGCGCGGGACTCGACTCGGACATCGCCGATCAGCACCGCGTTCGGGGCGATAAAGGCGTCCTCTGCGATGCGCGGAAATTTGCCTCGGAAGGGGAGGATCGTCGGCATCGCGGGACTCAGTTCTCCTCGATCGGCGCGGGATGGGTCTTGGTGAGTCGTGCCCTCAGCACCTGGGTGTCGTTCGCCTTGAGGACCTCGATCTCCAGTCCGACGGAGGTCTCGATCTTCTCCCCTTCTTCAGGAACCCGTCCCAGCTCCTCGAGCACGAACCCGTTCAGGGACCGATGCTCGAGGTAGGGGAGCGAGACGTTGAACGCGTGGTTGACCTCCCGCAGCTCGACTGCTCCTTCGACCTCCATCTCGTTCCTCGAGATCCGGAGGATGGATTCCTGCGCGATGTCCGTCTCGTCCTCGATCTCGCCCACCAGTTCCTCGATGACGTCTTCCAGGGTCACCAGCCCGTCCGTTCCGCCGAACTCGTCCGCGACGATTCCCATGTGGAGGCGCCGGGCCTGAAAGTCCCGTAGGAGCTGGGGGAGAGCGAGGGATCCGGGCACGAAGAAGGGATCACGTGACAGATTGGAGAGCGCGAGCCCCCCATGACCACCCACGTAGGCCTCGTAGGCTTCACGCACGTACAGGATGCCCGTGATGTCGTCGATGCTGTCGCGGTAGACGGGAACGCGGGAATACGGGACGTTGCGAAGCTGGGGCATGATCTCGTCGAGGGTAAGGGCATCACTCCAAGCGAAGACGTCGACGCGTGGCGTCATGATGTCCCATGCGCTCAACTCGTCCATGCGGAAGGCCCGCTCGACGAGGAGATGCTCTTCTTCCTCGACCACACCCTCCCTTCGCCCCAGCGCGGTCAGCTCTCTGAGCTCCCGTTGATCCGGACTCGTCTCGTCCTCGCCGTTCCGCCTCTGGATCAGGTCGTCGAGACGAAAAAACGGAGCGAGGATGGGGCTGACGAGTCGGTCCAGGAGGAGGAGTACCGGCGCGGAGAGGAGAGCGAGGCGAATGGACTGGCGTGTCGCAACGAGGCGGGGGACACCTTCCGTGACGAGCAGGACTCCGAGGGTTGTCGCGGGGATCGCCCACCACAGCGCCGCGAGCCCGAGCTCGGTCGCGGCCGTGCCGACCAGGAGACCCGCCGCGGTCAGGTTGAAGACCGAATCGAGGAAGAAGATCGCGCTGCGGATGGTGGGACTCTCCTGACGAGCCTCATTCAGTCGTCCTGCTCCCCGGAAGCCTTCGTCGAGCAGGGTGCGCACGCGGGAGGCACCGATCGTGAAGACTGCCGACTCCGCGGCCGAGAGGATCGCGGATGCGAGCAGAAGGACCGTGACCAGGGCGATCAGGATGCCGGTCACGGACCGCCCCTACTCGGAGGGTGGTCCTCTCCCGAAGGACCGGCCGGGCTCACTTCCATGTTCGGCTCACCTCGAGGAGGTCGTCGATGATCCCTCTCGCCGTGATCCCATCGGCTTCGGCTTCGAAGTTGGGAACCACACGGTGGGCGAGCACGGCGTGGGCGACGGCGCGGACGTCTTCGAGATTCGGAACGGGCTCCCCGCGAAGAGCCGACCGGGCCTTGGCCCCCAGAACCAGATATTGCGACGCACGCGGGCCGGCGCCCCAGCCCACGTACCTGCGGATCTTCTCGGGCGCCTCCTCTCCCTCGGGTCGGGTCGCTCGCGCGAGTTGCACAGCGTATGAAATGACGGACGGCGCTACGGGAACCCTGCGGACGAACTGCTGAAGCTCGAAGAGTCGATCCGCGGACACCACCGGCTGGATCGCGGCGGTGGTCGCGCCGGTGGTCTGCAGAGCGACGGTCTCCTCCTCCGATCGGGAGGGATAGGTGATCTGCAGTTCGAACATGAAGCGGTCGAGCTGAGCTTCGGGCAGGGGATAGGTGCCTTCCTGCTCGATCGGGTTCTGGGTGGCCAGCACGAAGAAAGGTGCCGGGAGAGTGTGCGTCTCGCCCGCCGCGGTGACGGCGCGCTCCTGCATCGCCTGCAGCAGTGCCGCCTGCGTTTTGGGTGGGGTGCGGTTGATCTCGTCGGCGAGGACGACGTTGGCGAATACCGGCCCCCTCACGAACCGGAAGATCCGTCGACCCGTGGTCCGGTCCTCCTCGATCACCTCGGTTCCGGTGATGTCGGTCGGCATCAGGTCGGGGGTAAACTGGATTCGGCTGAATTCGAGGTCGAGGACCTCGGCCAGGGTCGAAACCAGGAGGGTCTTCGCGAGTCCAGGCACGCCCACGAGGAGCGCGTGTCCGTTCGCCAACAATGCGAGCAGGAGGCCCTCCACGACCTGGTGCTGCCCCACGACGCGTTTTCCCACTTCCGCGCGAAGGGCTTCTGCGACCCTGGCGGCTTCCTCGAGCATCTCCACGTCGCGGTCTCGGACGGCCAGTCCTTCCGTCACCTCGGTCCTCCACGTTTCGGTGTGATCCTCCCCCGCTCCGGAACCCGACGGATCAGCGTCGGGGCTCGAGGGTTCTCGAGAGGGCTACCCACAGCCTCTCCGACAAGGTCCCCACGGGTTCGGGTGG
>JBBDIV010000059.1:0-20535 GCA_040880225.1 Gemmatimonadota bacterium
GTTCTTCGAGCTGACCCTGGTCCCGATGTACTTCATCGTCGGGGTCTGGGGAGGGGAGCGGCGGATCTACGCGGCCGTGAAGTTCTTCCTCTATACCGCCGTCGGCTCGCTGCTGATGCTGGTCGGGCTCCTGTATCTGTACTACCGGGCGCAGGCGGGCGGTGCGGCCCCGTCCTTCTTCTACCACGACCTGCTGGGCACGCCGCTGACGCTGACGGAGCAGCTCTGGCTCTTTGCCGCTTTTGCTCTCGCCTTCGCGATCAAGGTGCCGCTGTTCCCCTTCCACACGTGGCTTCCCGATGCGCACGTCGAGGCGCCGACGCCCGGTTCGGTGGTGCTGGCCGCGGTGCTACTCAAGATGGGGGCCTATGGGCTGGTCCGTTTCGTCCTACCGTTCTTCCCCGAGGCGGCGACCCATCCCACGGTCGTGACCACCATGATCGTCCTCGGTGTGATCGGCATCGTCTACGCAGCGTGGGTCGCAGCCGTCCAGCCCGATGCCAAGAAGCTTGTCGCCTACACTTCGGTCGCTCACATGGGGTTCGTCGTGATCGGGATCTTCGCGCTCAACGTGAACGGGCTCCAGGGCGCGCTGATGGTGATGATCGCCCACGGGATCTCGACCGGGGCTCTGTTCCTCATCCTGGGAATGTTGTACGAGCGGCGTAAGACGCGCGCGATCTCCGAGTTCGGAGGGCTGGCGCGCGTGGCCCCCATGCTCGCGACCGCGCTCGTGATCACGGCTCTCGCTTCGATCGGATTGCCCGGGACCAGCGGCTTCGTCGGGGAGTTCCTGGCCCTGCTGGGGACGTTCGAGCGCTATCCGGTCCTCGCAGGATTCGCTACCACCGGGGTGATCTTCGCCGCCTACTACATGCTTCCGATGGTGCAGAGAGTGTTGTTCAACCGACTGGATAATCCCGAGAATGGGAAGATGGCCGACCTGAGCCGGAGAGAGCTCACGATCCTGGGGCCGCTGGTGGCGCTCATGATCATCCTGGGAGTCCATCCGACTCCGGTCCTGGAGCGCATGGAACCGGGGGTGCAGGCTGTCGTCGAGTGGGTAGAGGACGGGCCCGGATCGGGGGCGCTCGCCGCGGCGGGCGATTCGGCCGCGGCCGACCGTCGGGCGACCCTGACTCGAGCGGTGGGAGCCGAGTAGATGGCCGTCGACTTCTCCTCCTCACTGGACTTCTTCTGGGCCCTCTTGCCCGAGATCGTGCTCTCGATCTGGGCCATGGCCGTGCTCCTGGCCGGGGTGTGGCGGAAGAGTGATCCCGCCACGGCATCCGAGTCCGCAGCGGCGCTGGGTTGGCTTTCCCTCGCGGGGCTGCTGGCCAGCGCGGCCATGAACGGGTGGCTCTACGGTGTATCCGTGCTGGGCGACTCCGGGATGATTGCGGCCGATCCGTATCGGTTGTTCGCCAACTGGATCTTCCTCCTGGGCGCGGCGCTCACCATCCTGATCTCCTTTCCGTACGTCTACCGCCAGCGACTGCAGGCCGGCGAGTTCTACACGCTGGTGCTCCTCGCGACGGTCGGCATGATGATCATGGCGGGGACGCAGAACCTGATCCTCCTGTTCCTGGCTCTCGAGACGATGTCCATCGCCTCGTACGTCCTCACGGCCTACAACCGACGCGATCGCCGTTCGGGAGAGGCGGGCCTCAAGTACTTCATTCTGGGAGCATTCTCCTCCGGGTTCCTGCTCTATGGGATCGCACTCGTGTGGGGCGCGACGGGCAGCGTGGTCCTTCCGGAGATCGCCGGGACGATCGAGTCGGGAGCCGGCTTCTCGGGGCTCCTGCTCGTGGGGATGGGACTGCTGGTCGTCGGGTTCGCCTTCAAGATCGGCGCGGTCCCGTTCCACATGTGGACGCCCGACGTCTACGAAGGTGCACCGACACCGTCCACCGCGTTGATGGCGGCCACCGTGAAGGCGGCATCCGTCCTGGCGTTCGTCCGGGTCTTTCTGGAGGGTTTCGCCGGTCTGTACGACGCGTGGTATCCGGTTGTCTGGTGGCTCGCCGCGATTACGATCGTGGCGGCGAACCTGATCGCGCTGACGCAGAGCAGCGTCAAACGCATGCTGGCCTACTCATCGATCGCGCACGGCGGATACCTCCTCATCGCCCTGGCGGCGGCGAACGCGGTGGCCACGGCCAGCATCCTGTTCTATCTGCTCGTGTACACCGTGATGAACGTGGGGGCCTTCGGCATCCTTCTCATCGTGGCGAACCACGGCGAGGACCGGATGCATCTCGAGGACTACTCGGGGTTCGGCTGGGCGCAGCCGGCGTTGGCGGTCTTGTTCACGATCTTTCTCCTGTCGCTGGCCGGATTTCCGGGAACCGGCGGTTTCATGGCGAAGATCTACCTGCTTCAGGGCGCCGTGGGCAGCGAGCTCTGGACGCTTGCCATACTGCTGGCGCTGGGGACCGTCGTGTCGTACTACTACTACCTGCGCGTGGCGTGGTACATGTGGATGCGCCCCGCTCCGGAGGGCGATTTCAGGGCTCCGGTCTGGGCTCCCATTCCCATGCGAGCGGCTCTTCTGGCGTCGGCCGGGGTCCTCATCTATCTGGGGATCTTTCCGGGGGGCCTCCTGGACGGAGCGCTCGTCGCCGCGGAGGGGCTGGGCTTGCTGGGTCCGGGTGGACTCGCCGGCTCCTTGCCCTGACTTTCGTCAACTGCCGCTTCCCCCGGAGGGCCAGGGGAGGGCCGCCGAGTGATGGTCCAGAGGTTCGTGGGCACGTGCCGACGCTCCGGGATGGTCCGCGACGAGGGTCCGTGACTCCCGTGCTGCCGGGTGCTCCTGGCCTGTTCCGCCCCGTAGATCGATCCCACCTGAATAGAGAGCCCGAGTGATGAACCTTTCGGCACATATCTTCCGGCAGTACGACATTCGCGGCGTTGTCGGGAAGGACTTCGGACCGGACGTTACGCGCGCGGTGGGGCGCGCCTACGGCACCGTTCTCCGCAAGGCGGTGGCCGGTCGAAGCGGAGGGCGGGACGAGATTTCCGTTGCGGTGGGTTGCGACAATCGCCCGTCGTCGCCGGAGCTGACCGACAACCTCATCTCCGGCTTGCGGAGCGCCGGGGTGGATGTGTTCGCCCTCGGGACGGTCCCGACACCGGTGACCTACTGGGCGGAGAAGACTCTCGACGCGAATGGGGCAATTCAGATCACCGGATCCCACAACCCGTCCGAGTGGAACGGCATCAAGATGACCCTTCTTGGGCGACCGTTCTACGGGGATGACGTCACGGCCCTGCGGGAGCGTATCCTGGCCGGCGACTTCGTGTCCGGAGAGGGCTCCCGCACCGATACCCCGGTCCTGGACCGCTACGTGGAGGATGTGGTGGGCAGGATCGAGCTCTCCCGCCCCGTGCGCCTGGTGGCCGACTGCGGGAACGGGACCGGCTCCGTGGTCGCGGTCCGGCTTCTCGAAGCAATCGGTGCCGAGGTCGATCCACTCTACTGCGAATCGGACGGCACCTTCCCGAACCATCACCCCGATCCAAGCGTCGATGAGACCCTGACCGAGCTGATCGATCGGGTTCGTTCGACGGGATCGGACTTCGGGGTGGCCTTCGACGGTGACGCCGACCGGGTGGGAGTCGTGGACGACCGGGGCCGGATCCTCCGGGGAGACGAGCTCCTCGCGATCTTCGGCCTCGATCTGATCGAGCGGTCCGGCCCCGACCAGCTTCTCGTGTATGACGTGAAGTGCTCGCAGCTTCTTCCGGACGTATACGAGGGTGCAGGCGGGCGCACGCTGATGTGGAAGACAGGACACTCGCTCATCAAGGAGAAGATGAGGGAGACCGGCGCTCCGATCGGGGGGGAACTGTCGGGACACATCTGTTTCGCCGACGAGTTCATTGGGAGCGACGACGCCCTCTACGCCGCATGCCGTCTGGCCCGGCTCGTTTCCAATTCGTCCGTGCCCCTCTCTGAGCGCACCGACTCGTTCCCGCACTATCTGTCCACCCCCGAGCTTCGAATCGAAGTCACGGAGGAGAGCAAGACCGGGATCGTGGAGGACGCGGTACGCCACTTCTCGGCGGACCACGAGGTCGTGGATGTGGATGGGGCACGGATCCTCTTCGAGGGCGGATGGGCGCTCCTGCGTTCGTCGAACACGCAGCCGGTGCTCGTGGCCAGGTTCGAGGCCGACTCCGAGGACCGACTCGCAGAGATCCGGGGCGAGGTCGAGTCGTGGCTCCTGGAGAGGGGCGTTCATGTCTGAGCCATGGTACCGTTCCTTTCGAGGAGGCCGACTCCTCCTTGCGGGATTCCTGCTCTTCCTGTTTCTGCTTCTGCTGGCCCGATGGGCCGTGCTGCTCTACGTCGACCTCCTCTGGTTCTCCGCCCAGTCCTACGCGGGGGTCTTCTGGACTCAGATGCTATGGGAGTGGGGTGCACGCTTCCTGGTGGGTGTAGCTACGATCCTCTTCGCATGGCTGAATCTCCGGATGGTCGCTCGCACTTTTTCGGGCATCCAGGTCCGGCGTAAGTTCGGCGATCTCGTCATCCAGGAGCAGCTTCCCGAGAGCTACGTTCGGTGGGGGATGCTCTTCAGCTGCCTCTTTCTGGGGTTCTGGTTCGGAGCTGCCGTTCCGTCCGGAACCGGCCTGCAGGGACTCCTCCTGTTCAATGGAGGTGAATGGGGTGCGACGGAGCCGATCCTGGGACGTGACATCGGGTTCTACGCATTCGTCCTCCCGGTCCTGCGGAGCCTGAGCACCTTCGGACTGATCCTGACGGTGATTCTCACCGCGATCTCGATGGCCGGATACTCGGCTACGGGCTCGATCGGCTGGGGGGACGGTCGAATTGTGGTTCAACCCGTCGCCCGGGTCCATCTGGGAGTGCTCGCCGGGGTCTTCATCCTCGTGCTCGGGCTCCGCTTCTACCTCGCCCCCTACGGCCTCGTCCTGGACGGCAACTCCGCCGTCCAGGGGATTTTCGGCTTCGCGGATCATCAGGCCCGCATCCCCGCCTATCAGATGCTCGGCTTCCTCTCGGTCGTGACTGCCGGGGTGATCTTCTGGGGGGCGTATCGAGGTCGGCTGCTCCCCGTAGCCGCCGGGGCCGCAGCGCTCGCGATCGGTGCCCTGGCTCTGGCCCAGGTCTATCCGACGATGATCCAGCGCTTCCGGGTTCAGCCGAACGAGCTGGCGAGGGAGACCCCCTACATCGTGGACGCGGTGGATTTCACCCGACGAGGATTCGGACTCGACCAGGCGGCCCGGCAGGCGCTCGACTACCGGCCGCCTCGTGCAGAGACCTGGGATGAGGTGAGGGAGCGCCTGGACCGCCTCCCGATCTGGACCGAACCCACCCTGCTTGCGACCTTCCGACAGGTCGAGGCCCGGTTCCAGTACTACGATTTCCACGAGGTCGCCTTCGACCGCTATCCCTCGGGGGACGGAGTCGAGCCGGTCGCGGTCTCCGTCCGTGAGGTCGACCCTGCGGGGATTCCGGATCCGAACTGGCAGAACCTCCGTCTCCGCGAGCGCTACATTTCGGGCATGGGTGCGGTGGCCGGCCGCGTGAACGGCCTGACCGACGAGGGCCGGCTTCCCATGTTCCTGACCGCCATCCCGCCGGAGTTTCGTGCCGGGCCGGGTGTGCCCGACGCGCTCGATCTCACGCGCCCTTCCGTCTATGTGGGCACCACCACCAGCCCGCAACAGGTCTACACGATCGTCACCCCGACTCCCGGGAACTTCCTGGCCCCCGACGGATCGCCGGGGGAACCCGGCGTGGACTATCCCAGTGGGATCCGGATGGGCTCGTTGGCCCGAACGGCCGCCCTGGCATGGCGATTCCAGGATGCCAACCTGCTCTTCGCATCGGAAGTGAGCTCCGACAGCCGACTGATCTTCCGCAGGCAGGCCCGGGAGCGCGTCCAGGCCCTGGCACCGTTCCTGTACCTTCCGGAGGCGCCCTATCCGGTGGTTGCGGACGGGAGGATCGTATGGGTGATCGAGGGCTTCACCTTCTCCGACGGCTTTCCGCTTTCACGCGAACATGTGGTTCCGGGCCAGATGTCCATCAACTATCTCCGGAACTCGGTCAAGGCCACGGTCGATGCCGTCACCGGGGAGACGAGACTCTACATCGCGGATCCGGAGGACCCGTTGATCCGGGCATACGATCGCGGATTCCCCTCGCTCTTCCGCACGCTGGAGGACATGCCGGAGGAGATCCGGAGCCATCTGCGCTACTCGAGGTACATGCTCGAGTCGCAGACGGTGGTGATGACCCGGTTCCACCAGGATCAGCCGCAGGTCTTCCATGGTCAGCAGGACCGCTGGGCGATCGCCACGGAATACGGGAGCACTTCGCAGGCCGTGGGCCCGCCGGGGGGGGGATCCCAGACCATCCAGTACCGACCGGAATACGCGCTGCTCCAGCTCCCGGGCGAGGATCGGGAATCCTACGTCCTCTCGACGCTATTCGTCCCCCAGGGCCGAGAAAACCTCGCATCGTTCCTGGCCGCGAGATGGAGTCCGGAGGCGGGCCCGGAGCTTCTGCTCTGGGACCTCCCGGTGGAGGAGCAGGTCCGCGGCCCCAGCCAGATTGAGGCCATGATCGAGCAGGATCCGGAGATCTCGGAGCAGTTCTCCCTCTGGCGTCAGGGAGGGAGCCAGGTCTGGACCGGCCATCTGCACCTCGTGCCGATCGACGGCTCCATCTTCTACATGGAGCCGATCTTCCTGGCGGCGGACGACAATGCCATCCCGGAGATCCGTCGGTTCGCGGTCAGCGATGGGCTGCGCGTCGTGATGCGTCCCAGCGTGGCCGAAGCCGTTTCGGCCCTGGCCCTGGGCAGCTCGGACGTGGTGACCGATCTCGCCCCGAGCACCGAGGGCCCGGAACCACCCCCGGCCACCGAGCAGGTTGCGCCGGCACCCGCCCCCGCCTCGACCTCGGCGGCCGAGGAGGCTCTCTCCGTGCTGGAGCGGGCCGAAGCCCGCCTGAGGGAGGGAGACTGGGAGGGTTTCGGAGCCGACATCGATGAGGCGAGGGCGATCCTGCGCCGGGAGCTCGGAAGCGTTCCCCCCTGAGCCGGGTTGATCGACTCGTGGGAGCGGGATACCTTCAGCAGGCTCATCTTCCGGGGGTCGTAGAACGCGGTCGCCCATCCCCCGGGGATTGTTTTACTACCGGGAGCACAAAGTACCTTACAGTCGCGCGCGGCTACATCGAGTCATGCGGCGTCTCTCCGCCTCGCCGTAGCAACGAGGATACGCCTCGTTGTCGGTCTTGTCTGACGCGCGCTTCCGCACGTTCTGTGTGACAGGTGCTCTGTGCTCCCGGTAGTCTGTCGAAGGGTTCGCCGGTCGGATGGACGAGAGGACACGTTCCAGCACAGGGGACAGACGAAAAAGCATGGATATCCACGAATATCAGGCCAAGGAGCTTTTCCTCGAGGCGGGCATCCCCGTCCCACCGGGGCGGATCGCGACCACGCCCGAGGAGGCGGGAGAGATCGCAGAGGAACTGGGTGGTGCCGTCGTCGTGAAGGCACAGGTACACACAGGGGGGCGGGGCAAGGCAGGGGGTGTCAAGCTCGCCCGGAGCTCCAGCGAGGCCGCCGAAGCCGCGTCGAAGATCCTCGGGATGGAGATCAAGGGCCTGACCGTCGAGAAGGTCCTCGTGACCGTTGCGGAGGACATCGACTCCGAGGCCTACGTCGGAGTGCTCATCGATCGGTCGACCCAGGCTCCCGTCTTCATGGTGTCGCCCGAGGGCGGGGTCGACATCGAGGAGGTCGCGGACACGAACCCGGACGCGATCCGGAAGCTCCACATCGATCCCCGCTACGGCCTCCTCCCGCACCAGGCCTATCTCCTGGCGGATTTCCTCTACGCGGACAACGGGCTCGCCAAACAGGCCACGAAGATCCTGAGGCAGCTCTACGACGCATTCAGCACGAACTCCTGCTCGCTCGCCGAGATCAATCCTCTCATCGTGACCCCCGACGGCGATGTGAAGGCGATCGACGCCAAGGTCAGCATCGACGACAGCGCGCTTTTCCGGCTTCCCGAAGTCGAAAAGTTCCGTGATGTCAGCTCGGAGCCACCTTCCGAAACCAAGGCCCGTGAGGCGGGACTCTCGTTCGTGAAGCTCGACGGAGACGTCGGATGCTGCGTGAACGGGGCGGGACTGGCGATGGCTACGATGGACCTGGTGAAGTACTACGGCGGCGAGCCCGCGAACTTCCTCGACATCGGTGGGTCGTCCAACCCCGACAAGGTCGTGTCCGCTCTCGAGATCATCACCGCCGATCCGAGCGTGAAGGCGATCCTCTTCAACATCTTCGGCGGAATCACCCGGTGCGACGATGTCGCAAACGGGATCGTCGAGGCCACGAAGCGGATCCAGATCGAAACCCCGATCGTGATCCGACTGACCGGAACGAACGAGGAAGAGGCGCTGGAGATTCTCGATGGGGCCGGATTCTCGGCATACACCTCGATGGACGAGGTGGTCGAGAAGGCGGTCCAGCTCGCCGCGCAGGCCTGAAGCTTTTCACGGAAGGGAGAGGAATCCGGAGATGTCGATCTTCATCGATGACAACACCCGTCTCGTCGTCCAGGGAATCACCGGACGCGACGGTTCGTTTCACACCAGCCAGATGGTCGAGTACGGGACCCGGGTCGTCGCCGGGGTGACCCCGGGGAAGGGGGGGCAGACCTTCGAGGCGGAGGACGGGACGCGGATTCCGATCTTCAACACGGTCGAGAAGGCCGCCCGGGAAACCGGTGCGAACGCGTCGGTCATCTACGTCCCTCCGGCCTTTGCCGCTGGTGCGATCATGGAGGCGGCCGATGGGGGCATCGAGTTCATCGTGGCCATCACCGAGGGCATTCCCGTCCAGGACATGGCCCGCGCGAATGCGCTGGTGGACGACAAGGGAAGTCGTCTCCTCGGGCCGAACTGTCCCGGACTGATCTCGCCGGGCAAGTGCAAGGTGGGGATCATCCCCGGCCAGATCACGATCTCCGGTCCCGTCGGTGTGGTCTCGCGCTCCGGAACGCTGACGTACGAGGCGGTAAACCAGCTCACCCAGGCGGGAATCGGTCAGACGACATGTGTCGGCATCGGTGGAGACCCGATCATCGGGACGAACTTCATCGATTGTCTGGAGGCATTCGGCCGCGACGGTGACACCGAGGCCGTGGTCATGATCGGTGAGATCGGCGGGACCGACGAGCAGGAGGCGGCTCGTTGGGCCCGCGAGAATCTCTCGATCCCGGTGGTGGGGTTCATTGCGGGTCAGACCGCGCCTCCCGGTAGACGGATGGGCCACGCGGGTGCAATCATATCCGGGTCGGCCGGGACCGCTGAAGAGAAGATCCGCGTTTTCGAAGAGAACGGTATTGCGGTCGCGCGAAGGCCGGCCGACATCCGGGACCTCGTCAAGGAGCGATTGGGGAGCTGAACGCCCAGCTCCCCGGATCATGAAGCTCGAGGATCTGCTGAAGCCGGAGAACATCCGCATTCCACTGGAAGCTGTGACGGTCGGCGAAGGTCTTAGATCGCTGCTACCCCAGGATGGCTCGAAGGAGTGGGGACCCGACGACGGCGAGGCACTGTATCGCCGGCTCCGGTCCGGTGAGGGAGGAAGGGCGAGAAGGGTTTCGCCCGCGGCCCTCATCGTTTCGTTGCGTTCGACCGAGGGGGACGAGCCCTGGGCGGCGCTGGGGGTGAGCTTCGAACGGATGGGGGAGCCGCCGGAAGGGGATGCCGGGGAGCCCGAGCCCGGCCCCCGCATCTTGCTCGTTCTCCGGCTTCCTCGCGGACCCGGTTTCGGATCGGGGGCCCTGGAGGGACTCGCGGCCGCCCTGCGGGAACCTGAGGTACGGACGGGACTCCTCTCGGCAGCCGACCCGAAGGACCTGACGGGGATCCGGCGACTTCTCGACGTGGAACTGGACGAGCCGCTCCGCGTCGAGCATGTGCTCACCAGGATGAGCTACAGGGTCTTCCCGGAGACACCACTTCAGGAAGTCGTCGATCTGATGGCTCGACGAGGGCTCCGCGCGCTTCCGGTCGTGGGTCAAGACATGCAGGTACTCGGGATCGTGACCGCCGGTGACGCTCTCCGGCACGCCGTGGAAGGGAAGGGCCGGGGCCGGGAGACCGACTCGGGAGGGTCGGACACGAGCGTCCGCGACATCATGAGTCGGACTGTGATGTGCGTATCGGAGGATCAGGACCTCTTCGACGCCGCGCAACTCATGGTGAATCGCGACGTGACCCAACTTCCCGTTCTGCGGGAGGGCGCGATCGTGGGAATGTTGACCCAGGACGCTGTACTGAAAGCTCTCTTCGGAGGGCGGTGACACCCCTGCTCGGGGGCCGTCCGGCCTTCGGATCGACCATGGAAAAAGGAATTTTTCGAAATGTCGTTGACTTTGGCGATCATCAAGCCGGACGCCGTTTCCGCTGGAAGCGCGGGTGAGATCCTGGCGCAACTCGAGCGGGAAGGGTTCAGCGTGCGCGCACTGCGGATGACCCGGCTGAACCGGGCTCAGGCAGAAGCGTTCTACGAGGTGCACCGGGAGCGACCGTTCTTTCAGTCCCTGGTGTCCTTCATGACGTCCGGCCCGGTCATCCCGATGGTGCTCGAGGCAGACGATGCGGTTCCCCGGCTCCGCTCGACAATCGGAGCCACCGACCCCGCCGAAGCAGAGGAGGGCACGGTCCGCGCGCTCTTCGCGGAGTCGAAGGAACGCAACGCGATCCATGCGTCGGACTCGGACGAGAACGCACGGCGAGAGATCGGGTTCTTTTTCTCGGACGGTGCGCTTCTCGCCCTCTGAATCGACTCCGATCGGAGCCGCGCGAGGGACCGAAGGCGGGTCGTCCTGCGCCCCTGGTGGGACATGGCCGATAAGGGTCGGAACGCATTGACTTTCGGGCGGTCCCCGGGTACTCTTCACCGTCTATGTTCAGGGTCAACCTCATGGATCTGGAGCGGGCTGGGTCGCTCCGGATCCAACGTTCCATCTCCGGAGACGATCCCCTCTGGGAGGGCCTCGACCTGACCCTCGAAGGACCGGTCACGGTCGATCTCGACGTGCGGGCCACGGCGTCGGGGCAGGTGATCGTGTCGGGGACCATGCGCGCATCGTTCGGTCGTGAGTGCCGTCGGTGTCTGGAGCCCGTCGAGCGCACCGTGGAATCGGAGGTCGGGCTTCTGTGGACGGTGCCCGATCAGCTCGCGGACGACGAAGAGGCAGAGGGGATCCGGGTCCTCGACATCGGGTCGAACGAGCTCGATCTGGGCCCGGCGCTTCGAGAGGACATGGCGTTGGCTGCACCGATGTACGTGGTCTGTGCCGAGGACTGCAGGGGTCTCTGTCCGCAGTGCGGACAGAACCTGAATGAAGGTGAATGCGATTGTGTGCTCGAGGAGCCGGATTCCCGATGGGACGCGCTTCGAGCCCTGAAGAACAGCTGAAGCGAGGGTATCCCGATGGCGGTCCCGAAGAAACGCACGTCCAAGCAGCGTCAGCGGAAGCGCAGGACGCACTACAAGGCGCAGCCGGTGCCCACGCACACCTGTCCTCGATGCGGTGACCCCAAACAGTCGCATCGCGTCTGCCCCGGGTGTGGGTTCTACCGGGGCGAGGCGGTCATCGAGGTCGAGATCGACTGACGGGAGGCGGGTCGGTGCGTATCGCCCTGGATGCCATGGGCTCGGACGCGGCGCCGGCCAGCGAGATCGCTGGGGCCGTCCAGGCTCTGCAAGAGAGCGGAGAGGATTTGACCCTGGTCCTCGTCGGGGACCGGGACACGATCGAGGCAGGACTCTCGGGGTTGGATCCGTCCTCGAGGGCCCGGCTCGAGGTCGTGCATGCTCCAGATCGCATCCTTCCCGAAGACTCACCTGCCCAGGCGGTCCGTCGTCGGCCGAATTCCTCGATCGTGACCGGGATCCGGCTCCACAGGGACCGCGAGGTCGACGCCTTCGTCAGCGCGGGATCCACGGGCGCGGTCATGGCGGCCTCCCTGATCCTGCTGCGGCCCCTCCCCGGTGTCGTGCGTCCCGCCGTAGGGACCCTCCTCCCGACCGCGAAGGGTCCGCGCCTGATGCTGGACGCCGGAGCAAACATCGACTGCAAGCCCCATCAGCTCCTGCAGTTCGCCCGGCTCGGCACCATCTACGCGCAGGATCTCATGGACATCGAGCGGCCCCGGGTCGGCCTGCTCAACATCGGCGAAGAGCCGGGGAAGGGAGACGAGCTCTCGCTGGCGGCGTACTCTCTCCTCAAAGCGGACAGCTCCCTTCATTTCGTGGGCAACGTGGAGGGGCGCGATATCATCCAGGGCGCATGCGACGTTCTGGTCTGCGACGGCTTCGTAGGCAATGTGCTCCTCAAGTTCTACGAGTCCGTCGCCGAGTTCATAATCGAGTTGTTGACCAGCGAGATGGAGCGAGTGGGCACAACCATGGATCTCGAGGAAGTCTTTCGCGTTCTCGATTATGCGGAGTATGGCGGCGCTCCACTCCTGGGCGTGAACGGCGTTTCAATCATCTGTCACGGCCAGTCTCCCCCGAAGGCGATCCGGAACGCGATTGCCGTCGCAACGCAGGCCGTACGCTCCCGGATGGTGGATCACATCGCCGGCGAACTGGCCGACGAGATCGCCGCGCCCGGGCGACAAGGCTCGTGACGGCGCCTCGCCTGGCTCTGGTCTTTCCGGGGCAGGGATCGCAGCACGTCGGCATGGGACGCGCTCTCGCGGAGGCGTTTCCGCCGGCGCGAGAGACGTTCCTGCAAGCGGACGAGGTGCTGGGGATCCCGCTGTCCCGGATCATGTGGGAGGATCCGGACCAGCTCCTCGTGACGACCCGCGTTGCACAGCCCGCGATCCTCACGCATTCCGTTGCCGTTCTTCGTCTCCTGGGGGACCGCCTCGGTCCCGTCTCGATGGCGGCGGGACATTCGCTCGGCGAGTTCTCCGCTCACGTAGCGGCAGAAACCTTCGGTTTCGAGGACGCCCTGCGTGCCGTGCGTCTCCGGGGCGAGCTGATGCACCGGGCCGCAACGATCCGGGAGGGCACCATGGCCGCAGTGTTGGGTCTCGATGACGCGGTCGTGGAGGAGGTCTGCGCCACGGCTTCCCGGGGTCCGGACTCCGTGGTGGTCCCGGCCAACTTCAACTCGCCTGGGCAAGTGGTGATATCGGGCGACACCGACGCGGTCCAGCGGGCCTCGGAGGCGGCCTCGAGCCGGGGCGCCCGGAAGGTGCTCCCCCTTTCCGTCTCGGGCGCGTTCCATTCCCCTCTCATGAAGCCCGCCGAGGAGGGGCTACGCGAAGGACTCGAGGGCTTCGAGTTCGCTCGGCCTGGCCTCCCGGTGTTTTCGAACGTTACGGCCGGTGCGGTCGCCGAGCCCGATCAAGCCCGGCGACTCCTGCTCGACCAGCTTACCTCTCCGGTCCGATGGGTGGGATCCGTGCAGGCCATGGTCGAGGCCGGAGCGCGTAGGTTCGTCGAGCTCGGGCCGGGAAATGTGCTTCGGGGCCTGAATCGACGAATCGTCCGCGAGTTGGACACGACCTCGATCGGTGAGCCGGCGGACCTCGAAGCCTGGGAGGCCCAGGTGGCATCCTCGTTTCCCGAGTCGAAAGTTCCTTGATGCAACGAGACTCGAATGCCGTCGGATCTCCGACTCGGGACACCAGCGTACTCGCGTGGAGTTCCCGTTCCAGTCAAGGATGCGGCGAGCGGCCGACGGTCCTTTTCGGGATCCGATCACTGGCCTGAACAGGAGAAACCCAGGATGAAGGAACTCGAGGGAGGCGTCGCCCTGGTCACCGGCGGCTCGCGCGGGATCGGGCTCGCCGCCGCGCGGGCGCTCGCCGAGGCGGGCGCGCGCGTCGTGGTGGTAGCCCGCGACCAGGAGCGCGCCGGTGCGGCGGTGGCCAGCCTCCCCGGGGAGGGGCACATCTGGAAGGCCTGTGACGTTTCCAACGCCGAGGAGGTGTCCGGCACGGTGGACCAGGTCCATGAAGAGCTCGGCCCCGTGACCCTTCTCCTGAACAACGCGGGCATCACACGCGACAACATCCTTCTTCGGATGAAGGATGAGGAGTGGGATGATGTGTTGAGGGTCAATCTCAAGGGGGCGTTCAACATGACACGTGCCGTCACCAGGGGGATGATGAAGCGGCGGGACGGTGTCATACTCAACGTGTCCTCGGTGGTGGGTCTCTCCGGGAACGCCGGACAGACGAACTACGCTGCGTCCAAAGCGGGGCTTCTGGGATTCACGAAGAGCGTGGCCCGGGAGCTCGCCTCCCGCAACGTGCGCTGCAATGCGATCGCACCCGGCTACATCGAGACCGACATGACCGAGGCGCTCGACGAGAAGCAGCGGGAGGCGCTGAGCAATCAGATCCCTCTGGGCCGTCTCGGCAGCCCCGAGGATATCGCGGGTGTCGTCCGGTTTCTCGCCGGGCCGTCCGCGCGCTACATTACCGGGCAAGTCATCACGGTGGACGGTGGAATGGTGATGTGACGCACCTGCCGGGCCGGGATCTACGAATGCAATTCAATCAACCCTGAGAGGCAAAGAATGGCGGACAGTATCGAAGCTCGCGTGAAGGAGATCATTGTGAACGAGTTGGGCGTGGAGGCCGAGAAGGTCACGTCCAACGCCTCCTTCGTCGAGGATCTGGGTGCCGACTCTCTCGACACCGTCGAGCTCGTGATGGCGTTCGAGGAGGAGTTCGGAATCGATATCCCCGACGAAGACGCCGAGCAGATGGGCACGGTCGGCGAAGCGGTGAAGTACCTCCAGAGCAACTCCGACTCCTGACATGGCTGAACGTCGGGATGGGGTTGTCGGCGTGAATCGGGAGTGCCTTCCGGAGAGGCGTTGAATGGCTGGCAGGTCGAGACGAGAGGTCGTCGTCACGGGGCTCGGGCTCGTTACGCCCGTCGGGATCGGCCTCGATGTGGCGTGGTCCGCGTTGCTCGCCGGGACGTCGGGGGGAGGCAGGATCAAGCAGTTCGACGCCTCTGAGGGCTTTCCCTCACAGGTCGCATGCGAGGTGGACGACTTCGATCCGTCCAGCGTTCTGGAGCCCAAGGAGATCCGGCGTTACGACCGGTTCGCACAGTTCGCCATCGTGGCGGCCGCAGAAGCGATGGAGCATGCGGGGCTGGATGGGCCGCCCGAGGGGATTGCCCCCGAGCGCTTCGGCGTGGTCGTGGGGGCGGGGATCGGTGGGATGGCCACCTTCGAGGAGCAGTGCAGGAACCTGCTCGAACGTGGGCCCGGACGGGTCAGCCCCTTCTTCATTCCCATGTTCATCCCGGACATCGCACCAGGTCTGATCTCGATCCGCTACGGTGCCCGTGGGGCCAACTACAGCACGGTGTCCGCCTGCGCCTCGTCGGCCCACGCCATCGGCGACGCAGCCCGAATCATTGAACGGGGGGATGCGGACGTGATGATCGCGGGTGGGACCGAAGCGGCTGTGACCCCTCTCTCCATGGCCGGCTTCGGGGCCATGAAAGCAATGTCGACCCGCAACGATGACCCCTCGCGAGCGAGTCGGCCGTTCGATGCGACCCGCGACGGGTTCGTGATGGGTGAAGGAGCGGGATTTCTGATCCTGGAAGGACGCGACATCGCCGAGGCGCGAGGTGCGAAGATCCTCGGGAGCGTAGCCGGTTTCGGGATGTCGGCGGATGCCTATCACATCACCGCGCCCGCCCCGAACGGGGAAGGAGCCCAGACCGCGATGCGTCTCGCCATTGCGGATGCTGGAGCCCATCCGGAGGACATCGGCTACATCAACGCGCACGGGACTTCCACCCCTCAGAACGACAAGTCGGAGACCGCCGCGATCCGGGCCGTGTTGGGCGAGCAAGCGGATCGGATCGTGGTGGGTTCCACGAAATCCATGACGGGGCATCTGCTTGGAGCCGCAGGTGCGGTGGAGGCGGTCGTGTGTGTCATGGTCTGCCTCGAGGGGCGAATCCCCCCCACCATCAACCTCGAGCATCCCGACCCGGAGTGTGACCTCGACTACGCCTCCGAGGGGGTACGAGAGCGCCCGGTCGACCTGGCCCTTTCGAATTCGTTCGGGTTCGGGGGCCACAACGTGTGTCTGGCGTTCCGACGGGTCGAAGGATAGCCGGGGGACCGATGCGGATCGGGTACGGATACGACTCCCACCGCTTCGATCCCGACCGGCGATGCATGCTCGTCGGGGTCGAGATCCCGGACACCCCGGGGCTGCACGGTTTTTCCGATGGCGATGCGATCGCCCATGCGATCACGGATGCCGTTCTGGGCGCCGCCGCACTGGGGGACATCGGAACCCACTTTCCTTCCGGTGACGAGACGTGGCGGAACGCGGACTCGATCGATCTCCTGGGGAGAGCCGTCGCGCTCGTGCGGGATGCGGGCTACGCCGTGGGCAATGTAGATGTCACGGTGGTATGCGAGCGGCCTCTTATCGGGCCGTTCGCCGCCGAGATGCGGCGATCCCTCTCGCGTGCTCTCGAGGTGGACCCCGGCGACGTCTCCGTCAAGGGAAAGACCAACGAGACCATGGGATGGGAAGGAAGGCGGGAGGGCCTCGCCGTGCATGCCGTGGCGCTCCTCGTCCGACTCGAAGCCCGCTGACCGCTCGCAGCCGTGCCGGGGGAGGTGAGGCGATGGATGATCCCGCCCTCGAATTCCGGATCGAGCACTTCGAGGACTATCTGACCTTCGATCGGGGCCTCTCGAAGCGGACCGTCGAGGCCTACCGTCGGGATGTGGAGCGCCTGGTGGATTTTCTCGCGGGGCGGGGGATCCTCCGGCCCGCAGAGATCTCGCATCTCGACCTTCGCGAGTACGTCTTCCACCTGAAGGATCGGGGGCTCGCGGCCAGCTCGATCCGCCGGGCGATCTCATCGAGCCGCACTTACTTCTCCTTTCTTCTGGAAGAGATGCTGGTGGACTCCGACCCGACCGAGCGTCTCGAATCTCCCAGGGGCTGGCGACGCCTCCCGGCCGTACTCACCCGCGATGAAATTGCTCGGATCGTGGAGGCTCCCTCGGCCGAGAGCACCATGTACTGGCGGGATCGTGCGATTCTCGAGTTGCTGTACGCCACCGGGATCCGGGTCTCGGAGCTCACCACCGCGTCCGTGTCGGATCTCGACATGGACGAGGCACTCCTGAAGGTAACGGGGAAGGGTTCGAGGCAGCGGCTCGTCCCCGTGGGCCGGACGGCGCTGGAAGCGATTCGCCGGTACCTCCGCGATGTCCGGCCAGGACTGGAGCGGCAAGGACCAGCGGATGGAGGGCTCTTCCTGAACCAACGAGGCCGGTCCCTCTCGCGGGTGTCCGTCTGGAGCCTGGTAAAGCGCGCGACCGAGCGGGCCGGGGTCCAGAGAACGGTGTCTCCCCATACCTTCCGGCACACCTTTGCGACCCATCTCCTCGAGGGCGGCGCGGACCTCGCCGCGGTGCAGGAGCTTCTGGGGCACGCCGACATTTCGACGACGCAAATCTACACACACGTGGACCGGGAGTACCTTCGTGACATGCACAAGAGGTTCCATCCGCGTTCGGAGTGATGCGGATGGAACCCGGCGGTGCGCGGGAGCGCGGAGCGGAGCCTCAGGTCCGCCTCAGATCCTCAGTTCGGCTGAAGCGCTCCCGATGAACCGTCCGCGCCGGTAGCCCGAGCCTGCGTCGCGTTCAACTCGTTCTGCTCCTCGGTAGCCAGGGAGAACAACTCCGCCTGATCGCTAGCTGCATTGAGCAGCCGGAGGGCCGTTCGAAGGACCGTATCCCTCTGGCTCCGTACCTCGAGCGCGTTTCGCTCGAGCTGAAGCCGTGAGTAGAACGCCATCTCCAGCCGCCAGCGCAGATACTCACGGGTCTCCTCCGTGACCAGCTCCTCGCCCAGACCCCCCTCGACCAGAGCGGCCACGAAGGTGTCGACCGTCCCCTCCGGAAGGCGGACGTCGACCAGGTCCTCCGACTCGAGGGCACCCGAATCCCGCATGGCCTGCCCAGCGTCGAGGGCTGCTTCCTGAATCCGGGTGGTCAGCGGGATCTCCGCATCGACCGTGGCCGTCATGAACCGCTGCTCCGCGGCCGAGAGGGTGTCGTTGCCCACCTCGAGGTCCGGGAAGACGCCGCCACCGCCGAGAATGGTGCGTCCCCCGGCGGATCGGAAGCGCGGGGTCGGCTGGGTCGAGTCGACATCCAGGAGGTTGCCCTCGAGATCGCGTGCACGGTTGAGCGATCGACCCTGCGGAGTGTACCACTCGCCCGAGGTGATCCGAATCAATCGACCCTCCGGGAGCGGGACGACGCTTTGCACCGTGCCCTTCCCGAAGGTCCGTTCTCCGATGACCAGAGCCCGGTCGTGGTCCTGGAGCGCCCCGGCGATGATTTCCGCGGCCGACGCGGAGAACCGGTCGACCAGCACCACGATCGGGATGTCTTCGACCCGCGGCGCCATCCGGGCCCGAGCGGACTCCTCGCGGACCTCCCCGTCTCCCCGGGTACGCGAGCGGGTCGTGACGAGGACCGATCCCCGGTCGAGGAAGAGATCCGCGAGGTTCAGCGACTCGTCCAGATAGCCGCCCGGATTCTGACGCAGGTCGAGGATCAATCCGTCGACGCCCTCCAGCTCGGTGAGCACCGAATCGACCTCGGCCGCTGAGCTACGGGTGACGCGGTCCAGAAGGACGTATCCGGTGTTTTCGAAGATGCGCTCTGCCCGGACCGCCGGGATGTGGACCTCCTCACGGCGAATCTCGTGAGGTATGGGGCGGGGAAATCCGTCCCGTTCGACGTGCACGACCACCGTGGTCCCGGGCAGGCCACGGATCCGTCCCGAAGCATCGTTCGTGTTCCACCCGCCCACCGAATCCGGAGCGAACTCCGAACCGACGCCGACGATTCGATCGCCCACGATGAGTCCGGCGCGGTCGGCCGGGGTCCCGGGAAACACGGTCGTCACGGTGACGGCCCCGTTCAGCTCGCTGATCGCGATTCCGATTCCCGCGTAGTTGCCCGTGCTCTGTTCCTCGAAGGCCTCCACCTCTTCACGGGAGAGCACGGTCGCATAGGGATCGCCCAACTCGCGGACCAGTCCGTCGATCGCCTTCTCCCAGAGCGCGGAGTCCGGCTGAGGCTCGAGCCCGTAGTCCCGGATGGCCTCGAGAGTCCTGAGAAACACCTCCGCCTCGGCTCCGAGCTCCGACGGATCGTCCGCGTCGGCACCCCCGAATGGCCGGGCGGTCTGTTGGGCCCCCAGAGGAGTCACCGGTCCGAGCACCGTGACGGCGAGGATCGGAAGAAGGAGAGCCCGAATCGAGAGTCGCATCATGTGTCTGGCACCCGACTGGTTGTTGGGGGCGGAAGATCTCGTGCGGTGGAGGTTCCCGGACACGGGTTTCCCACAGGTATTAAACTGGGACGCGTCCGTCGTTCCGGGAAGCCCGGCACGGGTTCTGCCGCACGATACACATATGTTTCCCCCATCATACTCTCCTTTCGTCGATCGCGCATCCCGCGCCGATGGGGGATCGGCGACTCTGGGCCTGCGGAGGAGGGATTCCGTGGAGGTTCTGGAGGAAACGGGTCGAAGTGGCGAAGTTGCGTGCGTGTACCGGTCTGGATTCCATGGACCGCCGATCCTCGCTCCACGCTCCGATCTGCATGATCCTCGTCATCGACAACTACGACTCCTTCACGTTCAACCTGGTCCAGTTCCTGGGAGAGCTGGGGGCCGAGCCGCATGTCGTGCGCAACGATCACCGGACGGTGGAGGAACTGCGAGCGTTGGGGCCGTCGCGCATCGTGATCTCGCCCGGCCCCTGCACTCCACGCGAAGCGGGTGTCAGTATCGATGTGGTACGGGCTCTCGGTCCACAAGTACCCTTGCTCGGGGTTTGTCTGGGGCACCAGGCCATCGGGGAAGCCTTCGGAGGCCGGACCATTCGAGCTGGAGCGGTCGTCCACGGGAAGACCACTCGCATCCGACACCAGGGAACGGGAATCTTCCGGGGCTTGCCCGTTCCCCTCGAGGTCACCCGCTACCACTCCCTGGTGACGGATCCGGACGCGCTGCCGGCCGAGCTGGAACCGGTCGCCTGGTCTCCGGCGGCCGAGGGCCATGGCGAGGAGATCCAGGCCATGCGGCACCGCCAGTTCCCGGTCTGGGGCGTCCAGTTCCATCCGGAATCCCTCTTCACGGAAGGCGGGAAGAGGCTGCTGAAGAACTTTCTGGATGATCCAGCGAGCGCAGAGTGACGGGTCCGACCGTGCGGACGGACCCGGTCCGCGCACTCGACCGGACCCCGCCCCGGCCGAACCCGGGCGACGCCCCCCGGACGCCTTGCTCGACCGCGGCGACCGTTCTATCTTCCGTGGCGTGAAACTTGCACTGACTCGCGCACGCACCGACCGCCCTCTTCGTGGAGCAGCACGTTGAATCCCTCCGTCCTCGGAGTGATTCCGGCGCGGCTCGCTTCGCGC
>JBBDIV010000060.1:0-20347 GCA_040880225.1 Gemmatimonadota bacterium
CAGGTAAGCTCGATCAGTTGCTCGGGCGTACACACCGCCGAGTCCCCGGCCCCATCGACCGTCGATCGCGGGAGCACCAGATCCGCGACCTGGATCGACAGGACCTGGGGACCCAGGGCGTTCTGCGCGTACCCCCGGACCGAATTCGATCCGCCTGCATAGAAGCGTTTTTCCGGGTGGGCGATCCTCCGATCCGCGTTCGGTGAGCCGACGGAAAGTCCTTCGAAGACCCCGGGCTTCAGCCATCCCCCGCGAAGGCGCCCCGCGATCACCCATCGGGGATCGATCCCGTAGTACGTGGAGACCTCCGCCACGGCGCGGTGGTAGTGGAAGTCGGAGCCGGTCCACGGCTGTGCCGTCTCGAGATCGACCAGCGCAACGTATCCCCCCGTCGGATTCACGACCTGGTTGGACTGATCCTGGGAGAACGACAAGCCGACCGGAGCCAGGACGTTGGAGGCCTGAAGGAGGTCGATGTCCGTAGGGTCGCAGACGAGGAAGCTGGTGCAGAAGAAGACCTCGCCCGCATCCAGGGCCGCGAGCTGCGGTCGGTAGTAGGGAGTCAGCGAAGACGTACGGGTGATCGATCGCGTAATCCCGAGGTTCAGTCCGACCGCTCGGCGCACGAAGACGTTCTGGAGGCTCTGTCGTTCCGCATAGACGGACGCGGCGAACGAGTTCCGGGGAGAGAAGATGAATGGCTGGGTGAAATCGGCGGAGAGGACCCAGTCCAGCTTCCCATACTCGCCCGAGCCCGCTCCGGCACAGAGGATGTTGTCTTCGAGTTGGTTGTTGAGGAGGTTCGAAGCCCGTCCCCGCAGCACGAGTCGACGCGCACCCCCGAAGAAGTTCCGGCTCGTCCATCGAGTCTCGGCGTTGAAGCACTCCTCCGTGTTCCAACCGCCACCGGCGCGAACCCGATGTGAATTGCCCTCGTTCACCTGGACCTGGAGGGGGACGACGCTATCCGGCTGATGATCCAGGTCCTCGGTGATCGACGCGTAACGGAAGATCTCGAGACCGTAGAGATTCCGCTGGGCATCGAGCACGAGCTCGCGACGGTACAGGTCCCCTTCGTTCAGCGGAAGCATCCTGAGCACGACCGATTCGGTGACTTCCTCGTTCCCCGAAATCGCCACCGGGCCGAAGTAGGCTCTCGGGCCGGTATAGACGTCGAACTCCACCTCCGCCTCCCGGGTGCCGGAAGGAATGAAAATGTTCCGGAGCACGTCCGTATGTGCGAAGCCCCTGTTGCGTAGCCTGCGACTCAACGTATCCCGCGCGACGTCGAGCATGCCGAGATCCAACGGGTCGCCCACCCCCACGGGGAGATCGGTTGCTCGGACGTCGTCGACTCCTTCGAGGCCGGTGAAGTCGAGAGAGGTGATCCGGTGGGGTTCTCCCTCCTCGATCTCGAACAGGATGTCGACACGGTCACTTTCGATCGGAATGATCGTGGTATCGACCTGAGCGTCCCGGTACCCGCGCTGCCAGTAGAACACCTGGATGCGAACATGATCCTGCCGGAGCGTCCTCGGATTCAGGTAGCTCTCATTCCAGGCGAAGTCCGCGCCCGCCCAACAGAAGGGCTGAAAGACGAAGGATGCGCATCGCGTCTGCCGGGTAACGATCGCGGCCGCGAGGTCCTCGTCCGAGAAGGAGTCGTTTCCCTGAAATCGGAGGGACGCGACCTCGGGACGCGATGAGGTCTGTGCGGAAAGAACCCGGGGCCCAAACACACCGTCCACTGCGACGGCCGGTCCAATCAGGGCGAGGACACCGAGGGCGAGCAGAAGCGGGCCCGTCCGTAGTCCGGAAGACCTCCTGGAAAGCCGGCCGGCGGCGGTCCCGTTCCCCGCGACCGGGTGTGCACGCAGTGGACGGACGTCTCTCACGGGACGTCTTCGCGATCGGGAGCCATGGCATGGCCCTCGTGCTCGGGGGCCATGGTACGGCCTTCGTGTTCGGGGGACGTGATTCGCCCCTCCGGCCCGGGACCGGATCCCTGCCCGCCCGAACCATCCGAATCCCCCCGACCGGAGGAAAGGTCGACCTCGCCATGTCTCCCCTCCATCTCGAACCACTGGTTCGGGGCCCGGGGAAACGCGTGAACGCTGAACGGCGCGAAGCGTCCCGCGTCCGAGAAGTACATGTAGTGCGTGATCTCGAGTCGACCGGGAACGACTCGAACCACGTTGAAGGTGTTCTTCGCCTGCTCGCGGGCCCTTCCCCGCCGTGAAGTCGTGGTTCCGCTCTGGAGGATCACGATCCCATGTTCCCGATCCTTCCCCGGGTAGACGTCCAGCGAATTTCCGATGTAGGCACGATGAAGGTGCCCGCCCAGCACCAGCTCCACCCCCATTCCTTCGAAGTCGTCCAGGATCTCACGTCCCCGGGGAAGCGGACGATCTCCCTCGTAGTCCGGTGCGGGAGCGAGGTGATGGTGCGCTACCACGGCCTTGACGTCGCCCCCCGGAGCCGACCTGAACGCCTCGCGCGCAAACTCGACCTGAGCCCGGCGTATCCGGCCGTTCACGATCGCAGTGCGCGGGGCGGCCGAGTTCAGGCTCACGACCGTCAGCCCCGGAATCCGGACGACTTCGTTCAGGTCCTCCCGGATATAGGTCCGATAATTCCGGAAGGGGGAGAGGATCCGCTCGACCACACGATACAGGGGGACATCATGATTCCCCGGGGTGACCACCAGCGGAAGATCCGGGAGCCTGGCGAGGAAGTCGCGGGCCGCCTGAAACTCCGTGACCTTGGCCCGCTGCGTGAAGTCACCGGAGAGAACCACGATATCCGGATCCAGGCGGTGCGCGGCACGGAGAAAGTGTTCGCCGATCCGCGGAGCGTGGGGCTTCCCGAAGTGGAGGTCCGAGCCGTGGACGATCGTCAGCATAGGAGATGCGAGGAGCCTGTCCGAGTAATGGGGCGAGCGTCGTTCGGTGCGCCGTGGCGTTGGACCCAGGTCGGCAAGCCGAACGTGAGCAAAGCGAGCATCTGAGCGCAGTCAGCGAAGAAAGCGATGCCGTAGCGCATCGCCGAGGCGTGCCGACGCCGGTCCACAGCCGCTCGCACGCCCGTTGCCGGCCACGCCGCCCGAGCCCGAAGGGCGGCGGGCGGTTGCAACTCGGTAACGGGCGCCTTGGCGCCTGTCCCGGCGCCTCTCGTAGTCCACGATGCACCGGGCATCGCTTCCTCCTCGTTCCTTGTCTCAGAACTGCAAGCGCCCGCCACGCCGCCGCAGCCCATGACTCGGACAAGCTCCCAGGCTTCGAGTCGTGAACCGGGTGCAGGTGAGCGAGGGCGCATGCCTGGGAGTACCCGGATGCAACGTCTTCTCTCCGAAAGCGCCGATCGCCGGACCGGACAGCCCTTCAAGATAGGCGAAGTGGCACTCTTTCCGTAGCGGCCTGACGGCCTCGCACGTCCCACGCTCTGTCTCGCCGCGGATCCGGACTCAGGCAGATCCTACGACGGACATCAGACCGGGCATGGGAAGACTCGCCCGCGCACCGACCTCGCCACGTGCGACATTCCCCTTCCCGAGGTGGTATCCGGCCGCGCGGGCCACCATCGCCGCATTGTCGACCGAAAGACGCGGAGACGCATGAAACACCCGTCCACAAGGACCCAGTCTCCGGATCATCTCGGCTCGCAGCGGTCCGTTCGCGGAGACCCCTCCTCCGAGGAGAACCCGATGGCATCCGGTGACCTCCACGGCACGGAGGGTCTTGGAAACCAACGTATCCACTGCCGCGGCCTGGAATGCGGCCGCCAGATCGGCACGATCGTCGCCCATCCGGCCCGCCTTCCGGACCGAATCGACCCGAGTCGCTACGGCGGTCTTCAGCCCGGAGAAGGAGAAGTCGAAGTAGTCCGAGTCGGTCGGGCGCTGATCCGAACGAAGCATGGGCCGGGGAAGAGCGAACGCCTCCGGATCTCCCTGCTCGGCCAGGCGTTCGATTTCGGGACCACCCGGATAGGCGAGGTCCAGGAGCTTGGCGACCTTGTCGAAGGCCTCGCCGGCCGCGTCGTCACGCGTCTCCCCCAGAAGCCGGTACCGGTCCCAACCCTCCACGTGCAGGAGAAGCGTGTGTCCACCCGACACCAGCAGGGCCACGAACGGGGGGACCGCCTCCGGATTCTCCAGCGAGGGCGCGAAGAGGTGCGCCTCCATGTGGTGGATGGGCACCAGTGGCCGATCGAGCGCGAACGCCAATGCGCTCGCCCAACCAACCCCAACCAGAAGAGCTCCGATCAGTCCGGGACCCACGGTCACCCCGATCGCGTCGACGGCGTCCAGATCGAGCCCACCCTGGCGCAACACCTCTTCGACCACGTCGTCGATCACCGCCAGGTGCGCACGGGCTGCGAGTTCCGGGACCACACCTCCATACACCCGGTGCACGTCCTGCGATAGAATGACGTGGCCGAGTATCTCACGTTCCCCGTGCAGAAGTGCGGCCGAGGTTTCGTCACAGGAGCTCTCGATACCGAGAACCAGGGGTGAGGTCACGGCGCGGGTTCCTCCGACTCATTCGCCACGGTGACCACGGACTGCTGGATCTCCGCCTGGAGCAGGGCTGGCAGCCCCTCCAGATAGATCGGAAACTCCGCCTCGCCGCCCGGTTCGGGCACGTCCGATGACTCGAGCCGCGCGACCATCCGGAACCGAGTGGGGTCTGCGCCCTCCACGACCGACCGCGCGCCCCGCACGATCACGGAGGCCGTCGCAGGTCGCAGCACCAGACCCTCGAAGTCCTGGAGCTCTTCGGGCAGTACGATGGGGATCCCGCTCACCACCCGCTCGATTCGATCCTCCACGCGGAAATCGACCTCCGCGGTCAACGGCTGCACGTTCACGCCAGGAAGGGCAGTCGTATCCACCTGGACCAGCACGCGCCCAGACCCGACGATGCCGCTCAGGTCCGCCGGCGTCAACGGCACGGAGTCGATCTCGGCGATTCGGTTCCGTGGACCGATCACCCGGATCTCGCTGGGTACGACCTGCGGAGCTCCTGCCAGGGCGAGGTCGTCGGGCAGGTCACCCTCGAAGCGCGGCGCCGCGGGCAGCGTCATGCGCTCGACAGGCTGCAAGGTGATGCGTACGGCACGAGGAAGGATCTCCTCCACCACCACGCCCTGGCGACCTTGGATTCGGACCCACGCGTTGCTGAGAACGACGGCGGTATCGGCGCTATTCACCTCATCGAGAGGGACCACGATACTCGGCCGATCCACCGCCATCCGGATGAGCTCACGCGAAGGTCCTCCGAACCGGACCGTCACGGACGCTGGAGACGGCGTGCCATCGAGGGCCCACTCGGGATCCGCGAGGTCTACCCGGATGGGAATCGCGGACACTTCCTGCCGGTTCGGCGCCTCGGCCCTGACCGCCACCCAGAGGAGTAGCGCGACCCCGAAGGCGGAGAGTTTGAGCGTCCAGTTTCGGGAGAAGAAACCCGACAGTGCCCCCACAGTGGCTACGGCCCCTCGTCCATGAGACGCTCGAAGAACTCGATGTATCCGGGCTCATCCCACTCGGTCGCACCCGTGACCTTTCGGTAGATGATGCCGTCGGGTCCGATCACGAAGGACTCCGGAACGCCCGTGGTCTGATACGTCCGCTGGATGCGGCCGGCGGGGTCGTGCAGGATCGGAAAAGTGAGCGAGAGGGAATCCGCGAACGCCCCGATATTCCCGCCGGGGTTCCCCTGCGGATCACGCTCCCCCTGCGGAGCGTCGACACTGACCGCCACGATTTCGAACCCGTCCCGGCCCTCGAACGTTTCGTAGAGACGCTGCATGGAGGGCATCTCGACGCGGCAAGGTGCGCACCAGGTGGCCCAGATGTTGAGGAGGACCACTTTTCCTTCATAGTCCGCCAGGGACGCGGGACGGCCTTCCAGATCCGTCGCCTCGAAGATGGGGGCCTGCGACCCGGGGCGCACCGACCGTGCCTCGAACCAGTCCCTTCCCACCCAGGCGGAAATGATCACTCCCGCCACGGCGATCAGAGCGATCGCGTAGGGTAGATTCGATTGTTTCCGTGCCATCGTCTCGGGTTCCCTCCGGTCGGTTCGTCGGGCAGATCGTTCGGGTCCTCTCGTCGCGCCCGCCGACTCAGGGGTCTTCGAAGAACCCTCGCCGGCCGATCACCAGCCTTACTCCGCTCCCCTCTACTACGGTGGAATCAGGTGGCGGGAAGTGCTCGAGCACCTCCCCCTGGTTGAACCCGAAGCGGAAGCGGGACTCCACCTCACTCACCTCCAGTCCGAGCGAGTCGAGGAGGCGACGTGCCTCTTCCTCCTGCAGCCCCGCCAGGAGCGGAACCGTGACCATGGGCGGACCAAGACTGACGGTCACCCGGACCACGGATGGGAGAGGCAGCTCCTCGCCGGCCTCCGGCAGGGTTTCCACCACCCGTCCCTCCGCGATCTCCGCTTCGATCGAGTCGACCTCCACTCCGAATCCGCTGGCTTCCAGAACGGTCACCGCTCGCTCCAACCTCAGCTCCGACACATCCGGAACCAGGCGGCGCTCCGGGCCCAGGCTCAGGGTGAACTCGACCCGCCCGGAAGCCTCTGCCAATTGGCCCGGGAGTGGCATCTGACCCAGAATCGCCCCCTCGGGCGCGTCGGGGTGCCGGATCGAATCGATCGTTCCTGGTTGCAACCCCCGCTCTCGTAGGATTGTTTCGGCCTCGGCCACCCGCATGCCGCGGAGATCGGGAACGTCGCGCAGGTCGGTGTCGAGTCGCTCCGGCCCCGGAAAGACGGCCTGGGTGGCGAAGACGTAGCCACCAGCGACTCCGAATACCAGAACCGCGAGCGCAAGGAGGAGGTGAGAGATCCCTTCCTCGCGCTGCTTCCGAGAAGGCCGGGCCTCGCGAGCCCTCCTCCGCCGCATCGAGCTCCCGAGCTTCACCCGATCCTCCTCAAGCTGGCCGCAAACGCCCCGTCCGTCCCCCAGTCACCGGGCAGGACCCGGAAGAATCGGCCTTCGTCGTCCCCGATGAAGCCGGGATTGTCCGACAGAAACGCCTCCACCACGCCCTCGTTCTCCTCTTTCTCGAGGGTGCAGGTGGCGTAGACCACCTTCCCCCCCGGTTTCACAAGACTCGCGGCACCGGCGAGAATCCGCGACTGTGTTCTCGCCAGGGAGCCCGGAGTGTCCGGAGCCAGACGCCAACGCGCATCCGGATGTCGCGCGAGCGTGCCGGTCCCCGAGCAGGGCACATCCGCCAGTACGACGTCGACCGCCCCGAAGGGAGGATTCTCGCCCCGCGCCACCACCAACCTCTCCGGCAGTCCCAGCCGACGAAGTCCTTCTCTCACACGCGCCAGCCGGGAAAACGACGCATCCGACGCGATCAGGCGTGCCCCGGCCCCCGCGAGTGCAATCCCTTTACCTCCCGGCGCCGCACAGAGGTCCGCAAGCCATTCCCCTTCACGGGCACGAACCCATCTCACGACCCCCGCCGCCGCGGGATCCTGCACGATTGCCGGAACGGCGGCGAGCGCCGCGACGGGATCGGTACCAGACGCCAACCGGAGGGTGTCGGACCCCTCGGGGCCGGGCTCCGCCTGGATTCCGGTTCTCCGTAGTGTTTCGGCGGCGGCTTCGGGATCTCGACCCACCGGGCGGAGGAACAGCCCCGGTACGCGGTTGCCGGCCTCGACGATGCTCCGCGCCGTGTCCGACCCGAACCGCGCGATCCACCGCTCCACGAGCCAGCGGGGATGGGAGCCCCACGTCGACAGGTATCCGGCGGGGTCGGCTTCGAAGGAGGGAAACCGGACCGGACCGGCGCCGGCCCGTCCCAGAGATCGGAGAACGGCATTCACGAGGCCGGCCCCCTTGCGACCTCCGACCCCGCGGGCCAGGGTCACGGTTTCGGAGACTGCGGCATACCCGGGGACCGAGTCCATGTAGAGGAGTTGGTACGCGCCGAACCGGAGCAGTCTGAGAAGCGGCTCCGGAACGGACTGGATCCCCCGATCGAGGTGGAGGTCCAGAAGAAAGTCCAGCCGGCCCTGGAGTCGGATCGAACCGAACACCGCCTCCTGGACCCACCGCCTCTCGTTCAGGCCCAGGGAAGGAGCCCGGGCCTCCCAGGCTACGTCCAGGCGGCGCCCACGCCCCACCTCCTCCAGGAGCTCGACGCCCGCCTCCCGGGCAGACGGGTCCGCGTCGGAGCTCAGTCCAGCATCCCCCCGACGGGTGAGCTCGGCACGGCGACCTCCCGCTTCGGCATCCGACCGGCGAGATACGCGAGCCGGCCCGACCGCACGGCCAGCCTCATCGCGCCAGCCATGGCGACAGGATCATCTGCCGCCGCGATCGCGGTGTTCATGAGCACACCGTCCACGCCCTGCTCCATGGTCAGACACGCGTCAGAGGCCGTGCCCACACCTGCATCGACAATGACCGGCACCTCCAGTCGCGACTTGATCTCCCGGATGTAGTAGGGGTTGATCAGCCCGAGTCCGCTCCCGATGGGACTGGCGAGCGGCATCACCGCCACGCACCCCAGATCCTCGAGGCGCAGGGCGCCGACCAGGTCGTCGTTCGTGTAGGCCATGACCTTGAACCCGTCTTCGACGAGGATCTTCGCCGCCTCCATCGTGGCCTGGACGTCCGGGAGCAGGGTCGCTTCGTCGCCGATCACCTCGAGCTTGATCCACTCGTTCAACCCGGCAGCCCGCCCCAGCCGTGCATACCGTACCGCATCGTCCACGGTATAGCACCCCGCGGTGTTCGGGAGCAGGAAGATCTCGTCGGGATCGAGGTGGTGCAGGATCGACTCCTCCTTCGATCGGTCGAGGTCGACACGGCGCACCGCGACGGTCACCATCTCCGCCCCGCTCGCCTGGATTGCGCGCACCATCGTTCCGTTGTCGGGATACTTTCCGGTGCCGACGATGAGTCGCGAAGTGAATTTCCAATCGCCGATCCGGAGCGGACCGTCCCTGCCGGCCGTGTCGAGGGGCGTTTCGCCCACCGCGGCGGGGCTGCGACCGGGATCGGCGTCGGTCGAATCGATCGTGGATCTCGTCATCATATCCTCCATCCTTGCTCGGTATTTCCGGAACGGCTCGGATGCGACTCCGATCCCTCCGATACGGCCGGGACCCGACTACACCCTGGTCATCCCCCGCCCACGAAGTGTACCAGCTCGAGGCGGTCTCCTTCCTTGAGCACCGTCTCGGAATAGCGTTCACGGTCGAGGATGTCGCGGTTGTACTCCACGACGATCGTAGCGGGGCTCAGCTCGAGCATCTCGAGAAGCTCGCGGACGCTCGAACCTTCCCGCACATGTCGTCGTCTTCCATTCACCTCGAGCTCGATCTCCCCGACCGACGAGTCCTGACCGTTCGAATGGCTGGATTCGATCATCGGCTTCCCCGGTTGATGCTGCAATCGATCGCTTCCAGCAGCGCCCCCGTTGCACCGGCCGGGTCTTCGGCCGACCATACGGCCCGGACGACCGCGACGCCGTGCCCACCGGCATCCAGGACTCCCTCCACGCGCGATTCGGTGATCCCCCCGATACCGATCACGGGGATAGAGGGTAGCACTCGGTGGATTTCGCGGACCCGCTCGAGGCCTCCGGGGGTCGCGTCCGGATGTGACGCGGTCGCGAACAGTGTACCCGCGAAGGCGAAGTCCGGGCCGCGCCGGGCTGCATGGGCCTCGTTTCCTCGAGGCGATCCCAGCTGGCGCGCCTCCTCGCTCCCATGCACCGAGGAGCCCAGAATCGCGTCCGGGCCCAGAACTTCGCGAGCCTCGCGCACCGGAAGGCTGCGGCGTCCCAGGTGCGCTCCATCCGCTCCCAGCACGAGTGCCACGTCGACACGATCGTTCACGATGAATGGCGTTTCATGTCGGGTCGTCAGGGAGCGGAGCTCTCGTCCCAGATCCCAGAGCGTGCGGGCGGGAAGCCCCGGCGCTCGCAGATGCAATGCCACTCTTGCCCCTCCCCGCGAGATCGCCGCGCTCGCCCTGCGCATGAACTCCGGATCGGACACCACCCGATCGTCGGTGACGAGATGGAGTCGCGGAATCAACGGAAGCGATCACCGGGCGCAGCCCCCCCCCCGCGCAGCCAGGCACTCCCGGACATCCTTCGCTTTCCCGACGGTTGGACCTCGCCGATCGCGACGGCCCCTCCCTCTGTCCGTACGACGAGTCCGGCTTCCGGGTCGGCCGCCAGGACCGAACCTGGGGGTACATCCGCATCCGACTCCAGGACCTCCGGCGTGAAGAGCTTGAGAGGATCGCCCTCGTGCTCGGTCCATGCACCCGGGACGGAGTCCATTCCCCGGATGTGGTTCGACACCTCCGTCGCGGATCGATCCCAGGACACACGCGCGACCTCTCGCCCGACCTTCGGTGCATAGCTGGCCAGCGCTTCGTCCTGTTCGACCTCCTCGATCGCTCCCATCTCCAGAAGGGCCAACGCCTCGACCAGCGCCTCGGCACCCAGCTCCGAGAGGCGAGCCGTGAGGCCCGAGGCCGAGTCGTCGGAAGCGATCGGGATGTCCCGCTGCAGTAGGATCGGCCCCTCGTCCATCCCCGCCGTCATGCGCATGATCGTGACCCCGGTCCGCTCGTGCCCACGGGCGATCGCCCAGTTCACCGGAGCGGCGCCGCGAAGTGCCGGCAGAAGCGACGCGTGGAGGTTCACGGAATTCCTGCTCGGGAGTTGCAGTACCTCGAGAGGGAGGATGTGCCCGTACGCCACAACGACGGAGATCTCGGGGTCGAGGGTCTTCAGGGTATCCAGGAAGGCCTCGCCCCGAGGGCGCTCCGGTGTGAGCACGGGAATCTGCTCACCCAAGGCGGCCTGTTTCACCGGAGAAGCACGCAGCGAGCGCCCCCGCCCTGCCGGCCGATCGGGCTGGCTCACGACTCCGACGACGTCGTGGCCTTCCCCCAGGAGCGCTCGAAGCGACGGGAGCGCGAAGCGCGGAGTCCCCCAGAACAGAACCCTCAAGCGGTCTTCTCCTCGGCACACAGCTTCCTGTATTTCTTCAGGAGCATCCGGCGTTTGAGCGGAGAGATCCGATCGAAGAAGAGAATTCCGTCGAGATGGTCGATCTCGTGCTGGAGAACACGGCTGAAGAGCCCCTCGGCCTCGATCCGGATCGGAGCCCCAAGAGGGTCGAGTCCCCGGACGACCACCCGGCTGGGACGAGCCACGACCTCGGTCACACCTGGGATGCTCAGGCACCCCTCCGGTTCGCGGTCCTCTTCATCGCCGACCTCGACGATCTCGGGGTTGACCACCGCGACCCGTCCGGCATCGCCCTCCTCCCGGCTCACGTCGGTGACGAGGAGGCGCTTGCCGATCCCCACCTGAGGTGCGGCGAGACCCGCTCCCTCGGCAGCGGCCATCGTGATGAACATCTCCTCCACGAGAGCACGAAGGCCGTCGTCGAACACGTCCACCTCGGAGGCCTTCTCCCTCAGGATCGGGTCCCCCAACAGCACGATCTCGCGAATGGACACCACCTTCGCTCCCTCAGCCGGCAATCTTGTCCTTGCTCTCGTCACGGGCGAGCTGGCTCACCTTCCCGCGTTCGACGATCAGGCGGGTGTTGTCACCGGTCTTCACGGTCACCCGATCGTCGCTCAGGTGCACGATCGTACCGATGATCCCACCCACCGTTGTGATCTCGTCACCCTTCTTCAGACCTGCAATCATCTGTTCGTGGCGCTCCTTCTCCTTCCGCTGGGGCCGGATCAGAAGCCAGTAGAAGATGAGGAAGATGAGCCCGAACTGGACGATGAGGGCTACCATCGGGCTCCCCCCTTCGGAGGGCGCCATCAGGAGTCCAAGCACGATCTGGGTCAACGGTCGCTCCAGGGTTTCTCGGGATCGCCGGAAAGAGCACCGTTTCCGGATGCCCCACCCGAACCATTGTCTTTACACCAGACGAGATCGAATGCGCCGGTCCCGAAGGCCGGTCGACCAGGCACGTTCACCCGCTCACTGTGGTCGTCGCACGGCCCGCCCCGGCGAAGGCTCGAAGCGTGGCACAATAAGATGGCGCCGATTCGTCGCAGCCTCTACCCCCGCGCCATCCGGTACCGTTCCAGCCACTGCTCGCTCCACGATCCAAAGTCACCCGAGCGCACGTGTCCCCGTGCATCCTCGGCCAGACGCACCAGAAACCGGACGTTGTGGATGGACAGGAGACGATGCGCGAACGCTTCCCCCGCCACGGTCAGGTGACGAAGATAGGCGCGATCGAAGTGCCGGCAGCAGTATCCGTCGCACTCCCGATCGAGGGGCCGCGAGTCCAGGCGAAAGCGGGCCGCCTTGAGGTTGACCTGCCCATCGTGCGTCGTCCAGGCCGTCCCGTGCCGAGCGTTCCGGGTAGGCGCCACGCAGTCGAAGAGATCACAGCCCCGCGCGATCGCCTCGAGCAGGTCGTCCGGGTATCCGACACCCATCAGATAGCGGGGGCGGTCCGCTGGGAGCTCGGGGTGGAGAGTCTCGAGGGTCGTCCACATTTTCTGCTTGGCTTCTCCCACCGAGAGTCCTCCGATGCCGTAACCGTCCCAATCGCCCATGCCCCGCACGTCGCGGGCATGCTCGACCCGGAGCTGCGGGTAGATATTCCCCTGGAGAACGGGGAAGAGGCTCTGGGCCGGGCCGTCGGTCTCGCGCCCCATCTCCTCGAATCGGGTTCGGCAGCGTTCGAGCCACCGCAGGGTACGCTCCGAGGCTTCGCGGGCTTCCGCCGAGCTGCAGCCTCCCGGCGGACACTCGTCGAAGGCCATGATCACATCGGCCCCGAGGCTTCGCTGGATCTCCATCACCTTCTCGGGCGTGAAGAGATGTCGGGAGCCGTCTATGTGACTCTGGAAGACCACGCCCTCCTCGCCGATCTCGTTGATCCCCGCGAGCGAGAAAACCTGATAGCCACCGGAATCGGTCAGAATCGGTCCGTCCCATCGCATGAAATCGTGGAGACCGCCGAGCGCCTCGACTTCCTCGGCCCCCGGGCGCAGATAGAGATGATAGGTGTTGGCGAGGATCATCGAGGCGCCGACCGCTTCCACCTCGTGGGGAGACAGCGTCTTCACCGCCCCCAGCGTGCCAACGGGCATGAACGCCGGGGTCTCCACGGGTCCGTGAGGTGTGTGGAACCGCCCCGTGCGGGCCGCTCCCTCCGTGGCTCGAAGCTCGTACCGGAATGCGCGGGCGGAGGGCGTCACGGGAGGGGCAGGATCGCCATCGCGTCCCCGTAGGAGTAGAACCGATACCCCTTCCGAACGGCGTGGCGATACGCCTCCATCGTTCGTTCGTATCCCGCGAACGCAGCGACGAGCATCAGCAGGGTCGAGCGCGGCAGATGGAAGTTCGTGATGAGGCCGTCGATCACGCGGAATCGGAACCCCGGGACGATGAAGAGGGAGGTGCTCCCCTCCCCTGGCCGGACCCCGCCGTCCTCCGCCGCGGCGCTCTCGAGGGTGCGCACCACCGTCGTGCCGACCGCCCACACTCGACCATCTCCGGCGCGCGTGCGTCGGATCTGGTCGGCGGCTTCCGGAGAGATCTTCCACACCTCCCGGTGCATACGGTGCCCTTCGAGGGTCTCGGCCTCCACCGGCCGGAATGTGCCGGGTCCGACGTGGAGCGTGATCTTCGCGATCCCGACCCCTCGCTCCGTCAACCTCTCGATCAACCGGGGGGTGAAGTGCAGACCTGCCGTCGGCGCGGCCACGGACCCCGGATCGCGGGCGTACACGGTCTGGTATCGCTCGCGATCGAGCGGCTCCTCCTCGCGTTCAAGGTAGGGGGGCAGCGGAACACGTCCCTCGCTCGCGAGGACTTCCTCGATGGGGAGATCGGTGTGCAGCCGCACGATCCGGCCCCCATCGCCGACGCCGTCCTCGATCGTCACCCTGAGCCGACTCGAAACGATCAACTCCCGGCCCGGCTTCAGCTTCGATCCCGGCCGGACCAGGGCTTCCCATCGGTCCGTAGCGAGCCCATCCGGGCCATCATCCATGGGACGCAGGAGCAGGACCTCCCCTTTCGCCCCGGTCGGCTTCCGGCCCAGAAGGCGAACGGGAAGCACACGGCTCTCATTCACGACCAGAAGGTCGCCCGGGCGAACGAGCTCGGGTAGATCGGAGAAGCGCAGGTCCCGGAAGTCGGACGGCGGGGCGGGAACCCGGCGTTCGGACAGCGGGGGGGAGCCCGGGCGTTCCGCTCGGATCTCCGGATCCGGCGGACCCGTGGGGTGCGCCCTGGGGTTCGAGTCGAGCCCCACTCCCTCTCCAAGGGATCGGGTCAGGACCAGCAGCCGGCTGCCGTCCCGACGCTCGGCAGGGTAACGCGCGATCCGTCCTTCCGGGAGGAAGTAATCGTAGGCCGCCGTGCGGGTGAGGTCCGAGGGCTCGGGCACGGGTCGCCTCGTCGTGCTCACTCCCGAAAGAGAGAGGCCTGGTCCTCGAGCCCGTCGGGCGGCGAGAAGCCGAAGCGTCGGTAGGCCCGGGGGGTCGCGACACGTCCGCGGGGCGTTCGCATGAGGAACCCTTCCTGGATGAGGAAAGGCTCGTAGACCTCCTCCAGAGTACCCGCGTCCTCTCCCAGCGCTACCGCGAGAGAGGAAATTCCAACCGGCCCGCCCCCGAACTTCTCCAGGATCGTGCGGAGGATTCGGCCGTCCATCTCGTCGAGCCCGTACTCGTCCACGTCCAGCATCTCGAGGGCGGCCTGGGCCACCGCAGTATCGATGATACCGTCGGCTCGGACCTCCGCATAATCCCTCACGCGGCGCAGAAGGCGGTTGGCCACCCTCGGAGTCCCGCGGGCTCGGCGTGCAAGCTCGGCGGCGCCCTCGTCCGTCGCGTCCACACCCAGGAGTCCCGCGCTCCGCTCCACGATTCGGCTCAGCTCGCTCGCCGGATAGAAGTTCAGTCGCTGAACGATCCCGAATCGTGCCCGCATCGGGGCCGTCAGCAGGCCGAACCGGGTGGTCGCCCCGACCAGGGTGAAGCGTTCGATTTCCATCGTCATGGTCTGGGCGCGCGGACCGTCCGAGATGCGGATCTCGACCTGGTAGTCCTCCATGGCCGGATAGAGAAACTCCTCGATAATGGGTCTCAGACGGTGGATCTCATCGATGAAGAGGATGTCCCCTTCCTTCTGGTTCGTGAGGAATCCCACCAGATCTGCCGGTTTCTCGAGGACCGGTCCCGAGGTCGTTCGCAGATTCACACCCATCTCGCTCGCCATCAGCGCCGCCAGGGTGGTCTTGCCCAGCCCCGGCGGACCATGGAAGAGGACGTGGTCCAGGGGCTCACCTCGCTGGCGAGCCGCCTCGATAGCGATCCGCAGCGCCTCCTTCACCTTCTCCTGTCCCACGAAGTCGTCCAGACGGGTCGGGCGGAGGGTGGGTTCGATGCCCCGGTCCTCGTTGAGCGCCTCGGGGGTCGTCACTTCGCGTTCGACGGTCAATGGAGGTCCTTCACTGTCGGGCCAGGGCCCTGCGGATGATCTCTTCGGAGTCGAGATCGGCGTCGTCCTCGAGGACCTCACGGACCGATCGATCCGCGTCCTGGTAGGCCATCCCCAGCGCCACCAGGGCCTGTATGGCCTCGTGGGCACCGGTCCCGCCACCCGTCGCTTCTGGAGCCACTTCGAGGTCGAGGTCCTTGACCCGATCCGAGAGCTCGAGGGCGAGGCGCTCGGCGGTCTTCTTGCCGACACCGGAAACCTGAACGAGGGCTCCGATGTCCTTCTCGATCAAAGCCTTCGCCAGACGGCCCGCCGGATAGGTCGAGAGCATCGCGAGGGCCAGCCGTGCGCCGACACCCGAGGTCCCCATCAGCGTCTGGAAGAGGATCCTCTCGCCACTCTCCAGGAAGCCATAGAGCGCCAGGGAATCCTCGCGAACCACCTGGGAGGTACGAAGCTCGATCTCGTCACCCACGGGCGGAAGGCGCATGGCCACCGAGAGCGGTACGTCGACCTCGTAGACCACCCCACCGCCGGTCGCGATCTCGACACCGGATTCCGTGCGCGAGACGAGGACCCCCCGCAGTCGGCTGATCACGCCGAACCTCCTCGGCGTGCGAACCGGTGCGGCAATGCGTCGGGGAACGCGCCGTCGATGCCCATCACGAAGTGACAAAGCGCGGCGGCGACCCCGTCGGCAGCGTCGGAAGGCTGGGGCGCGGTGCGCAGATGCAGACGCTCCTGCACCATGAAGCCGACCTGATCCTTGGTGGCGTTGCCGTTTCCCACGACGGCCTTCTTGATCTCGCGGGGCGAGTACTCGTGGATCTCGAGGTCCCGGAGCGCGGCCGCCAGGAGAATCGCGCCCCGGGCATGCCCCAGAACGAGCGCGCTACGAGCGTTCTTCCCCTGGAAGACGTTCTCGACCGAGACGGCTCTGGGTTCGAATCCGTCCAGGACGCGCTCGATCTCCTGGAAGATCTCGCGGATGCGGCTGGCAAGGGGGGCCTTCGCGGTGGGGCGCACCACCCCGCACTCGAGAAGGACCAGCTTACCGCCTCGACTCCGGGACACGACTCCATAGCCCGTCGCGGTGGTCCCCGGGTCGATCCCTACTACCGTGAGATCGCTCCCGGTCGATGTCACCTTCGACGTCACGACAGCGCCTCCGCGAGCTGTTCCTCGTCGATGTCGACGTTCGAGTAGACCGTCTGCACGTCGTCGTGTTCGTCCAGGGCATCGAGCAGCTTGATGAGCCGGTCCGCGTCGCTTCCCGATACCGGGATCTCGGTCTGGGGAATCATGGCGAGCTCGGCCTGCGAGAACTCGATTCCGGCGTCCTTGAGTCGATCCTGGACTTCGTGGAAGGACGCGACGTCGGTCGTGACGACGAACTCCCCTTCCATCGGAGCAACGTCCTCGGCGCCGGCAATCAGCGCTGCTTCCAGCACGGCCTCTTCGTGATAGCGCCCGCCGTCCACGTAGATCTGACCCTTGCGGTCGAATTGCCAGGCCACGGAACCATCGGTGCCGAGGTTGCCCCCATTTCGCTCCAGGATGTGCCGGAGCTCTGCCACTGTTCGCTTCTGGTTGTCGGTCGCGGTCTCGATGTAGAGGGCCACCCCACCGGGCGCATACCCCTCGTAGGCGGCCTCCTCGTAGGAGACCCCTTCCAGCTCCCCCGTCCCCCGCTTGATCGCGCGATCGATGTTTTCCTGCGGCATGTTCGCATTCTTCGCCGTCTCGACCGCCAGACGCAGTCGGGGATTGAAGTTCTCGTCTCCCCCTCCCTGCCTCGCCGCTACCGTGATCTCACGGATCAGCTTGGTGAACATCTGGCCGCGCTTCTGATCGTTCACGGCCTTTTTCCGCTTGATCTGTGCCCACTTGCTGTGCCCTGCCAAGGGACCTCCTTACGACTGCACGATGTGAGCGGGAGCCGCCGTTCGCGCCCGCCGAGATCCCGGGCACTCCCGGCCCCGGCCCGTCCATCAATATAGGGAGAGCGACGGGCTCCCGGGATGCTGATCGAGGATGGAAACGATGGATGTGCCGCAGGTCATTCGGACCCGGCGAGGCAGATCCCTGAAGAGATGGCCCATCGTCGACGTCGGGAACCTGGGACGCCGTCACTGCTCTCGATTTCCCACGGCCATCCCCATCTCCCGCCGCGAATGATCACGATCGGAGCGATGCGCTCGATCGATTCAGCGATTGCGGATGTGGGGGGACCAGGGACCCTCGACCACGGCGCAGGTGCGGGTGCCCGCCACCTCAGTTCGATCGTCGCTTGCGGGAGACCTCGTCCAGGACCTTGCGTTCCTCCTCCGTCAGGGCCGACATGCCTCGCGCGGAGATCTTGTCCAGGATGCGGTCGACCTCGTCGAGGAGCTCCTCCTCCTTGCGCATCGACCGCGGCCGGCCCTGGGACTTTCTCGAGGACCGTCCGTCTTCCTCCTCACGCGATTCCTTGCGCGGCACGATTGCGAAGCGCTCGGAGGAGGAGGAGCTGCGCATTTCCCCGAGCTTCGCGCCCAGCTGTCCTCCGAACTTCAGATAGCCGAGGCCGGTCAGGAGCCCTCCGAGGTGGGCGAAATGAGCTACCCCACCGCCCGCCCCGCCGAAGGCGTTGATGAAGACCAGGACGAAGGCGGCGGCGACCACCCACTTCGCCTTCACCGGGAAGATTCCCCAGATGTAGATCGGGACCTCGGGCCAATGCCACGCGAACGCCAGCATGATCGCGTAGACCGCAGCGGACGCCCCGATGATCGTGCCCGCGGGAGCGAACACGAAGCTGAGGACGACCCCGCCCAGACCGCAGAGAAGATAGTACTTGAGAAACTCCGAAGACCCCCAGCGACTCTCCAGCGGAGGGCCGAAGAAGAAGAGACCGATCATGTTCGCGAGGAGGTGCCAGATGCCCCCGTGCAGGAACATGTAGGTCACCGCCCCCCACGGACGGGTCAGCGCGTCGGAGGGTGAGAATCCGAACCAGTTGAAGAGCAGATTCTGACCGACGATCATCGTCAACAGAAACACGAAGGTGTTCGCGATCAGGAGCCGCTTGACCCAGGGGGTCAGCTGATACCCGAATGCGAAGCGCTGCGTGCCGTAGGCCATGGGGGACCCAGCAGAAGACGAATTGTGGCGTCGGGGGAGTCCGAAGAATCATTCTATCCTCCGGCGGCTTCCGCTTCAACCCGAGCGGCAGAGAGTTGTTCCGGTTACCTCGGCCGGCCTACGACCCTCCCCGCGAACGCTCGAGGGCGAGCCGGGCGATGCGCTCGCAGAGCTCGGGGAACGGGATCCCCGCAGCGGCCGCAGACTGGGGCAGAAGGGACTGTGCGGTCAGGCCCGGCAACGAATTGGCCTCGAGACACCAGGGCTCGCCGTCCGCATCCACAATGAAGTCGATTCGAGAAAAGTCTCGCAGAAAGAAGGTGCGGTGGACCTGCAACGCCAGGCCACGTAGACGGTCGCTCAGCTCGTCGGAAATGTCGGCGGGAAAGATCTCTTCGGCGAGTCCGGGCTGGTACTTGCACTCGTAGTCGAAGATCTCGTGTGAGGGGATGATTTCGCCCACCGCGAGCGGTTCGTCGCCGAGGACTCCGACGGTGAGCTCGCGGCCGGCAATATACGCCTCGAAGAGCACCCGATCTTCGAAGCGCAGGGCCTCCCCCACGGCAGCCTCGAGCTCGGTCCGATCGTGGGCCAGCGTCAGCCCGAGCGTCGAGCCACCGGACGGAGGTTTTACGATCACGGGCAACCCGAGAACGGCTTGGATCTCCTCCGGTGAGGCCGGTCCGACGATCCAGTCCGGGGTCGGGATCACCGCCTGCCGCAGGAGCCGCTTGGAAACCTCCTTGTCCATGGCGAGCGTGCACCCCAACCGCCCGCTCCCGGCATACGGAATCCCGGCCAGGTCCAGAAGGGCCTGGAGGGTCCCATCCTCCCCCGTCCCGCCGTGCAGAGCGGGGAAGATCAGATCGATGCCTTCGAGTTCGGGCGCCCGTGTGAGCGCAGTCGTATCTCCCGTCTCCAGAAGGTCGAGTGCCTCCACGGGCGGGGGCGCCACGCCCACGCCCCCGTGGACCAGCCGGTCTACTTCGGAGTCAGGGAGGACGCCCTTCGCCGTATCGAAGGGAACCACCCGGTGTCCCCGGGATTCGAGCGCTCGGGCCACCTGGGCGCCCGACGCCAGAGACACCTCTCGCTCCCCCGACGTCCCTCCCATGAGAACCGCGATCTCCAGGGGCCGTGTCCTCCGGCCGAGCTCTGTCATATGGCTCCCGTCAGATTCCGGACCAGATCGAAGCGGGTCACGATGCCGGTGATGCGTTCGTCGGTCCGAACGAGAACCGCCGCATTGGCACGCGACAGAAGGCGCGTGAGTTGTTCGAGCGGAAGGTAGCTGTCGACGACCGGGAACGGAGCCTCCATCAGATCCTCCACGGGCTCGTCCAGGAGCTCGGGGTTCTCCAGCACCTGCGCCATCAACTCTCCCTCGGACACCGACCCCACGCACTCACCTTCGAGGATGACCGGGAGCTGGGACACGTCGTGGGTGGTGATGGACGAGAGAGCCATCCGTACCGAGGTCGTAGGTTGGACGGCAACCAACAGGGGCCCCTCGCGGGACTTCGAGTCCAGGAGGTGGGCGATGCTCTTGCGTTCGACCGTAAGATAGCCATTTGATCGCATCCACTCGTCGTCGTAGAGCTTGGTGAGATAGTGCTCTCCCCAGTCACACAGGATCGCCACGACGAACGCTTTGGGATCATCCAGCTGCCGCGCCAGTTCGATCGCGGCATGGACGATCAAGCCGGAGGATCCCCCCACGAAGAGCCCCTCCTCGCG